>NZ_CP011797.1:0-300000 GCF_002795845.1 Reinekea forsetii
CGCCTCATTGGGTCAGTTAAAATGATCGGCCGTTTGGTATTTTCGGAGTGCTTGTGCAGGACGCGTTATGGCAGCAATGCTTAGAACAGCTACGCAGTGAGTTGCCGTCTCATCAGTTCAATACATGGTTAAAACCTCTGTCAGTTTCTACGGAAACCAACGGCCTATTACTGTCTGCACCAAACAGATTTATTGCCAATTGGGTCAGGGATAAGTATCTCGAACGGATCGAGACCTTAGCCAGTTCTTATGGGATCCAAGGCGCCGTCAGTATTGATGTTCAGACCAGTAGCACTGGGCGCGCCCAGGGAGTCGCCAGCAGCAGCAATTCGACTCGTAACGAACGTCGGTCGGAGTCGAGCGACAGTGCTCGAGCTCCGGCCTTAGAATACCCAAGCCTCCTGACCCCGGCTGTCGCCGACCGGGTCGAGGTCGACCCGCGTACGAGATCGACCGAAGTCCTCGAGGTCCAAACAACAGGGGCCAAACGGGGTCGGATCAAGGTCCAGAGTTACCTCAACCGGTCCTTTACCTTTAAGTCGTTTGTTGAGGGTAAGTCTAACCAATTGGCTTTAGCGGCGAGCCAACAGGTGGCCGAGAATGCTGGAGGCGCCTACAACCCGCTATTTATTTACGGGGGCGTCGGTTTGGGCAAGACCCACCTGATGCAGGCCATTGGTAACGAAATTCTTGAACAAAACCCTGCGGCGAAAGTGGTTTATCTGCACTCGGAACGCTTCGTGGCCGATATGGTTAAGGCCCTGCAATTAAATGCGATGGCAGAATTTAAACGATTCTATCGCTCACTTGATGCCCTGTTGATCGATGATATCCAGTTTTTTGCCAAGAAAGACCGGTCCCAGGAAGAGTTTTTCCATACCTTTAATGCCTTGCTGGAAGGCAACCAGCAGGTCATCTTAACCTGCGATCGTTTTCCGAAAGAGATAGACGGTCTAGAAGACCGGTTGAAGTCTCGTTTTGGATGGGGTTTAACCGTAGCCGTTGAGCCCCCCGATCTGGAGACTCGGGTAGCGATCCTGCTAAAAAAGGCAGAGGAGGCCAAGATAAAATTGCCGGCTGATGCCGCCTTTTTTATTGCCCAGCGTATCCGCTCAAATGTTCGCGAGTTGGAAGGGGCACTGAAGCGGGTGATTGCCAATTCGCAGTTTACCGGCTCCGCCATTAACGCGGCCTTTGTTAAGGAGTCCTTGAAAGATCTGCTTGCCCTGCAGGACAAGCAAGTCAGCGTGGACAATATTCAACGCACCGTGGCAGAATATTTTAAAATTAAGATCTCCGATCTCCACAGCAAGCGTCGCAGCCGCAGCATTGCCAGGCCACGCCAGATTGCGATGGCACTGGCAAAAGAGCTGACCCAGCATAGTTTGCCAGAGATTGGCGAGGCTTTTGGTGGTCGAGATCACACCACCGTGCTGCACGCTTGTCGTAAAGTAAAAGAATTACGTGAAACCAATCAAGATATACGCGAAGATTATAGCAATCTCCTTAGAACTCTGACCACCTGATGACCGGATGGATAACTGCCTCATGATTCAATTTTCTCTGGCACGTGAACAGCTACTGAAACCCCTTCAACTGGTGAGTGGCGTGGTTGAAAAACGCCAAACGCTCGCCGTTTTATCTAACGTCCTCTTAGAGGTCGAAGGCACTCAACTTTCGCTTACAGGAACCGATCTGGAAGTGGAATTGGTTGGACGGGTAGCCTTATCGGAACCGGCGACAGAAGGTTTAATTACCGTGCCGGCGAAAAAATTCCTCGATATCGTTCGGTCTTTGCCGGATGACGCGATCATTAGTGTGCACCAACAGGACGATAAGGTGATGGTGACCAGTGGTCGCAGTAAGTTTACCCTGTCCTGTTTGTCTGCCGGCGAGTTTCCCAATGTCGAGCAAGACAGTGGCAGTGATGACTATGAGATGCCGCAAAAGGTCTTAGCCCAGCTGATCGGTGCCACGGCCTTTGCTATGGCCCAGCAAGACGTGCGCTATTACCTAAATGGTATGTCACTGGAATTAAACCAGTCAATGGTTCGCACCGTGTCGACCGACGGTCACCGTCTGGCCATGAGTTCTCGCCATGTCGAGGGTCTCAATGTGCCCGAGCGCAAGCAGGTCATCGTGCCGCGTAAAGGTATCTTAGAACTGAATCGTTTGCTTGCTGATGATCAGCAAATGGTTCAGCTGTATATAGGCGCGACTCATCTGCGTGCAACCACAGCCGATTTCAGCTTCACCACTAAGCTAGTCGATGGCAAATTCCCCGATTACGATCGGGTGATTCCACGCGGTGGCGATAAGGAGATGGTCGGTGATCGGCAGGTCATGAAGGCAATCTTCAGTCGCGCAGCGATCTTGTCCAACGAGAAGTACCGTGGCGTGCGCATGACCCTAAGCCAGGGCAATCTGGTGGTCAAGGCCAACAACCCCGAGCAGGAAGAGGCTGAGGTGGCAGTAGAGGTCGATTACGATGGACCGGATCTGGAAGTGGGCTTTAACGTCAGTTACCTATTGGATGTGATGAATGTGATTCAGGGTGATCAGGTGCGGTTTATTCTCGCGGATGCCAACTCAAGCGCCTTGCTGACCGATTTTGATGATGACGCATCGGCCTATGTCGTCATGCCGATGCGGCTTTAGGAGCCGGACGGCGTGGCTTAGGTGTCAATCGAAAACCTATCGCTGAGCGGAATTCGCAATCTGCAGGAATCCCAACTCAGCTTGGGGGCGGGCGTCAATGTCTTCTATGGCGACAATGGCGCGGGCAAGACCTCACTCCTAGAAGCTATCCATCTGTTAGCGATGGCCCGCTCATTCAAGGCTTCTCGGACTCGCACCGTAGTTGGTGACCAGTCTGAGGAGCTGCTTATTTCGGCCACCGTGGCCGGAGTAGGTCGTTTGGCTGTGCGCCGCACTTTAAAGGGTCAAAGTCAGATTCGTCTTAACGGCACCTCCCTAACAACGCTCGCCGAATTGGTGCATCTATTGCCGTTGCAACTGATCCATGCGGACAGTTTCGCATTACTCGAAGGCAATCCAGGAGATCGTCGGCAATTTCTCGACTGGGGGGTTTTCCACCAGTTTCCGAGCTTTCACACCGATTGGCAGAAGTTGCAGAAAAGCCTTAAAAACCGGAATTCTCTGCTCCGTTCTGGTAGACTGAACCGCTCTGAGTTGGACGTTTGGGAGCGGGAATACCTAACCGCAGCGGATCGAATAGATGACGACCGTAAGCGCTATTTAGAAGGCTTTGTGCCCTGCTTTCACACGGTACTGAGCCAGCTTATCGACTTGCCGGCCTTGCGAATCCATTATTTTCGCGGCTGGGACAAGGATCGGCCCTTAACCGATGTTCTCGAGCATCAGCGTGCGCGTGATAGCAAGCTGGGTTACACCCAGTCAGGCCCGCAGCGGGCCGATATGCGCATTAAGATCGGTAAGGTTAATGCCGCCGATCTCTTGTCTCGAGGTCAGCAAAAGCTGGTTGTCTGCGCGTTGAAAATTGCACAGAGTCTTTATTTACAGACACAGCAGGCACTGCCAACAGTTTTTTTAATCGATGATTTGCCCTCAGAGTTGGATCATCATCATATTCAGAAGTTAGGGGCCCTTATGGAGGGACTGCAAACCCAGGTATTTATGACCTGTGTCGATCCCAGCCCATTAAAGACTTTTTGGAAAAATCCTGACCGAATTAATATGTTCCACGTGGAACATGGTCAGATCAGGCAAGCGACGGATTTTGGAGATCAGCATGAGTGACAATTACGATTCCTCCAGTATTAAAGTACTGAAAGGATTGGATGCCGTTAGAAAAAGACCGGGTATGTATATCGGCGATACAGATGATGGCACCGGTTTGCATCATATGGTCTTCGAAGTTGTCGACAACTCCATCGATGAGGCTTTAGCGGGTCATTGCAGCGAGATCACCATTACCATTCATCCTAATGAGTCGGTGAGTGTTGAGGACAATGGTCGAGGTATTCCAACCGAGCCGATGCTCGAGGAAGGCGGCCTATCCGCAGCAGAAGTCATTTTAACGGTCTTGCATGCTGGCGGAAAATTCGATGACAACTCCTACAAGGTCTCTGGTGGCCTTCACGGCGTGGGCGTCTCTGTTGTTAACGCGCTCTCATCGGAATTGAAGTTGCTGATTCGCCGTCAAGGTAAGTTGCATGAACAGCATTACCGCCATGGCGTCGCGGTAGAGCCACTGAGAGTTGTTGGCGATGCCGAAGGCAGTGGCACCACGATCACCTTCAAGCCGTCCGGCGAGACCTTTGCTAACATCCTGTTTTCATTTGATATTCTGGCCAAGCGTTTGCGCGAGCTAAGCTTCCTTAACTCCGGTGTATCGATTCGGCTGAAGGATGAGCGCTCTGGCAACGATGAATTGTTCCATCACGAAGGTGGTCTGAGTGCCTTTGTGGCATATCTCAATCAAAATAAGACAACCATTAACGATGTATTCCATTTTGCCTACGAGCGACCGGAAGACTCAATCGTGGTCGAGGTGGCCCTGCAGTGGAACGATACCTATCAGGAAAATCTCTACTGCTTTACCAACAACATCCCCCAGCGCGACGGAGGTACCCATTTGGCGGGCTTTCGAGCCGCGTTGACGCGTACCCTGAATAACTATATTCAGGCTGAAAATCTGCTCAAGAAGCACAAGGTCGCGACCGGCGGAGACGATGCCCGAGAAGGTTTAACGGCCATTATTTCAGTCAAAGTACCGGACCCCAAGTTCAGTTCGCAAACCAAAGACAAGTTGGTCTCCTCGGAAGTCAAGTCCGCAGTGGAGCAAGAGATGTCTCGGGTGTTTGCGGAATACCTTATGGAACATCCTAACGAGGCGAAGATCATCGTCGGTAAGATGATCGATGCCGCCCGAGCCCGTGAAGCTGCCCGTAAGGCTCGTGATATGACCCGGCGTAAGGGCGCGCTCGATATAGCGGGTCTGCCGGGTAAGCTGGCCGATTGCCAAGAAAAGGATCCAGCTCTATCTGAGCTCTATTTGGTGGAAGGTGACTCGGCGGGTGGCTCTGCCAAGCAGGGGCGCGATCGTCGCACCCAGGCGATCTTGCCGCTTAAGGGCAAGATCCTTAACGTGGAAAAGGCCCGTTTCGATAAGATGCTGCAATCGCAAGAGGTAGGTACGCTGATCATCGCCTTGGGTTGTGGCATTGGTCGGGAAGAGTTCAATATCGATAAGTTGCGTTATCATAATATTATTATCATGACCGATGCCGATGTCGATGGTTCCCACATTCGCACCCTGTTATTGACCTTCTTCTTTCGTCAATTGCCTGAGTTGATTGAAAACGGTTATGTCTATATTGCCCAGCCACCACTGTATAAGATTAAACGTGGCAAACAAGAGAGCTATCTCAAAGACGAGAAAGCGTTAGAAGTTTATCTTATGGCTCAAGCGCTTGAAAACACCGCGCTCTTTACTGATCCGAGCGCGCCTGGTATCGGCGGTGTTCAGTTAGAGTCTCTTGTGAAGCAATACCAAGATGTACTGCTGCGTATTGAGAAGATGAGCCGGGTGTATCCGAAGCCTATACTGGAACAGTTAATCTATATGCCGGCCCTGACGCTGGAGATGCTGAGCAATCAGGAACAGGTGGCCGCATGGGTCGACGAGATGAACGAACGCTTTGTCGAAGCCCTATCGGGTGCCGCGGTCTATCAGATATTCGTTACCGAAGACAAGGAACGCCACATTTGGCTGCCTAAGGTTCAGATGACAGCCCACGGCCTAAACACCGACTACACCCTGTCCTATACTTTTTTCGATAGCCAGGAATACACTGCGGTTGTCGCGCTCGGAGCCATCTTGCAAGGCTTGATTGAAGAAGGTGCTTATGTTCAGCGCAATGAAAAGAAACGTGAGGTCGCCAACTTCGAAGAAGTTATTGCTTGGTTAATGACCGAAGCTCGGCGTGGTTACCAGATTCAGCGCTATAAGGGTCTGGGCGAAATGAATCCGGGTCAGTTGTGGGAAACTACCATGGATCCTCAGGCGCGTCGCATGCTCAAGGTAACCATTGAGGATGCCATCGCTGCGGATCAAATCTTCACCACTCTGATGGGCGACGATGTCGAACCGCGTCGAGCCTTTATCGAGGCCAATGCCCTGTCGGTTGCTAACCTAGACTACTAGTGCTGACTTTCGTCGGCCAGGACCCATAAAAAAACCCGCTTCGGCGGGTTTTTTTTATGAAAAAGGTTCCACGTGGAACCTTTTGTTAGCAGCGTTTTTCCATCCAAAAAACATCATGATAACGGCCGAATTTACGCCCCGCTTCGTTCAAGGTGCCAACCTCATAGAACCCGAACTTCTGATGTAGGCCTATCGATGCCTTATTTGGCAAGGTGATCACCGCGTGGGCCCGATGCACATCTTCGTCGGCCAGGGCGGTAAATAGCTCGGCATAAAGTAAGCTACCCAAACCCGAAACAGTGCGCTCTGGCGACCGATAGATGCTTACCTCGACCGAGGTGTCATAGGCTCGTTTCGGACGCAAGGGTCCGCTATTGGCAAAGCCAAGTAATTCACCGTCCGGCGTCTCGGCGACAAAACAACGATATCGACCGGTGTCTTTGAACTGATGAAACCAAGGCAGACGGGTAGTGACAGTGTAGGGTTCGGTATCGAAGGTTGTAGCGCTGGTCTCAATGAAGGGATTGAGGATGGCGACGATGGCGGGCAGATCTGTTAACCGGATGGGACGAATGATAATGGACAAGGGCCGTTTCTCTAACGCTACTAATTGGCTTAATAGTACTACGATAGCAGCGGAGGCCAATATAACTCTTTTGGAAATCGGCCGAGTCGATCGGGCAACAGACCCTCCGCCGCCAGCAAACGATATTGTCGAGCTGCCCCAGCATGATCACTGATACGACATTGACTGTTTAGGATGCGAAACCAGGGTAAGGTGGAACCCTCAGGCACTGCGCGTAACCAAGCCAGCACTTGCCGGACATGGACACCACATAGATCAGCCAATCGGCCATAGCTGGTAAAATGACCGGGGGGTACACTGGCCAGAGTTTGGTTAAATATTTCCACCGACATGGGTTCCCCTTGGTCATCGATGCCAGAAAACAGAGCGATGTGATTGAATTAAAGTTGCGCCATAACCGATTCGGCAGAACTCTGATCCAACCCCGTCGGATCAATACCGATCCAGGTGACGACACCATCAACCGCGATCAAAGCATAACGTTGAGATCGAACGCCCATTCCGGCGCCGGTTAAATCCTTAACGAGATCGACGGCTTCGGTAAAATCCGCGCTACCATCGCCTAACATACGCAGTGCCGTAGCATTCTGCTGGTGTCCCCATGCACCCATTACCCATGCATCGTTAACACTGACACAGATAATCTCATCGACACCGAGGGCTTTTATCTTATCGGCATTGACGACAAAACCGGGCACATGCGCGGCGCTGCAGGTTGGCGTGAATGCGCCAGGCAGGGCGAAGATCACAACTTTCTTGTCACTGAAGAGCGACTCGGTACTCAAGGCCACCGGGCCCTGATCGGACAGTTCGTAGAGGTTAACATTGGGTAGGGTATCGCCAATCTGTATCGCCATGAGGGGCTCCATAAAAGTTAGGTAAAAATTGACTAGGGTCGCTATGATGGCCCATTAACATTGGAATGCAAGCTTGGACCATGACCTTCAGCCTGAGATTAATTCAAGCACAGGACAATCAGCCTGTGGAACTTATCATTCGCGCCGTATTGGCTGAACACGGTGCCGATCGGCCCGGCTTTGCTTGGCAGGACCCGGAGCTGTCGGCGCTTTGTCAGGCTTATAGCGCCCCGGGTCATGCCTATTGGGTTGTCAGCCATGGCACACAGTTGCTCGGGGGCGTCGGTATTGCGCCGCTTAAGCCGGAGGTGGTGCAAACCTGTGAGTTACAAAAAATGTATTTGAGCCCTGCCGGCCGGGGTCATGGCTTAGGCCACTTGCTGTTGCAAACGGCCTTGGAATTTGCCCAGCAACATTACCGCTGGTGTTATTTGGAGACCCTAACCAATATGTCCGACGCAGCTTCGCTGTATCGTAAAGCCGGCTTTATGGCGTTACCGGCACCGATTATCAGCACCGAACACAGCGGCTGTGACCGTTGGTTTTTGAAGGAGTTAGGCCCGTAGAGTAATCTTGGTGAGGGACCCAAAAGCGCCTCAGTCGGCTTCTGCGATCACTCTGTTACGGCCATTCTGTTTACCTGCATAGAGCGCCCTATCCGCTCGTTCGATCCAGGCATCGGTAGCCTCGCCCGGACGCCATTGCGCCACGCCGGCGGAGATGGTTAGCGGTACCGGCTTGTTGTGAAAGTGAAAACGACAGTGGGCGACCCGATAACGAATCTTTTCCACGGCACTATGGGCATCGGGCAGCAACGTTTGGGGTAATAGCAAAATAAACTCTTCCCCGCCATAGCGGGCAATATAGTCGTGCTCACGGCAGATACGTTTCATCTCGAGGGCGATTACGCGCAATACCTTATCACCGACCAAATGACCGAACTCATCGTTAATACGTTTGAAAAAATCGATATCAATGATCGCGATACTGAGCGGATGGTGATAACGGGTTGCGCGCGACAGCTCCGCCTCGAGTTGATTATTGAAGCCTAATCGGTTGGGCAACTGAGTGAGCGTATCAAGGATCGATAAATCGCGCTCGCGTTTTAACTTGCTGTGCAGTTCTTGGTTGTCTTGTTCCAGCGCCCGGATTGCGCCAGCCATCTGAGCTGTGTTGGTCTGCAGCTGATCCAATCTCGACGTATAGCCATCCTGGTATTCAACCAAGCGATGGGTAATTTGGTCGAGTGATCCGAGCAGCTCATTCTTTAGCACCTCGACCCTCGGCGAATTATCAATCTGCGCCCTCACCTCTGTTACCTGTTGGTTCATACGGCGGTTAAACAATCCATTTATGGCCCTTAACTCACCGAGTATTCGTGAGTCGGCGGTGACTATTTGATTGATGCGGGCTAAGCGCGTATCGAGTTCAGTCAGATAATCGACAAAGGCGAGTTTCTCCTCCCTGAGTTGGACCTGTAATAGGTCAAGGGTCTTATGTGCAAGCCGGTCTAAAGCCTGCCAATCAACTACCCTATCGACTTCGCTCATTAGTGCGGCCGGAGCAACAGGATCAGGGCCTATAGCCACTAGAGATTGCAACAAGGCCTTAAAGCGACCCGCTAGACGGTGCCGCAAGACGTCGAGCTGCGCACCCGAGAGCTCATTAGCCGTTCGTGATTGACCGTCTGGGCCGATACTGGGAGCCGGCAGTGCCAGCTGTGCGGTGACAAAGTGCGCCAGTGGTTCGGCGAAGCTTAACAGGTCACTGAGCACTGGTTGTAAACGCTGCAAGGGTGCCAAAATTGCAGGCGAACTGTCGGCTAAAAGACTTTTAAAGGATCTAAGATAGAGTTGTATATTTTGCTCGGTACTCTGTTCGAGCAGGTCATAGACCGACTCGACCTCGGCCATTTCTGCTTGAAATTGCTCGAGTTGAAAATCCTTTTGCCGTAAAAGTCCACGTAACGTGTGCAGGCGCAGATCCAGCCGGCTATCCAAACCCTTTAGCATCAGCGTTAAACTGGTGGCAGCGCGGGCTAGCAGGAGATGCGTGTCAGACATGTAATCGATCCTTAAAGGGTTTACCTGGATTGAGTATAGTCTTACACCAAAAGATTGTTTTGCGGTCGCACAGATAGCCTATTGCGGCAGTTCAATCTCAATGGCTACGGGAAGGTGATCGGATAGGGCAAAATCCAGGACCCCCATTTTGATGATCTTAATGTGCGCACTGACCAGTATCTGATCGTAACACTTGGTCGGCCGCCAACTCGGATAGGTCGCCCGGGCATGAGCCGCCTTTAGGCCGGCACTTTTCAACGGAGAGTCGTTCAAGATGCGCAAACTGTCGGTGTTCATATCCCCCATCACCACGGCACTTCGGTAGCGGCTAATCAGTCCACCTATATACTTGAGCTGCTCATCCTGATGACGCCGACCAAGCGCTAGATGCGCCACAACGATCAGCAGCGGGTTGCGGGTTCCGACCTCGAATGCGATAGCACCCCGTCCTTGTCGACCGGGCAAGGCATGGTCGTTGATATTGATGAGCTTAATATTGCCGATCACGGCGTTGCTATGTTGGCCAAATCGTCCGAGATTACGATTGAGTTGTTGGTGCCAATAGTCTTTGTGAGCGGCCTTGGCCAAGTAGTGAATTTGATTGACGTAACGGGTGCGGAAGCTGCCGCCGTCGATTTCTTGCAGCGCGATGATGTCATAGTGTCGAATTAATTCGGCAATTTGTTGAAGATTGTGCTCACGTCGAGCGGATGGCAAGAGGTGTTGCCACGCCTTGACCACG
The DNA here is from genome assembly GCF_002795845.1 of Reinekea forsetii. Classification (GTDB taxonomy): domain Bacteria; phylum Pseudomonadota; class Gammaproteobacteria; order Pseudomonadales; family Natronospirillaceae; genus Reinekea; species Reinekea forsetii. The sequence goes on from NZ_CP011797.1 coordinate 10,439, forward strand.
TAATCAGGATAACGCCGAGTCTGGATGCCGACCTGAATATTGTAGGACAGTAGCTTTAGAGTGGCGCAAGGCTGGGACGGATCCGGGTGCATAAACCGATGCCAGGATTCGAGTAGTACGGGGGTAACGGCCATTCCAGAGGGCAATGACATAAGCAGCTAATCTGAGTAAGGACTTCAGGGGATCAGTCTAGCACAGGATTGATTGCCGGCTGTGATGACCCAGCCGGCCGGTCGTGCCAATCCTATTGAACCAGAGCGTCCTGCTCAACCAACCATTTGGCCGCGTAGATAGACTGTTCATTGCCACCAACGGCGGCCGAATCGATTAGGTACTTGCCATTGGCCATAATGGCCGGCGTGCCAGAGATATTGCTGTTGCCGGTCAGATAGATCGAGGTATTGACCTTGGCGGTCACACCAAAGGAATAGGCATTGGCCAGATAGGCTTCTTCGCTCACATTAAAACGCCCAAAAAACGTCGCAAACTGGGCATCTGTACGCAGTGGACGACGCTCTTCATGGATTTCATTAAAGATTGCTTTGTGGGCCTCGGTGCCTAGCTTTAGGAGTTCTACGACGTAGTAAGCCCTTACTTCGGGGGCCTGTCGCTCATTAAACATGACTGGAACGCGGGTAAACCGGATCGACTCGGGTTTTTCCGCTAAAAAGCGCGCTACTGCCGGTTCAAAATTGTAGCAATGAATACAGCCATAGCTGAAAAACTCCATGATTTCACCGATTTCTGCACCGCGATAGGAGGTCTTAAGTGGCGTTGCCAAGGTCTGGTAGTGGGTGCCGTCGACAAAACGGGGTTCCGCTGCTTGCACGAAAACAGCAGTTAGCATCAACAACAGGATGGATACTGAACGCTTCAACATAATGAATTAATCCTTAAAATTGATAGGTTAGGGCATGGTGCCCGAACTGCGGGGTCAAAAAAAGCGGGGTAGGCCTTCGCGTCCCCGCTTTTCAGTATCTTTACTGCGCGCTTAACCGCAGCTGAAGATTGAGCCTGCTAGTGAAGACCCTGGATATAGCTGGCCACGGCGGCCATCTCGAAGTCTTTCATATTGAAAGCTATAGAGCGCATCATGCGCGCGTCGCCACCGTTCATACGGGCGTCATTCGAAGGCGCCTCGGCACTATAACCGGCTTGGAATTTCTTCAGCTGCGTTGCTGTGTAGTCCGCGTGTTGACCACCCAATGCGGGAATGCCACCGACTGAATTACCTTGGCCGTTTGGAGAATGGCAACCGGCGCAGGCAGGCACACCCGTGGCCGCATTACCGGCCTTGTAGAGTGCTTCACCGAGTTCAACGAGCTCAGGCTTTGCCTGACCAACTTGAATGGCCTGACTGGCGTAATAGGCCGCTATGTCGGCGAGTTGTTGATCATTCAGCGCTGCCAACATGCCAGTCATTGCGACAATAATGCGTCGATCGGCTTTTACATCCTGCAACTGCTTGTAAAGATAACGTTCACCTTGGCCAGCTAATTTTGGAAAGCTTGCCACCGCACTATTGCCATCCGCGCCATGGCAGCCGGCGCACATTGCAGTGAGTCCCTTGCCGTTTTCAGCATTACCAGCAGCGTGCGTAAATCCAACCAAACCGCCTAAAACGAAAAGGCCAACGATCAATTTCTTCATGTCGAATCCCATATTATTCATCAATTGAGGCCCCAAAAAACGAGACCCAGCATAAATTGGCAACAGTATATAGAGTCGATCGAGTGATGAGAAGGAATTGCTTGGCCAGAGGCGGTTATCGGCGATCGAGCAAAGGACAACATTTTTTTCCGCAACCAGCTACAATAGCGCCCTCTTATGACTCATTAATGAAAGTTTCTATGCAACCTATTAAATACGACTCCGCCGATTTTTTTATCAGCGCCCAAAAATATTCCCAATGCCCGGCCGATACCGGCTCCGAAGTCGCGTTTGCGGGTCGTTCGAATGCCGGAAAAAGCTCCGCGATGAATGCCCTCACGCGTAACTCCAAATTGGCGCGGACCTCGAAGACGCCAGGGCGTACGCAGCTATTGAACTTTTTTACCCTAAACGGCGGGGACTATCGACTGGTCGATCTACCCGGTTACGGTTTTGCCAAGGTCAATCGGACCATGAAGGCCGATTGGGAAGAAAATATTGGTGAATACCTCGCGGAACGCTGCAGCTTAAAGGGCGTGGTGCTGGTTATGGATATTCGCCATCCGATGACCGAATTCGACAATCGTATGGTGCAATGGGCGATCGAAGCGGAAATGCCGATGCGAATTTTGCTCACCAAGTCCGACAAACTCAAGAAAGGCCCGGCTAAAAATACTTTTTTAAAAATTCGTAGCGAATTGCAATCTCGTGCACCCTGGTTGAGCGTACAAACCTACAGCTCATTGAAAAAAGAAGGCATCGTTGAGCTAAACGAATGGCTTACCGGACAATTGGTCGAGCCTACCGAAGGGGAGACCGATAGCGCGGCGCTGGTAGCCCCGCTGGGCTAGCATTGGAAGTCGGCGAATTGCTTTCGCCGGCTCATTTCGAGCCATTTGGACAATGACGTCCGTGTCTGGGCTGGGTATACTAGCCGCTTTTATTGGCAACTTTTAATGAAGAAACGATTTATTGCCGGAGTGGTTTGCCCAAAATGTGGTGCCCTAGATACCATTATGGCGGTGAATGACACAGAGCAACAGGTGTTGATTCGCGACTGTATTGACTGCGGTTTTACCGATCGGTTGAGCACCGGGGTCAACGAACCCAAAGAAATGTCCACTCGGGTCACCGCCGACGAGCAATATGTTGACGCTGCGGTGCAAGTTATCAAAATCATTCAGTAAAGAAGGAAAGCTGCATTGAGTGCAACTCCCACCGCTACATCAGATCCGGTTCGAGTCGGGGTAATTATGGGCTCCCAGTCTGACTGGGCGACCATGATCCATACGTCAGAAACCCTAACCGAATTAGGCATTGGTCACGAATGCCGAGTGGTCTCGGCTCATCGTACGCCGGACCTGTTATTTGATTACGCCGACAGTGCTGAGCAGCGCGGCTTGGCCGTGATTATTGCCGGTGCCGGCGGCGCAGCCCACCTGCCGGGCATGTGTGCCGCCAAAACCCATCTTCCCGTACTCGGAGTGCCAGTGCAAAGCAGTATGCTGAGCGGTGTCGATTCCTTGCTCAGTATTGTCCAAATGCCCGCCGGAATACCGACTGGTACCTTGGCTATTGGCAAGGCTGGCGCGATCAATGCGGCGTTGTTAGCGGCCAGTATCCTGTCGTTAGCAGATGCCGGGCTGCGGCAACGGCTGAAAACCTTTCGCAGTGAGCAAACTGAGCGCGTCTTGGCGCAACCGATTCCGGGGGTTTTACTGTGAAGCTGGGTATTATTGGCGCCGGTCAATTAGGCCAGATGATGGCCCTTGCGGCCCGCCCGCTCGGCATTGATACGGCCTTTCTCGACCCGTCCGCGCAAGCCTGTGGTGGCCGCGTGGGGGAACTCTATTGTGCCGATTACGCCGATCCGACCGGTTTACAGCAATTGGCTGAGTTTGCCGATGTGATCAGTTTTGAATTTGAAAACGTGCCACCCGCCATTGTCGCAGAGCTCGCTCGCAGCCGACCGGTCTATCCACCGGCTGAGGCATTGGCCACGGCACGCGATAGATGGGCTGAAAAAACCCTGTTCCTGTCCCTAGGCATTGAGACGGCGCCCGTCGCCGAAGTCAATGATCAGGCCTCGCTGGTCGAGGCTGTGCGTCAGATCGGTCTGCCGGCGGTTCTGAAAACCCGCACCCTGGGCTACGACGGTAAAGGCCAAAAGGTGCTGCGCGACGCCCAAGATGCAGCCGATACCTTTGCCGAACTCGGTGGTGTGCCTCTTATTCTGGAAGGTTTTATTGATTTTGAATTCGAACTGTCCTGCATTGGTGTGCGCGATCAGAATGGCGCTTGCGTGTTTTATCCACTGATTCGCAATGAGCATCGCCAGGGTATCTTGCACCGAAGTCAGCCCATGCAGGACCCGCGCCTGCAGGCCTTGGCTGAACAGGCTGTCGAATCGGTGATGAGTGCACTAAACTATGTCGGTACCTTGGCGTTTGAGTTTTTTGTCCACAAGGGTCAGTTGATGGCCAACGAGATAGCGCCCCGAGTGCACAATTCCGGCCATTGGACTATCGAAGGCAGTCGTTGCAGTCAATTCGAAAACCACGTTCGAGCGGTCATGAATCTTCCCTTAGGCAGTACCGAAAGCGTTGGGCCTGTTGCGATGTATAATGTCATTGGCAAGCGCCCCGAGACGCAGGCGCTACTCGCGGTACCTGGATTGCATTGGCATGACTACGGCAAGTCCGAACGGCCCGGTCGGAAGATCGCCCATATCACAGTGACCGCTGCCAATGATGCACAACTGGCCGAGCGCTGTGCATCGGTGGAAGCGCTGCTTATTAACGATCTCTAACCAAATCAAAGGTTATGAGATGGTTTATAGGGTGCAAATGAGCCATTTTGGGGCGTTTTTTTGTCCGACGGTCATTAAGTGCGCTAAAAGTGAAAATAAATACAGTCCATTTTTACAACCTAACTCATTGTTTTAATTGAATAAATTTTAATATATCGCAACAATCTATGAAAGCAGTGTGTTATCAGGCTTGGGCTTTAAAAAAAACACTGTTTATACTGCCCGGGATTTAGTCTTAATAGTTTGCCCAGAGGTGCGCGATATAACGGTCGCGCGCCTTTGAAAGAGCTCCCAATATAAATAAGGTAAGAGGTAAGATATGCCAACTAAGCTGTTTCGTCGCGGCATGTTGCTGTTTGCTACGCTGCTGGCCACTTTGGCCCAAGCGGATCTTAAACTGAACATGACCCGAGGTGTCACCGACATCAGCAATGAAGTCTATGGTCTCCATATGTTGATATTCTGGGTGTGTGTCGTCATCGGCATCATCGTTTTCGGTGTGATGGGCTATTCCATTGTGATGCATCGCAAATCCAGAGGCGCGGTTGCCGACAACTTCCATGAAAGTGTCAAGGTGGAGTTGTTATGGACCATATTGCCGGCCATTGTCGTTATCGCCATCGGTTATCGTGCGTTTTTCACGCTCGAGAAGATGTACGATTTTGACGATTCGGACATGACCGTCGAGATCGTCGGTTATCAGTGGAAATGGCGTTATTCCTATCTTGGCGGTGATGCCGCGGAGCGAGTGACTTACTTCTCTAGCCTGGCCACACCGCGCGACCAGATAAATGGCCTAACCACCAAGGGCGAGAACTACCTGCTCGAGGTTGATGAGCCGTTGGTCTTGCCGATCGGCATGAAAATCCGATTCGTGATTTCGTCGGCCGACGTTATCCACAGCTGGTGGGTGCCGCAATTGGCTGTCAAGAAAGACGCCATACCCGGTATCGTCAATGAATCCTGGACCCATATTAATGAACCCGGCACCTACCGCGGCCAGTGTACTGAGCTCTGCGGTAAGGACCATGGCTTTATGCCCATCGTCGTCGAAGCGCTGCCGCAGGCTGAATTCGACACCTGGTTAGCCGCCAAGAAGGTTGAGACGCGCAAGTTGGCCGAGCTCACCCAGAAAGATTGGACCTATGATGAGTTGATGGAGCTGGGTGAAAGCGCCTATGTGAAAAACTGTGCCGCCTGCCACCAGGTTGATGGTAGCGGTATAGCCGGTGTGTTCCCAGCATTGAAAAACAGCGTCATCGCGCTTGGCCCAGTTGAAGACCATATCGATATAGTGGTTAACGGTTCGCGCAACAACGCGGCCATGGCGGCCTACGGCGCGCAATTAAGTGAGGTGGATATGGCTGCCATCATTACCTACGAGCGTAATGCCTGGGGCAATGACACGGGTGACGTTGTGACCCCTGTTGATATTCTCAATTATAATGCTGGCCAATAGGAGGTCTGTTATGACGACTACAACTGATCACCACGATCACGACCATGAGCATCATGGTCCGGCCAAGGGCTTGACCCGTTGGATCTATACTACGAACCATAAAGATATCGGTACGCTCTACCTGTGGTTCAGCTTCGCGATGTTCTTCCTTGGCGGACTCTTCGCCATGGTGATCCGTGCCGAATTGTTTCAGCCCGGTTTGCAGCTTATTCAGCCGGAATTTTTCAATCAGATGACCACCATGCACGGTTTAATCATGGTGTTCGGTGCGGTGATGCCGGCCTTTGTCGGCCTGGCAAACTGGATGATTCCGATGATGATCGGTGCGCCGGACATGGCCCTGCCGCGCATGAACAATCTGAGTTTCTGGATTTTGCCCTTTGCCTTCGCAATGCTTACCAGCACTCTGTTTATGACCGGTGGTGCACCTAACTTCGGCTGGACATTCTACGCGCCGCTGTCAACGACCTACGCACCGCCGAGTGTGACCTACTTCATTTTTGCCATTCACTTGATGGGTGCCAGTTCTATCATGGGTGCGATCAATGTGATCGCAACCATCCTGAACATGCGCGCACCGGGCATGACCTGGATGAAGTTGCCACTCTTTGTCTGGACCTGGTTGATTACCGCCTTCTTGCTGATTGCGGTTATGCCGGTGTTAGCTGGCGTCGTGACCATGATGTTGATGGATATTCACTTTGGCACGTCGTTCTTTAACGCCGCGGGCGGCGGTTCTCCGGTATTGTTCCAGCATCTGTTCTGGTTCTTCGGTCACCCCGAAGTGTACATCATGATTCTGCCGGCCTTTGGTATCGTGTCCGCTATTATCCCAACCTTTGCGCGTAAGAAGCTGTTTGGTTACAGCTCCATGGTTTATGCCACCTCGTCGATCGCTTTGTTGAGCTTCATCGTCTGGGCGCACCATATGTTCACCGTCGGCATTCCCTTTGCCGGTGAGTTGTTCTTTATGGCCGCTACCATGCTGATTGCCGTGCCGACTGGCGTGAAGGTGTTTAACTGGGTCACGACCATGTTCCGCGGCTCACTAACCTTCGAAACACCGATGCTGTTCTCCATAGCCTTCGTGGTGTTGTTCTCCATTGGTGGTTTTTCCGGTTTAATGCTCGCGGTTGCACCGGCTGATTTCCAATATCACGATACTTACTTCGTGGTGGCACACTTTCACTACGTCCTAGTGCCCGGCGCTATCTTTTCCATTATGGCGTCTGTTTACTACTGGCTGCCTAAGTGGAGCGGTCGGATGTATAACGAGACCTTAGGTAAGACTCATTTCTGGCTCAGTTTTGTCGGCGTTAACGTGACCTTCTTTCCGCAGCACTTTGTCGGTCTCGCGGGTATGCCTCGTCGAATCCCGGACTACTCGGCCCAGTTTGCCGACATCAATATGATTTCCAGCATGGGCGCGTTTCTATTTGGTGCCAGTCAGCTGTTGTTCTTGTTTGTCGTCATTCATACCATTGTAGCGGGCAAGAAAGCGCCAGCGAAACCGTGGGAAGGTGCCGAAGGTCTGGAATGGGAAGTCGCGTCACCAGCGCCCTACCATACGTTCACAACACCACCGAAAATTGATTAATAGCAAAGGGCCTAGACATGACTGAGCAGCAACAACCGCCACGTAGCCATATCAAGGTCGTAATGGTGTCTATTGGCACGGTGATCGGTATGTTGCTGTTTGTCTATTACGGCTTACGCCCGCTGTATTTCTTAATTTGTGAATGGACCGGCATTACCGGCAGCAGTTTTGACCAAGCCGAAGCGCAACCCTTTGTCGTGCAGGAAGATCGGCCGATAAAGGTGCAGTTTTTGGCCCTAAACAATGCCGCCATGTCGTGGCAGTTTCACGCCGTGGACAGCGAAGTAATCGCTTATCCGGGTGAGGTCGTTCAGGTCAGCTACTATGCCCGCAACGCCAGTCAACGTGACATGGTTGGGCAAGCGGTACCGAGCCTGTCGCCCTTTGAAGCGACCGGTTATTTTAGCAAGACCGAGTGCTTCTGTTTCAACCAACAGCCGTTGGCAGCCGGTGAAGACGCCGAACTGGGCTTGGTGTTTCAGATTGATCCTGACCTACCCGATTGGGTGAAAACGATCAGTCTCACCTACACCCTGTTCGACGTCACCGGGGAGATGGAAGTCTCGTTACTAGACTAGTTAAGACTTTGAAGAGGCTGCCGGGCATCGTTTGCCAGGGCAGCGATTGACTACAACACTAAATACTGGAGACTGATATGTCTGCATCGAGCGACAACCATGCTCAAGAACACGAAAGCTATTACGTCCCGGCCGAGAGTCGCATTCCGATCTTAATGGCCTTATCAATGTTTTTGACCGTTTTTGGCGGCGGAACGCTGATTAACGCCGCGAGTCAGAAAGTCGATTCCAACGGTGAATGGATTATGTTTGCCGGTTTCTTAGGCTTGGCATTAGTGTTGTACACCTGGTTTTCCACGGTGATCCGTGAGAATCAAGCCGGCTTGAACGGTCACCAGCTGAAGAAGTCCTACGTCTGGGGCATGGGTTGGTTTATCTTTTCCGAGGTGATGTTTTTCCTAGCCTTCTTTGGTGGATTGTTTTACATCCGTCATTGGGTCGGTCCATGGCTCGGCGGCGAAGGCGATAAGGGTGTTACCAACTACCTCTATGAAGGCTTTAGCTACAGCTGGCCGATGCTGAGCAACCCGGATAATGTCCAGTTCCCAGGTGCTGAAGCCGTTATTGACCCATGGCATCTGCCATTGCTCAATACGGTTCTGTTGATCACGTCCAGCGTAACCCTAAGCTTTGCGCATCATGCCTTGCGTAAGCAGCAGCGTCGACCGTTGAATATTTGGTTGGGCCTGACGGTTTTGTTAGGGGTCGTGTTCCTTTATTTCCAAGTTACCGAGTATGCCGAAGCCTATAACGAACTGGGCCTGACATTGAAGAGCGGTATCTATGGATCGACCTTCTTTATGCTGACCGGCTTTCACGGCGCCCACGTCACCATCGGCACCTTTATGTTGATGGTTCAGTTGGGACGTTCATTGAAGGGCCACTTTACCCCGGAAGATCATTTCGGCTTTGAAGCCTCTGCCTGGTATTGGCACTTTGTCGATGTCGTTTGGGTCTGCCTGTTCATCTTCGTGTATATTGTTTAACGCCCTATGATCCGTCGTGTTGGGGTGCAATCCATTGGATTGCCCCTAATATTGACCGCTCCATGGTGCACCGAAAGACAATTCACCGGTAACAAATCCAATCAGTATCACCAGTAGCATTGCTACTGCGATGCTTATTCGTAGGATCAGCCAATTAAAGGTGTTGGGTCGATCGGCATGACCTGCGTTGTTAAACAGCGATCCCAGGGCGCCGGATAAGGACACCAACATTGCAATCACTAATATAACTAGTATGACTTTAAACATGGACGCTCCTAAACATTCGAATCAGCCGGGAAGGTTTCAACCTGGCCTGTGGTTATGGGTTTTTACAGCTTGTCTATTACCCTTGTTTATTGTTCTGGGCGGTTGGCAGCTTACCAGAGCCGCTGATAAAGCGCAGCTGCTCGACCTGGGCGAAGCTGAAGTGCTGATCTTTGATCAAATCGATTGGCAGGCCATCCCGTTGTATCGAGATGTCTTGGTTACCGGCCAGTTCAGTCAACCGATGGTATTTTTGCTCGATAATCAGACCCTAGCAGGTCAGTTTGGTTATGAAATTTGGTCCGTTGTGAACACATCAGCGGGTCATCTAGCGGTGTCCTTGGGTTGGTTGGCCGGCGACTATGATCGAAGCCAATTACCTTTGATAAAGCTGCCAGTAGGTCTGAGTGCGGGTCGCGTGACTCTGCGCCCAGCACCGAAGAATGCCCTGTTCGATGTCGATAGTAATCTGGCTCAGCCTGGCGCGACCGATCGCTGGGTGGTGCAGGGTCTAACAACAGACTGGTTAGAGGCGCACCTTGGCGTCCCTGTGATAGGATTTGGGCAATTGATTGACAGCGCAGAGCAGGGCCTCGGGCCGAATATCTGGCAGCCATCGGTGATGACGCGGGCGAAACATTTAGCCTACGCCATCCAATGGTTTAGTATGGCCGTAGTATTGTTGTGCATGTTTCTATATGCCGGCTTTAAAAAAAATAATTGAGGGGTATATATTGTGAGTGAAGTATCGTCGTCAGGGGACGTGGAGGCTGTGCGTTATAGCCGGACCCAATTGCTGATTATTTTAATAACCCCCTTACTGGTCCTGGTGGCATCCACAGCGCTCTATTTCAGTGGCCTAATGTTACCGGATGAGACCTCGAATAAGGGCATATTGTTGACGCCGGTCCTATCGGTTACCGACCTGGGTTATCCAGAAGTCGTGATCGGTACCGAGCGGCATTGGACCCTGATTCAGCTCTCCCCTACCTGTGCGGACAGTTGTAGCGAACGCCTGTATGAGCAACGTCAGATGCACATCGCCTTAGGCAAGCTGGAGTCGCGTATAGAACGGGTGCTGTTGACCCAGACGCCACTGGCACAAGACGAAGTCGTCCAGTACCCGCGCCTGCAGGTCCGAACGCTGGCCACCGATGACCTATCGGCAGAGTTGCTCAGTCGTATTCCGGCCGCAGACTTAGCCGACGATATCGTCTTCGTCGCTGACCCCTTTGGCAATATTATGCTGTATTTCACCAATGCCCATGATTACCGTGCCCAAATAAGTGATCTCAAGAAACTCCTTAAATTATCGACCATCGGATAGAGCGAATGCGTAAGAGTCTAAGAAAACCAAGCTTCGGCTTGGCACTGGCTGCCACCTTGATGGCAATTTGTGTTGTGGTGCTGGGTTCCTTTACTCGGCTGTCGCATGCTGGTCTAGGTTGTCCCGATTGGCCCACCTGTTACGGTCATATCTGGGCGCCGCAGACGGCAATCGACATTGCCATTGCCAACGAAACCTACCCGGAAATACCGGTTAACTTAGCCAAGACGTGGCCCGAAATGGTGCACCGTTACCTAGCAACCGGCCTCGGATTGTTTATTGTGGCCTTGGTTATTATGGCCATACGGCATCGGCGCGAGCACAATCAACCACTTAAACTGCCGCTGCTGTTGCTCTGCCTAGTGTTACTGCAAGGTGCTTTCGGGGCTTGGACGGTGACGCTGAAGTTATGGCCCCAGGTAGTTACGGCCCATTTACTCGGGGGCTTTACCACCCTAACCCTGCTCGCTATCCTCACCTTGCGACTGAGCGGCAACCGGTTCAGTGCCTTTGCGCAGATTAAACAATTCCACAAGCCGCGCCAATTGGCCGCCTGGACACTGGCTGTGGTACTGATGCAGATCTTCCTGGGCGGTTGGACGTCGGCCAACTATGCCGCGCTGGCCTGCACCGACTTCCCCAAATGCCAGACCCAATGGTGGCCTGAGGCAGATTTTGAGACAGGTTTTGATTTTGCGCATCCGATAGGGCCGAATTATGAGGGTGGCAAGTTGGCGGTACCGGCGCGCACAGCTATTCACCTGAGTCACCGGATCGGCGCAATCGTTGCCTCTGTATTCGTCCTAGGGCTAGCCTGGGCGCTGATCGGGGTGCGTCAACGTGGTTGGGCCGCTCTACTGGTCGGGCTGTTGGCGGTGCAGGTTGCGTTGGGCATTAGCAACGTGGTGTTCAGCCTGCCCTTATCGGTGGCGGTGTTGCACAACTTGGGCGGCGCCCTGTTATTGGTGACCGTTGCCCTGATCAATGTTTTGTTAAATCGTAAGGATCCAATCTATGTCTGAGTCAACCTTGGCGGGGTCGATGATGACGACTAAAGCCTTCATCGCCGATCTGTATGAAATGACCAAACCCAAGGTGGTCTTTTTAATGCTGATCACCGCCTGGGTTGGTATGGCCCTAGCGCCTCTTGGTGCCGTGCCTTGGGTGGCGGTGATCATGGGCACGCTGGGTATCGCATTTCTTGCCGGTGCCGGTGCCGCAGTGAACCATATCCTCGATGAGCAAATCGACCAACGCATGGCCCGAACGCAGAAGCGGCCCATCGCCACGGGTCGGATTTCCCCGCGAACTGGTTTTAGCTTTGCGATCGTCCTGACCGTCTTAGGTATGGCCATTCTATTCGCCTATACCAATGCCCTGACCGCCTGGCTCACGCTCGCATCGATGGTTGGCTATGCCCTGATCTATACCGGTTATCTAAAGCGGGCAACCCCACAAAATATCGTTATCGGTGGGTTGGCCGGCGCTATGCCGCCCCTGCTCGGTTGGACTGCGGTGACCGGCGAAGTCGCTGGCCTACCACTACTGTTAGTGCTGATTATCTTTGTCTGGACGCCTCCGCACTTCTGGGCGCTGGCGATCCATCGCAGGGATGACTATGCCAAGGCCAACGTGCCAATGATGCCGGTTACGCATGGCATCGCTTATACCCGTATTCAGATCTGGCTGTATAGCTGGTTGCTGTTAGCGGTGTCTTTTTTGCCTGTCGCCTTGGGTGCCAGCGGTGGTATCTATGCGGTTGTAGCATTGGGCTTGGGTGTGCGGTTTTTGCAATGGAGCTACCGTCTGCTGTATGACAAGCAGATCGATGCCGCTTGGAGCACCTTTAAGTTTTCGATCAGCTACCTGCTCTATCTGTTTCTAGCTCTGCTGGTCGACCGGTTTGCCTGGTCGCCGATCATCTCTTGGTATGGGTAAGCTCATATGAATAGTACGAACAAGACTAATCGATCCATTGCCTGGACCGTCGGTCTATCTCTGGTCGTGATCGCGCTAATGGTGTTAGCCATTGTGGTGAAAACGCTCGGCGATCGGCCGACACTGAAACAACAGCTTGAACTGGTCAATGGTGTGCACTTTGACACCCCAAGGCTGGTACCCGAGGTTGAGCTGACCCGCCATGACGGCGACCCCTTTACCACCGCGCAGTGGCAAGGTAAGTGGGATCTGATCACCTTTGGCTACAGCTATTGTCCGGATATCTGCCCGACCAATATGGCCGATATGAACGTCGCCCTGCAGCAATTAACGGCATTGGGGTTGGCCGATCGGGTCCGTTTCTGGTTGGTTACGGTCGACCCAGAGCGTGATTCAGTCGCGCAACTGTCACTTTATGTGCCCTATTACAACCCGGAATTTGTCGGCCTGACTGGAGCGGATGATCAGCTCGCGACCTTGGCGAACCAGCTCGGTGCCGTTTACTTTCGGGAGGGCAGCGGTGAAGAAGACTATACCGTAGCGCACAGCGATAATTATGCGATTGTGGACCCAGACGGAAACCTAACAACCCTGCTGCGACCGCCTCATAAGCCCAGCCATATCACCGATGCGTTGGCCTTACTGATGAACAGCTCAGGCCGCTAAGGCGGTCTGAGCACTGTTCAGGGCCCACGCACGGGCCTGTGCGAAGTCAGTGCTCCACTTTAGTTTTTGCGTCACCCTAACCACTGTGCCAATATGAGGGGAGTTGATGGAGAAACCGAAATGAAAACGCTGTTTCCAGACATTCGACCCTATCGAACCGAGATGTTGCCGGTCAGCCATGGCCATCAGCTATATCTAGAATGTTCCGGCTCGCCCGAGGGCATACCGGTATTGGTACTGCACGGCGGTCCCGGTGTGGGCTGCTCCGACAAGATGCGCTGCTTCTTCGACCCCGAACGCTATCACATCATTATCTTTGACCAACGCGGCGCAGGCCGTTCGACACCCTATGCCGACACCGAGCACAACAGTAGCGCGCTAATATTGGCCGATATAGAGCAGATTCGGGCGCACCTTGGGATCAGTCGTTGGGTCTTATTCGGTGGCAGTTTCGGTGCGACCCTGGCCCTACTTTATGCTCAGCAGTGTCCCGAGCAGGTGCGCGGTATGATTTTGCGCGGGGTGTTCTTGGGCCGCGCAGAGGATTTGGATTGGCTTTATCGGGCCGGCGCCAGTCGGTTCTTTCCGGAGGCGTGGCAACGCTTTATCGCACCGGTTGGTAAGCGTATCGGGCCCGATCTGATCGAAGACTATTATCACTTATTACGCGGTGAGAACGAGCTGGCGGTGGTGTCGGCGGCCAAGGAATGGTCGCGCTGGGAATCAGTCAATGCCTCGTTTCGCCCGAGCGTCAGTGCCGAGACCTATTATATGGCCACCCATACGGCGATCGCGATGGCCCGGATCTCGACCCATTTCTTTCGCCAACAATGCTTTTTGCGGCCTAATCAGATCATAGCGGCAGCCAGCCAACTCGCTGGTATCCCGGGTTTTATCGTACATGGTCGTTACGATATGATTTGCCCACCGGAGCAAGCCTGGGCGCTGGCCCAGCATTGGCCCGATGGGGAGTTGAATCTGGTGCGTGAAGGTGGCCACTCGGCTTTCGATGTCGGCTTAACAGACGCCCTGATCGGTGCCACCCAAAAACTCGCTCTGCGTCTGGGTTCACCGGAGAGTGAAGCGTGAAGGCCCTTATTCAGCGGGTTCGTCATGCCCGGGTTGAGGTTGCGCAGCGCTGCATCGCGCAGATCTCTGAGGGTATGCTGGTTTTGGTGGGAATCGATGCCCATGACACCGAACAGAGCGTCGACCGTCTCAGCGATCGCCTCCTCCACTACCGACTCTTCGCCGATGCCCAAGGCCGAATGAATCTCGATATTGGCCAATCCGGGGGCAGCATCTTAGTGGTGTCCCAATTTACCCTGTCTGCGGATACGGGTAAGGGCCTTAGGCCCGGCTTTTCCAATGCGGCTGCGCCAGAAGAAGCCGAACGTTTGTTTAATCGGGTAGTAGAACGCATTCAACGGAAACACCCGGCAACGACCTGCGGGCAATTCGGTGCCGACATGCAGGTAAGCTTACAAAATGACGGTCCGGTGACCTTTATGTTAGAGAATTAGGTCAATTAAAAATAACAAATAAAAGCAACTTAACCACCAGCACTAATAGTAAGGATGCCACCAGCAGCCAGGCCCAAAAAATCAACGTATGCCACAGTCCAACAAACCAGCCAACCAGGCCCGCAGGCTTGGGCCGGTGATCCTGTATCTGTTTGAGCAGAGCATAGGTCGCCCAAAAGCCGGCGCTTAAGCTGATGCAGAGCAGCCACCATTGCGCATCTAACTGCGGATTAACGAGTGGTAGTAGGATCGAACCCGCAAACAATCCGGTGCCGATGTAACCAAAGGGCGCATGCCACTTGGCCAATGGTGTGAGGGCACTAAAGAGTCGTTGTTTGATCTGCACGGGTGCCTCCATAGCGCATTAGGCTGCGATAAATATCATTGCCGTACCCAAAAAGACCACTATCGCCGAAACAAAGGCTGCCGCCGAAGGTCTACGCCGAGTGGTGAGCCATAGTGCTGGCAGGACCATCACCGGTGTTGTCGCCGACAGGATGGCGACTGTTCCCAAGGGGGCAAGCTTCACCGCATAGAGCAGTAGGCTCATGCCGACTGCCATGCCGAGTAGGCCACTGAGAATCGTTTGCCCGACCATTGTTGAGCTCAATACTCGGTAAGGCAGAACCGTACCCGACATACCCCGGACCAACAAACTGAGGAGTAAAAACACCACCGCAACGGCCACACGAATTAGGGTAGCAAAGACTGGATCCTGACCGGCGCGCAAGGTATCAAATACAATAAGGGTACCCAAGGACTGACATAGGGCAGCGCCAAGCCCGGCCATCAGGCCCAGACCGACATGGCCCATCGACTGCTCCCACTGATGGCCGCCGGTCTTGGTGCGCGAGGCAATCGCGAAAAACACCCCGACCGTTGTCGCGCCCACACCGAGTAGATTGAGCCAATAGTAAGACTCGCCTAATAGCCACAAGCCGAGAGCGAAACTGATCGGTGCATTGCATGCGAATAACAGGCCGGCCAGGCGTGGGCCAAGAATTCGCATGGAGACAAACAACAGGGTATCGCCCAAAAATATGCCAATAAAGCCTGACGCCATTAGGGTCCAGAGCACGTCTGGCTCGGGCCAATGCCAGCGCTGACTGAGCAGCAGCCAGAGACTAAGCAGCAGCGCCACCGAGGTCATGCGCAGAGCGTTAAAGGGAATGGCCCCCAGAGTGCGCACAGGCGAGATGGCCAGCAAACTGCTAAGCGCCCAGCACAGGGCTGCAGCAAGCGCTGAGATATAACCAATAATTACCACGCTGTCACCTGAATGAAATAGTAAAAAGGCAGCCCAGGCTGCCTTGACGGAAGGATCTATTGAGTCGCTCGGTCGTCAGTCAGCGACGATGGCGTCGAGGGTGATTTCGACACGGCGATTTTCCGCACGACCGTTAGCGGTGCCGTTATCGGCGATCGGTTGGTTCTCACCATAGCCGACCGCTGCGACGCGTTCGAAGACTATGCCAGACTCTAAGATAATATTGGCGACAGCGCTAGCCCGCTGTTCGGATAAAAGCTGGTTATACTCGTTACTGCCGCTGCTGTCGGTGTGGCCACTGATGGTCACCAGGGTATCATCGTATTCGGATAGGACCCTGGCAACCGATGCCAGGGTCGGTTTAAAAGAGGCCTGTACGGCCGCACTGCTAACATCAAAGGTGATGTTGCCAGGCATAATGAGATCGATTTGGCCTGCTTCGGTGCGGCGTACCTGCACACCGGTGCCGACCAGTTCTTCGCGTAGTTGCTTCTCTTGATTGTCCATATAGAAACCGACACCGCCACCGGCAACGCCGCCTATGCCGGCGCCGATCAGGGCGCGTTTGGCTCGATCGGCCTTGGGCGCCGTGGCCGCTCCAATAACGGCACCGAGCAGACCGCCGGCAAGCGCGCCTTTTGAGGTGCCGCTAATTTGGTTTTCACCGGTAAAGGCGTCCATGGTCGTGCAGCCTGAAATCAGCGCGCCCGACAGGGCTAGTGGCAGGGACAGTTTAAGCCAATGATTCATGGTAAAGCTCCTTAAAGAAATGACACAAATGGTTCAGCGTTGTTAAAGCCTAGCCGATTTTTGGCGTTTGGGCACCTCGAATAAGGCCGACAGGGGGCAATCGATTGGATTCGACCTAGGCGGTGATGCAGTGGCTGGGTTGATCTAAGTCTTGTGCCGATGGGCGATTAAATCCAACGGCAAAATCGCGCTCTGCTTGGTTTCTTCAATGACAATATGGCTTTTTGACTCCCGCACGTGGGGCAAGGCCAGCAGCAGGTCGCCGAGATGCTTTCGGTAACTCTTTAAATCGGGCAAGCGCAGCTTTAATAGATAATCAGATTGTCCGGAAATAAGATGACATTCCTGCACATAAGCAATTTTTTCGGTAGCGGCATGAAAGGCTTGAAAGGTTTCCGGTGATTGGCTCACCAAGGTAATTTCTAAATACACCAAAAGCTCGAGGCCTAGGGCCTCGGTGCTCAGTTTGGCGTGGTAACCTTGGATATAACCCGACCCTTCGAGCCGCTTGACCCGGTCAAGGCAAGGTGTAGTCGACAGCCCAACTCGCTGCGCCAGCTCGACATAGGACAGGCGCGCATTATCCTGTAAGGCCTTGAGTATTTTCAGGTCGATTCGGTCGAGGGGGCGTTGCTTGGGCAATTCGGGCGTCAAAATCCTAACCTTAGGGCAAACGAAAAAAAATTTAGGATAGGCCTCTCAAAGACGAAAGCCAATAATATGTTATCCGTTTTGTTAGATCGCCATATCCTTTAATTTTTTCAATGGGCGAATCTTAACCGTGATGGTCGCCGGCTTGGCGGCAATCATAATTTCTTCGCCAGTAAAGGGATTGACGCCTGGGCGGGCTTTGCGTGCCAGCTTCTTAACGGTCTGAATCTTCATTAGGCCCGGTAAAACAAATTCGCCCACGGCACGTTTCTTAATATGGCGCTCGATCAAGTCTGACAATTCGTCGAGTACCAGTTGCACGTCCTTCTTGCTCATCTGGGTATTGTCGGCAATTTCGGTAAGAATTTGCGTTTTTGTCAGCCGCTCTTTCAAGGCAGTTGTTTTCTTGGCCATTGGGATTTCCCTTAGTTTTAGTTCAAATGGAGTCACATTCCTCGGCCGATTATTGCAAAGTTCGCCAAAAAGACAATAGAACTTTGATTAATTCATGCAATGATCCTTCATGCTAGAGCCGTGGTTCCGCAAAAGGCACCCTCAACGATGGTCCTCTCGGTCAGCTTAGCGCGCCCCTAGGGCGCCCCATGAGGCATGCCCAGGCTTGCTTTGTTTCACCTTTGGAATCATGGAGTTAACGAGTATATGAAGGCTTGCATTCGAACCTCTTTTTACCAATTATAACAGCCATTATCTGGTTAACCGCTAAGCCCAAGGAAACCCATGTCGCAGATTGAACAAAAAATTGCCCGTGAACTCAATGTCCAGGATCGGCAGGTGGTTGCGGCCGTAGCCCTGCTCGATGAGGGCGCCACCGTACCCTTTATTTCCCGTTACCGTAAGGAAGTAACGGGCGGTTTGGACGACATACAGTTGCGCGCCCTGGAAGATCGACTGCGCTATCTACGCGATCTTGAGGATCGCCGTAAGTCCATTCTGGCCACCATCGACGAACAGGGTAAGCTGACCGATCCGCTGCGACGGGCCATAATGCAGTCTGAAACCAAGACGGAATTGGAAGACCTTTACCTGCCCTACAAAAAGAAGCGCCGTACCAAGGGGCAGATTGCTCGAGAGGCCGGTCTTGAGCCCCTGGCCGAGGCATTGCTCGCTGACCCAATGCTCGACCCGGAACTCCAGGCCGCGGCCTATCTGAACCCGCAGGCGGAGATAAACGATAGCAAAGCGGCGCTGGATGGCGCGCGCTATATATTGATGGAGCGCTTTGCCGAAGATGCCGCCCTGCTGGGCAAGTTGCGCCAATATATGTGGCAGTTTGGTCAGATTCAGGCGCGCCTGATTGCCGGCAAAGAACAGGATGGCGCTAAGTTCCAAGATTACTTCGAACACGACGAGGCCCTCAATAAGGTGCCCGGTCATCGTGCTTTGGCGATGTTTCGCGGGCGTAACGAGGGCTGCCTTAGCCTAGCCTTGGTGTTGCCTGACGAAGATCCGCGCAGTGCTGGTGCTGGCGCATTG
Organism: Reinekea forsetii; assembly: GCF_002795845.1. Classification (GTDB taxonomy): domain Bacteria; phylum Pseudomonadota; class Gammaproteobacteria; order Pseudomonadales; family Natronospirillaceae; genus Reinekea; species Reinekea forsetii. Next base: position 29,398 of record NZ_CP011797.1, read on the forward strand.
ATGGTCGCCGAAACCTTTGGTATCGAAGATCAGTCGCGGCCGGCAGATAAGTGGCTGCTCGACGTGTGCCGTTGGACTTGGCGCATCAAGTTACTGACCCATATCGAGACCGACCTATTCGGCCAAATCCGGGAAAGTTCTGAACAGTCGGCCATCGACGTCTTCGCCCAAAATTTGAAAGCCCTATTGCTGGCCGCGCCAGCCGGTCCACGTGCCACCATCGGTCTGGACCCTGGGTTGCGTACCGGGGTCAAGATTGCCGTGGTCGATGCCACCGGCAAGGTGCTCGATCATGGCGCGATCTTCCCGACCGCGCCACAGAATCGTATCGCCGATGCAGAAAAGGTACTCTCGGCTCTGTGCCTGAAATACGACATTGAATTGATTGCCATCGGTAATGGCACTGCCAGTCGCGAGACCGAACGGTTCGTAAAAGATATGCTCAAGAAGCATCCGGCCATTAAAGCCGAACCAGTAATGGTCAATGAATCCGGCGCCTCGATCTATTCCGCCTCTGAGTATGCCTCACAGGAATTCCCCGACTTGGATGTAACCATCCGCGGTGCCATATCAATCGCTCACCGGTTACAGGATCCGTTGGCCGAGTTGGTGAAAATAGACCCCAAAGCCATTGGTGTCGGACAGTACCAGCACGATGTTTCTCAGGTTGCTCTGGCGCGTCAATTGAACGCCGTGGTCGAAGACTGTGTGAACGGAGTCGGTGTCGATCTGAATATGGCATCGGCTCCTTTGTTGGCACGAGTGTCCGGTCTAAACCTAACCATTGCCAGCAATATAGTGGCGTTTCGAGACAGCAACGGCGCCTTTGCCTCGCGCAAGCAGCTGAAAGATGTGCCACGACTGGGGCCCAAGGCCTTTGAGCAGGCCGCCGGTTTTTTGCGCATCATGAACGGCACCGATCCACTCGATCGTTCTGGTGTCCATCCCGAGGCCTATGCCCTGGTGCATCGCATCGTGAAAACCAGCAGCAAGGCGGTTAACGACCTTATCGGCGACAGTAAATTTCTTAAGGCTTTAAATGCCAGTGACTACACCGATGAGCAGTTTGGTGTGCCCACCGTAATGGATATTATTGCCGAGTTGGATAAGCCGGGGCGCGACCCGCGACCGGAATTTAAGACTGCCGTGTTTCAGGATGGTGTCGAGCAGTTAAAAGATTTGCGTTTGAATATGGTCTTAGAGGGCGTGGTCACAAATGTCACGCACTTCGGCGCCTTTGTCGATGTTGGGGTGCACCAAGATGGTTTGGTGCATATTTCCGCCCTCAGCCACAGTTTCGTCGAGGACCCGGCAAAAGTTGTTAAGGCCGGTGATATCGTCAAGGTTAAGGTCATGGCAATTGATGCCCAGCGCAAGCGCATTGGGTTGTCGATGCGACTCGACGATGATGCCCAAAGCGAACCGGATTCGGCGACGCCCGGGGGTGAGCGCAGTGCTAACCGACGCGGCGGCAGCCGCAACCAAGCCAAGGCGCCCGTTGCGCCCGCCAGCACCTTAGACGCGCTGTTTGATCAGGCGCTTAAAAAGGGTGCGCGGCGCTAATTCGCCCGCACTCCGCCAGCCGGTGGCTGATGAATGGAATAGATCGGCCTCAGCTTGATCTATCCCGATTCAGCCCCATACTTTAGCTACATTTATCGAGGGCGCCACCTTGCCTGCCATTACCCGTCTCAAATTGCTTAAAGACTTACACAGTAATGCTTTCACCTTTCAGCGTGGCATCGAGCGCGAAGCCTTACGGGTCAGTAAAGCCGGCCAGATCAGCCAAGTTGGCCATCCGGAGAGTCTGGGCTCGGCCTTGACCCACAAATCGATTACTACCGATTACTCGGAAAGTCTGATGGAGTTCATTACCGGTGTGCACAGCGACAAAGGCCGGCTGCTAAACGAGCTCGATGCCTTACACCGATTTTCGTTCAGCCACCTAGATGACGAATGGTTGTGGTCTGGCAGCATGCCGTCGCTGTTGCCTGCGCAGGAAGAGATCCCTATCGCACAGTATGGCAATAGCCATATAGGGCGCCTAAAAACCATCTACCGACACGGTCTATGGCATCGTTACGGCCGGAAAATGCAGACCATCGCAGGGGTGCATTACAACTGGTCGCTGAGTGAAGAATTTTGGCGACAATGGGCCCTGGTGAATCATAAAACGGGTGACCTGACCGAGTTTAAGACTAACGAATACTTTGGTCTGATTCGAAATTTCCGCCGCCACAGTTGGCTTTTGCTTTATTTATTCGGTGCCTCACCCGCGGCTGATAGCAGCTTTCTCGACCATAGCTCAGCCGACCTGACGCCTTTGGGTGAACAGAGTCTCTATGCTCCCTATGCGACCAGCCTGAGGATGAGTGATCTGGGGTATTCCAACAAGGCGCAGGCGAATCTGTTTGTGTGCTTTAATTCACTGGAAAGTTATGCCGAAACTCTCTCCAATGCCATTCAAACACCCTATTCCGCATACGAACAGATGGGTCTAATGGCGCAAGGTGAGTATCAACAGCTTAATACCAGCGTGCTGCAAATCGAAAACGAATACTACAGTGATATCCGCCCCAAACGTGTTGCTTACTCAGGTGAGAAGCCACTCCATGCCTTGCGGTATCGGGGCGTTGAGTACATAGAGGTGCGCTGCCTCGACATCAACCCATTGCTGCCACTGGGTATCGATGAAGGCCAGATTGATTTTGTTGATTTGTTTTTGCTCTGGTGTTTAGTGCAAGATAGCCCGGAGATTTCGACGCTCGAATGCCAGCAGGTCCAGCGTAATAGCGAGCGTGTGGCACTGAACGGGCGAGACCCGAATTTAACCATACGCCATGGCGGCCGTGATCAGCTGTTACCGGCATTAGCCCAAACCTTGATGGAGTCGATAGCCGAATTCGCCGTCACGATCGATAAAAAGACCGGCACTGACTGTTACCAGAAAGCCTGCCAGCAGCAGCAAGACAAGATCGATGATGTCAGATTGACGCCGTCACATCAGGTCTTAGCGCAGATTACAGAACAATCATCTTACCTGAATTTCAGCCTAAAGCAGTCGGCTCAATTTGCGGCGCATTTTAGTCAGCCCTTGGCGCCGGAGCAGGTGGCCTTTTGGCAGCGCGAGACGGCTGCTAGCGTCGGTCGACAACGGGATATTGAGGCAAACGACAGCGGCACTTTCGATGATTTTTTGGCCGAATATCTGCGTCAGTAACCTGTCGCTGGCAAGGGCTGCTGACCAGAGCCTTGCCAGGATGTGCGGCTTTAAGCCGCTGTTGAATGGGCGCTGGTTAGCTCTGAACCACCCAAGAGGTAAACAAGACGCGATCAACCAGAATCTCGCCCGTCTCCTTAATCATTAATGCCTGCACAGCCTCAAGCGCCTGCTCGAGTATGTCTTCTCGACCGACACTGCTGCGCACGGTTTCTTCCGATTGCCGAGCGAAGAGCATAATAATCTCATGGCGGATTGCATCTAGATGGACCGCCACCACAACTGCCGCCAGTTCGTCGCGCACTCGCAGGGTAACGGCCGCTTGCAGATATCGGACCTTAGTGGTTTGCCCGTAATTCAGCGTAAAGGCCGGCTGCAATTCGACATAGGCCGTTCCGGGGGGTAGGTCTGCGGCTACGGCAAAGGAAAAACCCATGCTTACGGCACAGCTCAAGGCAAAAAAACGAAATCTGTTTTTAAAGCATCGTGACAACATAAAATTCTCTGCGCTGACAAATAAAGAAGTATAGGCTAACGTGGTGTTTCTGTCAGTGCCCACACGTTTGAAAAGCTGGCATAAAAAGCGTTTGTTGGTTGTCTGAAGGCCTTACTGAGCCTATATTGTATTCATAGGACATTCATTACGGCGTTGTGTTGATGCCGTCATTAGCAGCGAGAATAGGTCATCCATATGTTGGAAAACTGTAAAACAGCTCAAGAGCGTTGGGGTGGTACACATGAAATGATCGATCGCTGGTTGTCCGATCGGCAACAGGCCTTGATCAGTTTTTTTGCCATTCAAGAGGCCCAAGGGAAAGAAAATCTGGCAGAACAACTGCAGATTTTCAGTCAACAGCTGGTCGATTATATCTCCGAAGGCCATTTTGAGATTTATGAGCAGTTATTTCGCGAAGCCAAGGAGTATGACGATGGTGGTTTGGAATTGGCCCATGAGCTGTACCCACAAATTGAACTGACAACACAGCGCTTGCTCAATTTTAATGATAAGTATGCGTCAATTGATCTGGTCGAGGCCAACATCGTCAACCTCAATGGTGATCTATCATCCTTAGGTGAAAAGATGAGCGAGCGATTCGATATGGAAGATCAGCTCATAGCGCGACTGCACACCGCACATCAAAAGACCTTGGCCTAACCGCTCACAAGGCAGTGACCCGTTTGGTGGGCCACGCTTGCTATTGGATAATTTAATAATTATGGGTTGCAAGACCGCCCCGCGGTCGATGGCGCTTGGCAATAATAGATCCACCCTAATCTGTCCGAAGCCATCGGCTCATTACCTAGCTCGACCCCTACTCTGCTCAGCAACCTTGGCCGGCCTTAACGGCATCTTTCTTCGTTCCAAGTTCGGGCGGTGCTACACTGTCCGCAACGATCGCTGACTGTTGCCAATTATGAAGCCGATAACTCTATTTTTTACCTTGTGTTGGATCATGCTGCTAAATGGCTGTCTGCCACAAGGGCCAAGTTCAAAAGTGCAATTGGCCAGTCAGGGCATCTATTCCGCCGCCATCGATAAGGTCGGCCAATCAGCTGTCGTGGGGTCTTATCTGCACGGTGGTTCGTACTGGGATCTGGAAAAAAAAGGCCGCAGTTTTAACTGGAATCACCGTGAGGGTTATCTAACCGAAATTCTTTACAGCGACATTTCGTCTGATGGACGTTTTGCCGTAACCGCGAATTACTTCAACCTCGTTTTGTGGGACACAACGACCGGTGAGTCGATTTGGTTCTGGTCCGCACCGGCAAAAATTGAGGCCGTTGCACTGTCCTCCGACGGACGGTTTGCCATGCTAGGTCTGGCCAATAACAGCGCGTTATTATTTGATGTTCAAAATGGCGGCCTTTTGCGAGAGTTTATCCATCAGGGACCGGTTGTGTCCGTGGCACTAAATATCGATGCAGGTATTGTGCTAACCGGTTCGGAAGACAGTAGTGCGCGGCTTTGGAATATTGGTGATGGCAGCATGCTCCGAGAGTTTAAATATTCCAATCAGGTGCCATTGGTAGCCTTGAGTCCGAGTGGCAAAAAAGCATTGATAGTGCCAGCCAATGAGAAAGCTGAAATATGGAATCTGAAATCCTACACCAGAATTTCGACTCTGCGAACAGCAAAATTCCGACTCTATAGCGGTCGCTTTGTCGGGGAAAATAGACTTTTAGTGGGCACAACGCACCGAAATATATTCGAATTTAATGCGACAAATGGTAAAAAAAGTCAAACATGGAAGCTGGGAACCGAAGGTAAACAAGCATTTAAAAGCGCGATTGTGCTGGATATTGGCTGGTATCAGGGTAATTTGGTGGCGATTGGTTCAAATGGTTATCTATATGCTTTTTGACAAGTAAAAATCTGTTAGCATAGCTGGGCATTTATGGAGTGACCATGGTAACGACACATTTGACAACTGAACCACGCATCCTAGCGAAACCGACAGCGGCGCCCAAGCGGATCCTCATCGCAAACGCCAAAGGCGGCAGTGGCAAGACAACCATCGCGACTAATTTGTCGAGCCTATTTGCTTGCCGGCAAGAGCAATGCGCGCTTATTGACTTTGATCCGCAAGGTTCATCGACTCAGTGGTTGCAACTGCGGCAAACGGCGCGCGCCGAAATTCATGGCGTGTCGGCCTATAAAAAGGGTGCAACACAGGTTACTCGTACTTGGCAAATTCATAATCTGCCCGTTGGCACCACCAAGGTGGTCATCGACACGCCCGCGGGGCTGACCGGCCAATTGCTCAACGATCTAGTACGCGAATCTGATTTCATTGTTATTCCAGTTACCCCATCACCCATCGATATTCGTGCGACGACTCTGTTTATTAAAGAACTCTTTCTAACACCGGCCTATCGGAGCAGCCCTCGCCGGATCGCTGTAGTTGCCAATCGGGTGCGAAAAAACACCCTGGTATATTCGAAGCTCGAGCTGTTCCTGAAAAGCCTAAAAATCCCGTTCATTTCGACCTTTCGGGATACCCAATTTTATATCCGATCCTCCGAATACGGCTTGGGCATTCACGATCTAAGTAATGCTCAGGAGGCTGACATAAACGATTGGCAGAAGTTGGTCGATTGGATTGATGAAATTGAATAACCCGTTATGAAAATATTTAAAGAGAAAACAAAAGCTTGAATTTTTCAAGCCGAATCTAAATAGTGTCAAGTTGAATTAACAAAGTTTAATCACTTACCTTAAGAGGACCAAGGTCATGGCCGTTGCAAAGAAAAAACCAGCTCAATCTGCAGCAATAAAGAAAGTTGTTGCAAAAAAAGCCACTGTTAAAAAAGTAACGGGCAAGGCCGCCGCTGCAAAATCAGCGCCTGCTAAAGCCAAGGCACCTGCTGCCAAGGTTGCAGTTTCAGAAGTGGGAATCTTAAAGGCAGAATTGGTTAGTCTCGAAACTAAACTGTTGAAGGCTCAAGCAAGCGAATTGAGTGGCGCAGAAAAAGTAGTTTCAGCGCAGAGTAAGAAAGTGCTCGCGGCTGCCGCGAAGGTTAAGAAAGCCATCGCCGCAAAAACGAAAGCCGTTGCCAAGGCGAAAAAGCTAAAGACTGCTGCAGCTGCCGGTGCCGCGACGCAGGCAATTGCCATGGTCGCCGACGCTAAGGTCGTTGTAGAGGCTCTGAAAACAGAGCAGGCCGCCGCAAAGCTTGTTTTAAACGCAGCCAAAACTGAGGCCGCCCTAACGGCCAAACTTGCCAAAGGCATCCTTAAGCTCCGTAAAGACGAAGCTAAACGCCGTTCGATGGCCGCTGCCGTTGAAGCGAAAAAATTGACCGATGCGGCTAAAAAGACCGCCGCGGCAGAGAAAAAAGCTGCCGCAGTCGCCGCCCGCAAGGCTAAGGCTGTCGAGAAGAAGGCCGCAACCAAGGCCAAACTTGTAGCCATGAAAGCGGCCATTAAAGCCAAGGCCGCGGCCCAGAAAGCAGTTGCCAAGAAGCCAGCCGCTAAGAAAGCGGTTGCCAAGAAGCCAGTCGCTAAGAAAGCGGTTGCCAAGAAGCCAGTCGCTAAGAAAGCGGTTGCCAAGAAGCCAGTCGCTAAGAAAGCGGTTGCCAAGAAGCCAGTCGCTAAGAAAGCAGTTGCCAAGAAGCCAGTCGCTAAGCCAGCGGTTGCCAAGGCACCGGTTGCTAAGAAGGCCGCCGCCAAAGCTCCGGTAGCAAAAAAAGCCGCGGTTAAAAAAGCAGTTGCGAAAAAAGCGCCTGTTAAGAAGGCAATCGCCCAAAAAGCAGCCCCCAAGCCTGTCGCACCTGCGAAAAAAGATACGCCAGCCGCGAAGCCAATGGCGCTTGCCGAGCCGACGGGCATGAGTAAGCCGGTCGAAAACCAGCCGGCAGCAGCCGTAACCGCCAATGTCCCAGCGGCAGAAGGTCGCAGCCTGTTCGATTCAAAAAAGGACGTATAAGCCGCTAACGCTTAAGTTGAATCGGTAACCCTGAGCAGGGTTTGGATAAGGGGAGCGAGAGCTCCCTTTTTTACGCCCAAAGAAAGTGCATAGTGCTCGACAAGATCGCCCGATCCAAGCTCCGCATCAACAAAAAGTGCCTGTAGCAGCTGAATATCCAGTCCTTCCAGCATCAACTCAAAAGTTAGGGCGTTACGTTTAAGCGCTCCGTCCAAGCCAGTTCGGTAGTGGCGAACGCGTCCTATCAAGGGTCTTAAGTGAGTCACCGAGTCGTCTTGCCACCAACAGGCGGGTAAGCTAAGTCCTTGCTGTAAGGCGAAGGCGATGGCGATTATATCGTTCACCTGGGCTGCATAATCGTCTTGCCAGGCGAGCAGCGCTATTTTATTTGGCAAATAGACTCGATTAGCGAAACGCCACAATGGCGTCTGTTGCAACGCATTGGTAAACTCCTGCCCCATGATAAAACTCTCAAATATTTCTCTACAGCTTGGTGGAAAGCCATTGCTGGAGCAAGCATCTCTGACAATTAATCCGGGCGAGCGCCTTGCGGTAATTGGTGCCAATGGTACCGGCAAAACGTCGCTATTCAAGGTGCTACAGGGTGACCTGACTCTCGACCAAGGCGATTTCCTGATGCCTAATCAGTGGCGGCTATCCTATATGGAGCAGGAAGTTACCGCGGTGCATCGTTCGGCCGTCGAGTTTGTGCTCGATGGCGACCAACAGTTGCGCAAGCTAGAACAGCAACTGGAGCAGGCACAAAGCCGTAACGACGACCATGCCGTGGCCGAGCAGCTTGGCGCGTTGGACACCTATCAGGCCTTTAATAAGCGTTATCAGGCTGAGCAATTGCTGGCCGGTTTGGGTTTCGCCGAGGCGGAATTCACCAATCCGGTCGATTCCTTTTCCGGTGGTTGGCGAGTTCGGTTGAATTTGGCCCGTGCCCTGATGTGCCCGTCTGACCTGCTCTTGCTCGATGAACCCACCAACCACCTGGATCTGCATACCTGTTTTTGGCTCGAAGGGTGGCTGAAGCAGTTTCAAGGTACACTGCTGTTTATTTCCCACGATCGTGACTTTATGGATGGCGTAGCCACTCAGGTGGTGAGCTTCGAACAGAAAAAGCTCCAACTGTATCGCGGCAACTACAGTCAGTTTGAGCGTCAGCGCGCCGAACGGATGGCACAGCACCAGGCAGCCTTCAACAAAGAGCAGAAGCAGAAGGAGCATTTAGAGTCCTTCGTGCAGCGCTTTAAGGCCAAAGCCTCCAAAGCCAAGCAGGCGCAAAGCCGGGTCAAGATGCTCGAACGCCTGACAATGAACGCACCATTGTTGATGAGCCATGGCTACGATCTGAGTATTAGCACCGACGGTCGAGTCTCGGATCCGGTGGTCAGCCTCAAAGACGTCAACCTAGGTTATCCCACCAAGACGGTGTTGTCGGGCATCAACCTGAGCCTCCATCCGGGCATGCGTCTGGGCTTATTGGGGGTGAACGGCGCCGGTAAGTCGACCCTGATCAAGGCCCTCTCTGGTGACCTAGAACCGCTGCAGGGGGTGGTCACGCGCGGCCAGAATCTTAAGGTCGGTTACTTTGCCCAGCATCAGTTGGAGTCGCTCGATGACCTAGCAAGCCCCTATCTACATATTCGTCGCATCGATGATGTCGCGAAAGACCAGGACATCAAGAATTTCGTTGGCCGCTTTGGCTTCTCAGGCATGCGTGCGGACGAGCCGGTGAAAAACTTTTCCGGTGGTGAAAAAGCCCGTGTGGCATTGGCTCTCATTGCTTGGCAGAAGCCAAATCTTCTGTTGTTGGACGAACCGACCAACCACTTGGATTTGGAGATGCGCGATTCCTTGAATTTGGCGTTGCAACAATACGAGGGCGCAGTAATTTTAGTATCCCACGATCGGTATTTGCTTAATTCCACCGCAGAACAGTTTTGGTGGGTCCGAAACGGTGGTGTAGAGCTCTACAATGGCGATTTGGATGATTACTTCCAGGCCATGTTAAAGGCGCCGCAAACCGGCTCGCAGCGGAGTCAGGTCGCCGGCGAGGAGAGCACTGACGAGCGCAAGGCCAGCCGTCAGGCCAGAGCCGTGCAGCGGGAAAAATTAAAGCCAGTGCAGCAGAAGCTCAAAAAAGCCGAACAGTTGATGGAACGACTGCAAAAAGACCTAACAGGCATTGAAAATGAGTTATCGGACGCAACACTGTATGATGCAGCGGCAAAAGAAAAGCTTCAGCGTCTAATCAAGCAACAGAGCCAGTTGCGCGGTGAATTGGATGGCGCCGAACTGGTCTGGATGGACGCGGCGGAAACGCTCGAAAGCTTGCAGTCGGTCTCCTAAATTTGGAACCTGCAAGCGACAAGGGTTTTGATGTGACAATTACCCACGCCGAATTCGACGCGACCCTGATGTCGGTTACGGGGTACCATAAGGTCTGATAAGACCGACCGAGTGTGTCAACCTCTATACCTTAAAACAAAAGTATGGCGGTGCAGCTGGCCCAGTTTGGCTATACTGACCGCATAGAATTCATGACAGGAGAACCCCGTGAAGCCAGAACAAACCTTTGATCCAGTTGGCGAACGCCTATTTACCGGGCGTAAAGTCCTTATCTGCGAAGAAATCAACCAAACGATGGCCAAAAAGGTCTCCGCCCAACTGCTGGCCTTGGCTGAAGCGTCAGACGACGACATCGTATTATTTATCAATAGCCAGGGTGGCCACGTCGAAGCGGGCGATACCATCCACGATATAGTGCAGTTTATCGCACCGCGGGTTAAGGTCATCGGGACCGGTTATGTAGCCAGTGCGGGAACGCACATTTTTTTGGCAGCGGCTAAAGAAGATCGCTATTGCTTGCCGAATACGCGTTTCCTTATTCACCAGCCATCTGGCGGCGTCGGCGGTCAGGCCAGTGATATTGCAATACAGGCGCAACAAATCATTGCCATGCGAGAGCGCTTGGCGCGGATTATTGCGGCGCAAACTGGGCAGCCGATTGAGCGAGTGCGCATCGACATTGAGCGCGACAACTGGATGACCACTGCCGAAGCTATTGAATATGGCATCGTCAGCCGAGTGTTGCATCACTCGAGCGACCTCTAGTCCGCCCGTCGGCAGCGCCGAGCTTTGGCTGCTAGACTTGCACATAAGAGTGCCATTGCGTAACACCCGATCTTTATCTAATAGGGTTAAGAAATAAACTAAGGAATGATTTATGAAATTAGTTACTGCCATCATCAAGCCATTTAAATTGGATGACGTTCGTGAAGCGTTGTCAGAAGTAGGCGTTCAGGGCATTACCGTGACCGAAGTTAAGGGTTTTGGTCGGCAAAAGGGTCATACCGAACTGTATCGCGGTGCAGAATATGTAGTCGATTTTTTGCCGAAAATTAAGCTTGAAATTGCGATCGATGACGACAAGGTCGATGGCGTTATACAAGCCGTCACCAATGCCGCAGCGACCGGTAAGATCGGCGACGGCAAGATTTTTGTCCAGCCGTTGGAACAGGTTATTCGTATCCGCACCGGCGAAACTGGCAGCGAAGCAGTCTAACGAGCCGATTGGCCCGTCAGCCCCAAAAAAAGCGTGCCGATGGCGCGCTTTTTTGTGTCCGGCCTCCGCTCAGCCGACCTTATCTTTGCCGATGAGACCGTGTTTCTTTAACTGACTGCGAAATTGATGATAGGTCAGCCCGAGCGCATCTGAGGCCTTACCCTGGTGTTGATCATTTTGGTCGAGCGCTTGGGATAAGAGCATCAGTTCGTATCGGGCGACCTGCTCGCTAAAGCCTAGATGGCTACCTGGGTCGCTCTGGCTGGTCTTGGCTGCCGGAGCCCAGGGCGAGTCGAATGGATCCAATACCAACTCGCCAATGGCCGCACTCGGAGTGCCCCAGCGATAGATGCTGCGTTCGACAACATTTTTCAGTTCTCGGACATTGCCATAAAAGGGGTGGTTTTTCAGCTGTGCGGTGGCTTTGGCACTGAAGCCAGGGAAGTCCTGCCAACCTAATTCAATGCTCATGCTAATGGCAAAGTGCTCGGCTAAGCGCTCCACATCGTTTTCGCGCGCTCGCAAGGGTGGAATGGTAATGACATCGAATGCCAGGCGGTCGAGCAAATCCTCGCGAAACTTACCCTGTGCCGCCAGCTGGGGTAAATTTTCATTGGTCGCGGCAACGATGCGCACATTGACCTGCAGCGTCTTTTGCCCGCCCAGTCGCTCGAACTCCCCGTACTCGATTACCCGCAGCACCTTTTCCTGGACCGCAGCTGACATGCTGCCCAATTCATCGAGCAACAGCGTGCCTTCATCGGCTCGTTCGAAGCGACCCTTGTGAACTCGGTTTGCCCCGGTGAAGGCCCCAGGTTCATAGCCAAACAGATCGGCGTCCAACAAGGATTCGCTGATCGCGCCGCAATTTACTTTCAGTAACGGTTGTTGCCAGCGCAACGACAAGAAATGCAGACGCTCCGCGATCAATTCTTTGCCGGTACCGCGCTCGCCGATCACCAAGATCGGGCGATTGAGTGGCGCAACACGTGAAACCTGGTCGAGCACATCCGATAAGGCCGAACTCTCACCGATAAGTCGAAGTTGATGGTTGGCAGACATGGGCAGGCCTTTTTCGTCGTATTGACTAAATAACTTAGTCTAATAAGTTAATCAATGCGAGTGACTATAGGTCACATTATCTTAATAGCCTTGTAAATCAACTGCTTAGGTTTTTGGCATGGAAACTGTAATAGACGTTATGGATGTTATAGATGTAATAGACAAGACAGACGTAATAAAACAATTAGCAAAGAATAAGGTTAGACAACGAATCAACCCTGATCGGGAGCACTCAGACGATGGAGATGTCGCAACGAACACCGCTGTATCTTGGGCTGATCACGCTCAGCAGTGCCTTAGCCGCCGTCACGGTGGTTTGGGCCGGGTTGATCGGCTTTGGCTTGATTGCACTGGCGATCGAAGCCTTGGGTCGTTGGCCGTTGCGCTAAGTCGGTCGAGGCCAAACGGCCAGCCATGTGACGTTATTATGAAATATTAGGAGAGTAACAATGAGCATTTTTTCAAGATTAAGTGACATCATCAACAGTAACCTGAATTCCATATTGGATCGGGCAGAAGACCCGAAAAAAATGATTCGACTGATTATTCAGGAAATGGAAGAAACGCTGGTCGAAGTTCGTTCCAGTTCGGCACGCGTGATTGCCGATAAAAAAGATGTCCAGCGTCGCCTCGGTCGACTGCGTAATGACGCCGACGATTGGGAAGCCAAGGCGCGTTTGGCGGTGGGAAAAAACCGTGAAGACCTGGCTCGAGCAGCCTTGGCCGAAAAGCAGGCGATAACCGATGAAGTGACGGCGGTAGAGCAGGAATTTAATGCCCTGGACGATCACCTCGAGCATTTGGGCAATGAAATTGGTCAGCTGCAGTTAAAGTTAAACGATGCCAAAGCCAAACAAAAAGTTTTGTTGATGCGCCAGAAAACAGTGTCCACCCGCATGCGCACCCGGGGTCAGCTGAATCGTGAGCAACTGCAGGACGCGTTCGAAAAATTTGAGCACTATGAACGCAAGATGGATTCGATGGAAAGTCAGTTGGAGGCCGACGATCTGGGTCGAAATAATAAGCAAGGTCTAAAAAATGAAATCGAATCCCTGGCCCAAGATGAGGCAATCAATGCCGAATTAGCGCGCCTGAAAGCGGATTTGAAAAGCACCGACCAAGGCTGATAAGGTTGACTTGCCGGGCCGCACTGGGTGACCCAAGCAGCCTATTAATAAAGGGAGTAAAAAATGCAATTTTTAGACTTTATGATGGTGCCGACCGTTCTGTTTATGGTCGTGGTCATGCCGCTCTGGCTGGTCATGCACTATCGGGCTAAGGGTAAGACCAGTCGTGGACTGGCCAATGAAGATCAGCTCATCCTCGACGACCTGCTGCGAACATTGGATACCCTGTCGACCCGCATGGCCACCTTGGAGTCCATTTTAGATGATCGCAACCCCCGCTGGCGGCGTGACGCAGACCGGGAATAGGAGGGCACATGAAACGTTCACATAAACACCCTAATCAAGCCAACCCAGAGCATAGCAATGGTTTTCCGCCGGAAGACTGGTGGGCTCGTCGGCGTAACGGATTCGGCATGGGTCTGTACCGCAATACTCGCGACAGAAAGGTTGCCGGTGTCTGCGCGGGCTTGGCCGACCATCTCAATGTCGATCATTGGGTGATCCGGTTAGCCGCGCTGGGTGGTTTAATATTTTTTAATTCATTGATGTTCTTTGCCTATTTGGGCGCCTGGATCGCCATGGCACCCCGGCCGAATGACGACAGTACGGCGCCGCCCTATCGCTACGATGAAGATATGCGTCAGAATCGGCCCATCAATATGTTTCGCTATCCCTTGAGCCCAACAGATCGCTTGCGCACCGCACAGGCTCGGATGGCGAAGATAGTCGAACGAACCGAGCAGATCGAACGCTATGTGACATCGAAGCGATTTGACCTGGACTCGGAATTTTCGAAAATGCAAAAGTAATCTGGCCGCGCTCGAGAATACAAATTCACAAGGCTCGAGCGCCCAATGCGCGGAGGGCTTGTGTTGACGTCGCCGAATGCATTTAATTGGCCGCGCTCCTGACAGCCCAGGCGGGATTCTTTATGATGGCGGCCTCAATGATCAGTTAAGCATAGCCTATGAAAACATCGACCAAGTTGCCCCGCCTGCTCAAAGAACCCACCGGCTGGATTCTAATCGCGCTCTCGATCGGGTTTTTTTACGCCCAATGGCCAAGTCGATCGGCGCCAATCGATGCGCCGGCCTACTATTGGCAGCAGCTTGATGGCGGCCTGAAGGTCCGCTGGGAGGCCGAACCGGTCTTTCAGGACAGCGGTGCGACCCAGGCCTGGGGCCTGACGCTTAAAGGGATGTCCTTTATGGTTCAAACGGGTCCGTTGAGCGGCGATTTTAACGAGCTGGTGCTCCTGGTGGCGGCACAGGATCGTGCCGCAGTCGGTGGCGCGATCCAGGATCCTTTGACCTTCTCGGGGCCGCAAGCTGAGTATGCATTTTTTGATGCCGAATCGCGGATTCAGTCCCATCGTTGGTATCAGCAAGAAGCAACGTGGATTAAGGTGTCGGTGCTATACAAACCGAGCATGGCATCGCGGGTAGCTCGAGCCACGGAGTTTTTGGCCAATACGGGCTATTAGTTCGCCATAAGGATCGACCCCTGTCCATTGCTAGCGGGGTCGGAATGACAGACCCTTTCACCAATGGCTGCCAAAGCCAGGTAAGCCCCGCCGGGGTAAGGAACACTATGCTACGTTGGGCCGTTATCGGTACCGGAAATATGGCCGGTCAGTTTTTGCAGGATGTGGCTCAGATCGTCAATGGTCGATTTTCAGCCGTCTATTCACATTCGCTGGTGCGTGCCCAGGCGTTCGCCGAAACTCACGCCTTGACGGCTGCCTACGACGACTACGAGCAGCTCTTGGCCGATCCGAAGATCGATGCCGTCTATATTGCCAGCACCCATCCCCATCATGCCCCACAGGCCATTGCCGCCTTAAATGCCGGTAAACATGTCTTGGTGGAAAAACCCATGGCCCTGTCTGAGGCCGAGGCGGCGGCGGTGTTTGCGGCGGCCGAGCGCAACCAGCGTTTTTGCGCGGAAGCCTTGTGGACCAAATTCAATCCGCTCTACCAGTCGCTGCATCGGCAGGTAGCCGCCGGGCGTATTGGCACCGTGCAACACCTCAGCGCGAGTTTCGGTTTTGCCCATGATATGAGTCAGGTCCATCACCGCTTGCTCGACCCGGCCCAGGCCGGTGGCGCGTTGCTCGATATAGGCCTCTATCCGATCATGTTGGCCCTCTCTGTGTTCGGCTACCCCGACCAGACCCAAGCCCGAGTGGTATTGGGGCCAACCGGGGTCGATATAGCGGCGGATCTGCTGCTGTCCTATGCCGACGGCAAAACCGCCCACCTAGCCTATCGGCTGGATGCCCACCTGCCGACCAAGGCCTGTATCTCCGGGTCAAAGGGTTGGGTTGAACTCGAAACGCCTTGGTTTGCGTGCAATGCGCTCCAGTGGGGCGAGACCGGCAAACCGGTGACGAGCGAATACGGAGTGCTGCTCAATCGTGGCTGGGGCAACCAATTTGAGCGGGTAAACGATGCCATTGGGCTTGGCCACCTGGCGGTCGTGGAGCACAGTTGGGCAGACAGTGTGCAGTTAGCCCGCTATCTGGAATGGCTGCGTAAGACCTGGGGGCCGAGCTATCCGTTCGAACGCTAAGCGGGCTTGAGCGCGATATTAGGGTGAGCGGGCGGCCCCGTCAGTCGGGCGCCGCTCAGAACGGCCTGACTAGAGAATCACATCCTTGATATCTTCGTCTTTTCGGTCCAGATAGTGGGTCGAGTGGATCTTACGGACGGTTCGGCTCTTGCCCCGAATCAGCAAGGTCTCGGTAGTCGCTAGGTTGCCCTTTCGGGTCACACCTTCCAGCAGATCCCCCTTGGTAATGCCGGTGGCCGAAAACACCACATCATCGGATCGGGCCATATCGTTGAGCTGATACACGACACCGGTCTCAACGCCCATCTCGGCACAACGACGTGCCTCACTCTCGGCAATCTTTATGGTTTCGGCATCGTGGCCTTTGGCTTCGGTGCGTAACATCAGGCGACCGTTCATATCGCCGCCCAATGCTCGTATGACCGCGGCCGAGATCACCCCTTCTGGGGCGCCACCGACGCAATACATCATATCGACCTCACTTTCCGGCATGCAGGTCAGGATGCTGGCGGCGACATCACCATCGGGTAAGGCAAAGACCCGCACGCCCATGCCCTGCATCAGGGCAATGGCCGGATCGTGTCGCGGTTTGGCTAAGGTCACGACGACCAAATCCCGCAATGGCTTGTTCAATGCCTTGGCGACCAGCTTAATATTCTGCTCCAAGGGTAGGGTCAGATCGATAAAGCCCTTGGCCTCCGGTCCAACGACCAGCTTCTCCATATACATATCGGGCGCTTTTAGGAAGGCGCCCTTCTCACCGATAGCCATAACGGCGATGGCATTGGATTGGCCCATTGCGGTCATACGCGTCCCCTCGATGGGGTCAACGGCAATATCACAGGCATCGCCGACGCCGGTACCGACCTTTTCACCTATATAGAGCATCGGCGCTTCATCGATCTCGCCTTCGCCGATCACGATTTCGCCGTCAAATTCGATCTTATTGAGCATGGCCCGCATCACTTCCACGGCGGCGCCATCGGCCTTGTTTTTATCTCCGCGACCCAGCCAGTTATAGCCGGCCAGAGCGGCCGCTTCGGTCACTCGTGAAAAGTTGAACGCTAGATCTCGGCGCATGATCGGACTCCAGTGATGATTTTGCGCGCAGTCTAACCTGTTTTGGCGATCGCTTCATTAAGGTTAGGGTGAGTTGGCCTGTGCACTGGCAACTGAACGCCGAATGGGTAAACTGTGCCGACCAGCCCGCGACCGGACCGAATGCCCAATGAGTAAGAAACAGCACGAGATACCCGTATTTGACCACCCAATAATCGAAACTCACTGCCATCTGGACTATTTGGAAGGTGAGGCGCTCGACCAGGTGATTGCCGATGCGGCCGCCGTGAATGTGGAAAAGATCGTCACCATTGCCGTGTCGCCAAGCAATCTAGCGCGGGTGCGTGAACTGACCGAACATCCGATGATCTGGGGTACCCAGGGCGTGCATCCGCACGATGCCGAACTCTTTACCGAGGCGACGGCGGCAGAGCTGTTGCGTCATGGTCGCGACGCGAAGATCGTCGCCATCGGGGAGATCGGTCTGGATTACCACTACGACCATGCCGATCGAGCCATCCAGCGTGCGGTATTTGAGCGCCAGCTGGCCATCGCGGTGGAGTTGGATCAGCCGATCGTGGTCCATACCCGTGATGCCGATGACGACACCCGAGCCATCCTGCAAAACTTTTCCAGTCAGCTGAAGGGCAAGGGCGTTATCCACAGCTTCACCTCGGGCTTGGCCCTGGGCGAATACTGTTTGGCTGAGGGTTTTATGCTTGGTTTCAACGGTATCATCACCTTTAACAAGGCCGAAAATGTGCGTGAGGTCTTAGCGGCGACGCCGATGTCGGGTTTCGTAGTCGAGACGGATGCGCCCTACTTAACGCCAATCCCGTATCGGGGTCGACCCAATCAACCCAAATACCTGCCCTTTATTATTCAAAAGATAGCCGAAGTAAAGGCAGTTAGCGTCGAAGAGGTTTTGGAACAGTCCTATCAAAATGCCAACCGGTTGTTTAGCTGGTAAGGCGGGGGCCGATTGGAGCGTTGCTATAGACTGTCGATCTGATCGTTGAGCTGGCTGCGCTTATCGGTCACGATGCGTTCTAAGGTCTGTACTCGCCGTTCCAGCTCGGCAACCTGTCGGCCCAGCTGTTCCTCGGTATCGGCGGCACTACGGGCTAATGCTCTGACCTGCTGCAGAATCAACCAAGAGCCCGCACCGAAGATGAAAACCATTACCACGATCATGCTTGACGTCGTCATGCCACTGCTCCTTCGCTGTGCATAGGGCTCTATTTTACGAGCCTGAGGCGCCATGGGAACAGCAGAAAGTCACAAAATTCGCGTCGACCCGGCTCGTCGATTTAAGCCTGACCGCCCATCCTGCGTGCAATCGCAAAAGGTGATCAGTATGATTAGGCCTCCCAGCTCGCCGTACCGTATCGACCGGGCCGACAGCCAACGACCCATCACTCGGACCCATCTTATGCGTACCCGTTTTTACCTGCTTATGCTGGCCTTTATCGCTTTTATTTCGCTCGGTCTCCCCGACGCTTTACTGGGCATCGCATGGCCCTTTATGCGGGTTGATCTCAATCAGCCGCTCGCGGCGAACGGCATTATCGTGTTGGCGGCGACCCTGGGTGCGGCATTGAGCGGTTTTTTCAGTGCGCGCATGGGGCGCTGGTTGGGGATTGGCCGTTTGCTCAGCCTGAGCTGCCTGCTCACCGGTACCGCGCTGCTCGGTTATACGCTAGCACCCTCGCTCGCCTGGATCGCCGTGGCCAGCGCCGTGATCGGCCTGGCGGCCGGGGCAACCGACGCGACCATCAATGGCTATATCGCCAAGAACTTCAGTGCCGGCCTGATGCAGTGGCTGCATGCCAGCTTTGGGGTCGGCATCACCCTAGGCCCGGTGGTTATGACCTGGGTGCTGGTTCATGAGTACGACTGGCGCCTGGGTTATCAGATACATTCGGTGATTCAACTGCTCTTAATGATCCTGTTTTTGGTCACCGCGGGACTGTGGTTGGTGGTCCAACGTGCCCCCGCAGAAGGTGCGGCTGAGGTCGTTAGCCATGCCGCAGATGCCCATAACACCGGTATGCTTGAGTCCTTTGGCAATGTCCGCGTCTGGCTGAGTATGGCGCTATTCTTTTGTTACACCGGTCTGGAGTTTTCCATGGGGCTGTGGACCTTTAGCCTCTTGACCGACGTCCGGGGTATGAGCACCGCCCAGGCTGGTGCTTGGGTCAGTGTCTATTGGGGTATGTTTACCGTCGGTCGTATTGTGATGGGTTTTGTGTCGAGCCGGATCAGCCAAAATCAGTTGATGACCCTGAGCCTAGTTTTGGCTCTGGTCGGTGCTCTGGCCTATGCGCTTAACCTAAGCCTATTGACCAATTTGCTGGCCTTGGTGGTGATCGGCTTTGCCTATGCGCCGATGTACCCGGCCTTGGTCTCGGATACCCTTAATCGGCTCGGGTCGAGACACTTTAACAACGCGATCGGCCTGCAAGTCACCGCCGCTAGCCTGGGTATCGCCATCTTGCCGGGCTCGATCGGGCTCTTGGTCACGCAGTTTTCGCTCGCGCTCTTTCCGTGGCTATTGCTATGCCTAACCACGCTGTTAGTGGGTCTTTACTTGATCGCCCACCGCCTCGGTAATAGCGACTAGGCGACTAGACGACCAGGCGTTGGGTCTAAAAGTCGCCCCAGCGGGCCTGGAGCAAACTTAATATCACCACCGGTGCGGTTTCAGTACGCAGAATGCGCGGTCCGAGCTGCCATGGGGTAAAGCCCTGCTGCTGGGCGAAAGCCAGTTCCGACCCACTTAGACCGCCCTCCGGTCCGACCAGAAAACTGACCGAATCGGGCCGTTCAGCGGGCCAAAGCGGTTGCTGTGCCGCGGTATGGAAGACCAGTTTCAGAGCTGAGCGTTGCGCCAGTACCCAATCGTTGAGCGACTGAATAGGGTGCAGTATGGGTAGGGTGTCGCGATAGGACTGCTCACAGGCGCTGGTCATAATGCCATGCCAATGGCTGAGTTTTTTCTCATAGCGGTCACGCGCTAAGCGCAGGTCACAGCGCTCACTGGTCAACGGGGTGAGGCTGGTCACGCCCAGTTCAGTGGCCTTTTGCACGGCGTAGTCGAAGCGATCGCCCTTCGACATCACCAAGCCAAGATGGCTAACCAGCGGGGATGCCTCGGTCGCCACCAGTTGCTCACTGAGTAACAGATTCGCCGCTTTCTTGCCGATATTCGTCAACGTGCCATTAAAGCGTTGACCCCGGCCGTTAAAGACCTCGACCTGCGCGCCATTATCGAGCCGCAGAGCCTTAACCAGATGCTGAAAGACAGACGCGGGCAGCGCCACAACCTGTTCGAGTGACTCGGCCTCAGGTACCCAGGCGCGAATCGTTCTCATGGCGTGGCCACCGCGCCACAGGACGCTAGGCGTTCGGCGGTAAGACCAAAATTCTGGATCCAATCGGCTAAAATACACTGCCGATATTGATAGGAATAAAGCATCGCATTGTCGGCATCTTCGGGGAAACTACTCGGCCAGCGCTCCAGTAACAGGGGTCCGCAGCGCTGCGCCGATTCCGCCACCGCGGCCTTGCAAAGTTCGGCAGGCAACTTCAGGCAGCCAATAGCAGCATCCTGTTCACACAAGAGCGCCGGCGCCTGTTGATTGAGGTACTGGATAAAGATCACCGAGGGTACCGTTGCTACTGATCCGGGCTGATCCGGGCTAGGGCTCATGTCGGCAGGGTTGAGCGGGGCCGCATCGGTGGCCGGGGTTGCGCCGCTGCATGCGGCCAGCCCGAGCGCCAGGAACAGGCCGATCGGGAAGCGCCCCTTCATACCAGTAGACCGGTGGTTTCGAGCAAGCCGAAGCGGCAATTCATGTTCTGCACTGCGGCACCCGATGCGCCCTTGCCCAGGTTATCCAGTCGCGCGACCAGATAGATGCGCTGGTCGGCGCTGAAGACAAAGAGCTCAATCCGGTTTGTACCATTACAGTGAGTCGGCGCCAAGAAGCCGTCCTCGAGTTGACTCTGATCGTTGAGCGGAAACAGGGTGATAAACGGTTCAGCCTGATAGGCTTCGGCCAGCGCGACATAGACTTGCTCGGCGCTGCCGCTTAGGGCTGCCTCATGCAAGCCAATTGACACCAGCATGCCCTGCTCGAAATTACCGACGGTGGGCACAAAGACCGGGGCAAAATCGAGCCCGACAATGTGCTGCATCTCGGGCAGATGTTTATGGTTTAAATCAAGATTCTTCAGTCGCGCGGCGGCGGTTTCGGCTTGACCTCGATCAAAGCCTTGATAATCGGCGATCATCGCCTTGCCGCCACCGCTGTAACCGGTGATCGCCTGTACCGTGAGCGGATAGGCTCGGGGCAGAAGGCCGGCGGCCACCAAGGGTGCCGTCAATAGCGTCATGCCGGTGGGGTAACAACCGGGATTGGCGATGCGATTGCTGGTCTGTATTTTAGGCCGCAGCCCCGCCAATTCCGGCACGCCGTAGACCCAAGCCGGATCGACGCGAAAGGCCGATGAGGCATCGATAATCACCGTCGCGGGGTTGCTGATTAGGGCCACGGCGGCGCGGCTGGCTTCATCGGGCAGGCACAAAAACACCACGTCGGCCCGATTCAGATAGGTTTCACGCAATTGTGGATCTTTTTTTTGCGCTTCCGGGATGCTGAGTAACTCGACATCGGGGTGGGCTTCTAATCGACTCTGTATTTGCAGGCCGGTGGTGCCATATTGGCCATCGATAAAGGCGGTAACAGTCATGCTTTAAAACCTTCCAGTTGGGCTAGGATCGCCAGCGTTGGTGCCGACTGGTTCATGCTGTAGAAGTGCAACTTAGGCGCCCCGGCGACAATGAGCTCCTGACACAGATCGACGACAAAGTTCAGGCCAATGCGCTGAATTCGGGTGACATCATCGCCACAGCTTTGCAGCGCCTGACGCATCCAACGGGGAATGTCGGCACCACAGGCATCGGAGAAGCGTGCCAGATTGGTGAAATTGGTAATCGGCATAATACCTGGCACGATCGCGATATCGCAATCGCGCCGGCGCACTTCGGAGACGAAATGTTTGTAGGCATTGATGTTGTAAAAATACTGGGTGATGGCGCTGTCGGCGCCGGCCTTGGCCTTGGCCACAAAATGGTCGACATCCTGATCAAAACTGTTCGCTTGCGGGTGCATCTCCGGATAGGCCGCGACCTCGATACTGAAGGTATCGGCAAATTCGGCTTTAATAAAGGTGACCAGATCCGAGGCATGGTTGAAATCACCCCCGGTGCCGCGCATGCCACTGGGTAAGTCGCCGCGCAGCGCCACAATGCGGTTGATACCGGCCGCCTGATATTGCTCGAGCAGAGCCTGGACCGTAGCCCGGTTCGAACCGATACAGGACAGATGGGGCGCGGCCGGGACCCCGCGGCTATTCAATTCAATAACGGTATTGATGGTGCGTTCCTGAGTGGAACCACCGGCGCCATAGGTGACACTAAAGAATTCCGGCTGGGCAATCTTTAATTCGTCATGGGCCGTCAATAATTTGTCATAGCCGATGTCGGTTTTAGGCGGGAAAAACTCAAAACTGACGGGTACTGGGGTATTCATAATAGTCTTCTCTGTGATCGGGATTGAGTCGCCAGCCGCGCCCTGACCGAGTCAGTAGTGCGGCTGGCTGTAGGCGCCTGGCGGCTCCTAATCAATATTTATATTCTTCAGGCTTGTAGGGTCCGGCCACGGGTACATTGATGTAGTTGGCCTGGGTTTCGGTCAGCGTGGTCATCACCCCGCCAAAGCCTTTGACCATTTCGGCGGCCACCTCTTCGTCTAATTTTTTCGGCAATATTTTGACGTAAAGGTTAGCGGCTTTCTCGGCAGCGGGCAAGTCGGCGAACTTACGTTCAAACAGATACATCTGCGCCAGGACCTGGTTGGCGAACGACCCGTCCATGATACGGCTTGGGTGGCCGGTGGCATTGCCCAGGTTGACCAGACGTCCTTCGGACAGCAAGATAATAAAGTCATCACTGGCGGCGCTGCGATAGATCTGATGAACTTGCGGCTTCACTTCGGTCCACTGCCATGAGGTGCGCATAAAGGCGGTGTCGATTTCATTATCGAAGTGACCGATGTTACAGACTACGGCACCTTTCTTGACCGCGGCCAACATATATTTATCGCAGACATTGGTGTTGCCGGTGGTGGTCACGATCAGGTCGGTGTTGTGCAGCAACGGTAAGTTAATGCTCGCCGCGGTACCGTCGTTGATACCGTCATTGTAGGGAGACACAACCTCAAAACCGTCCATGCAGGCCTGCATCGCACAGATTGGATCGATTTCCGATACCTTGACGATCATGCTTTCCTGACGCAGAGACGCCGCCGAACCCTTGCCGACATCACCGTAGCCGATTACCAGGGCTTTTTTACCGGCCAACAGATGGTCGGTGCCGCGCTTAATAGCATCGTTTAAGGAATGACGACAGCCGTACTTGTTGTCGTTCTTAGCCTTGGTCACCGCATCATTGACATTGATCGCCGGTACCTTGAGCTCGCCCTTGGCCAACATATCCAGCAATCGGTGTACACCGGTGGTGGTTTCTTCCGAGATACCGTGAATTTGCGCTAGCAGCTGTGGGTATTTGCTGTGAACCATTTCGGTCAGATCGCCGCCATCATCAAGAATGATGTTCGCGTCCCAGACCTCGGTGCCGTCTTTACCCGCAAGGATGGTCTGTTCAATACACCATAAAAATTCATCATCGGTTTCACCCTTCCAGGCGAATACCGGGATGCCCGCCGCCGCGATAGCGGCCGCCGCATGATCCTGGGTTGAGAAAATATTGCATGAAGACCAACGCACGGCCGCGCCTAAGTCGATCAGCGTCTCGATGAGCACGGCGGTTTGAATGGTCATATGGATACAACCCATGATGCGCGCACCGGCCAATGGCTGATCGGCACGATACTTATGACGCAGTGCCATAAGCGCCGGCATTTCACTTTCGGCGATGGCGATTTCTTTGCGGCCCCAGTCGGCCAATGACATATCGGCGACCTGGTAATCGGTAAAAGTTGTCATAGTCTGTTCCTTAATAAGAGATTTCGGTGATGGGCCGGCCTCTGGCGCAACCCATCTATATGGACGTTCTGGACGGTGAGTCCAGCATGCTGGCGCGAGTCGCGCGCAAAAATTAGAGCCCGGCGCCACTTTTTAGGGCGTCGACCTTATCGGTATTTTCCCAGCTAAAGCCGGCACGACCGAAGTGGCCGTAGGCCGCGGTCGGACGGTAGATTGGCCGGCGCAGGTCGAGCATCTCGATAATGCCGCGCGGGCGCAGGTCGAAGTTATCGCGCACCAGTTGGGCGATGAGCGTTTCGCTGACCTTGTTGGTGCCGAAGGTATTGATCGAGATGGAGGTCGGTTCGGCGACCCCAATGGCATAAGAGACCTGAATTTCACAGCGGTCGGCTAGGCCGGCCGCGACGATGTTTTTCGCCACGTAGCGCACGGCATAGGCGGCCGAACGGTCGACCTTAGACGGATCCTTGCCCGAGAAGGCACCGCCACCGTGACGGGCCATGCCGCCATAGGTATCGACAATAATCTTTCGCCCGGTTAGGCCACAGTCACCCACTGGGCCGCCGATAACAAAGTTACCGGTCGGGTTGATATGGTATTGGGTATCTTTGTGCAGCCACTGCGTCGGTAACACCTCTTTAATAATAGTCTCCATCACCGCTTCGCGCAGATCGGACAAAGCAATATCCGGATTGTGCTGGGTTGATAGCACCACCGCGTCGATGGCCACCGGCTTGCCGTGCTCGTAGCGCAGCGTCACCTGAGATTTGGCATCGGGGCGCAGCCAAGGCAGAACACCTTTCTTGCGTAACTTGGCCTGTTGCTCGACCAGTCGATGGGCATAAAAGATCGGCGCGGGCATCAGACTGTCGGTTTCATTGGTGGCATAACCGAACATCAGACCCTGGTCACCAGCACCGAGATCCTTGTCGCCCGCCTCATCGACACCGACGGCGATATCGTGTGATTGCTTGCCGATCGCGTTGAGCACGGCGCAGGAGGCACCGTCGAAGCCCACATCGGAGGAGTCATAGCCGATATCGAGAATGACACCGCGCACAATATCTTCCAGATCGACGTAGGTCGAGGTGCGCACCTCGCCGGCAATGACCGCCATGCCAGTTTTGACCAGCGTTTCCACCGCCACTCGGGCGTGGGGGTCGGCACCGATAATGGCATCGAGAATGGCATCGGATATCTGGTCGGCCATCTTATCGGGATGGCCTTCTGAGACGCTTTCCGAGGTGAAAAGACTGTATTCGCTCATGGGTTGTTCCTTAGTTCGTAAGTCGGTCAAACGTTACGGTAGACTTGGGTTTGCACCTGAAAGCCATTTCGCAACGCTAAAAATCGTGTTTGATCGTGCGCCAGACCGTGTCGGCCCGCCCACTGATGTAATTCTTCCGGTTCAAAACCTAGCCACTGGTCACCACATTGGTCACGCGCCCACTCCTGATCGTGCCGACACAGATCGGTTACGATCAGCACACCGTTGGGATTAAGCAACAGGGCGCATTGGGCAATCTCTGCCTCGGGCATCGGCACATGGTGCAAAACCATGTTATAGAAAATGATATCGAACCGATCCGCCTGCCCGAGCAGGGTATCGGTATTGCCTTCGATCAGTTCAACGGACGAGCCGTGCCCCAAATGATCCGTTGCTTGCGCCAACATGACCGGCGAAATATCGACACCGACGACCAGCTGAAAGCGCTGAGCTAAGGCCTTAAGAAACTCGCCTTTGCCGGGGCCGACTTCCAGGACCCGCTCGTGCGGCGAGCGCTGAAGGCTGTCCAACAGCTGCAGTGCCTCTGGCCCGTAATGCTCAAACAGCACGATGCGCTCCTGGTGCAGAACAAACTCGTTGGCATGCTCAACAAAAAACTGCCGTGCGCGAGTCAACCGCTCGGCGCGAATACGCTGCTGCTGAGCCAGTACTGGCTCGGGTAAGGGCTGCTGATCCAATTCACGAAACAGTTGCTGTTGGACATTGAGCGCATCCCCGAGCGAGCGGCGATAATAGATACTATTGCCCTCGCGTCGGCTGTCGACCCAGCCGGCCTTACTTAAAACCTTAAGGTGGTGACTCATGCCCGACTGTTTCACATCGAGCATTTCACTCAATTCCAGCACCCCATAGGCGCTGCTGCCGAGCAATTGCAGCACGGTTAGCCGGGTTGGGTCACTGATGGCTTTAAAAAACGCCGCGTAATCGGATAGGTTCATGGAGGAGACGATAGCAGTGCTTGATGTTTTCCTCAAGATCTATATCAATATATTTTGATATAGATCTTGAGGGCCCCTGTATAGCGAGCCTAGGGGGAGGCTTAGAGCCTGCGGCGAGGGCTCGGCCCCTAGCCGTCGAGACCCGTCGGCGCTATTCGAAATGCCAGCCATCGTTGCTTATTGCGACCGCGAGACCGGTGGCAATCGACTGTTGGGCGGCCAAACCGAGCACGACGGCCTTGAGCCCATCGGCGACCGATACCTCGACAGCTTGACCGTCGGTAATGGCCCGATAAAAGCCCAGGTGCTGGTAGTAGGTCGAGCCATTGTGATCGCCTGCGGCCAGCAGGGTCGGGTCGACCGGTATCGAGGTGATCACTGGGCCGCTCGGCTGACGGGGACTGAATACCAGCTGTGGAGTGGGTGCAGGACCCAACTCGGTATTCCAAAACCGGCCCGGTCCGGGCACCGAGGCTTCCAACTTACCCCGTTCGCCAAGCGCACAGAGCTCTTCTTGATAGCGCGAGCCCTCGGCAAACATACACAGTTCCAATAGGGCCCGTTGACCGTTGGCAAAATCCACTATGACGTAGGCATTATCGAGGATATCCGGTGCCTGGCCGTCATAGCGTTCGTCGAGATGGTTGACGTCGATGCCGCCGGAGGCGAAGACTCGAATCGCTTCACTCTGGGACTGCAAACGCATCAGATCGAAAAAATGACAGCATTTTTCAACCAAAGTGCCACCAGTGTTTTTATTAAACCGGTTCCAGTCGCCGACCTTGGTCAGGAAGGGGAAGCGATGCTCGCGCACGCTGAACTGTCGGGTCACGCCGTGCGCGCCGCTGCGAATCTGGCCCAGTAGGGCGGCCACCGGCGGCATATAGCGGTATTCCATGGCAACCCAGAGCGGTGCGCGGTGACCAGCCGCTGCCTGGCGTATGCGCTCGATATCCTCGCGACAGGTGACCAACGGCTTTTCCACCAGAACGGGTAAGTCGGTCTGGGCCAGTACCGCCAAGAGTTGCTCGGCGTGCATAAAGTTGGGGCTGGCGATGACCAGGGCATCCAGGTCTGGCGCCGCCAATAAGGTCTCGATCGACGCTTCGAAGCGGACCTCGGGCACCAGCGCCAAGATCCGTTGTTGCATTTCAGGGTCCGGCTCATAGACCGCACGTACACTGGCCTGGGGCAGTAGCTGAATATTGCGAATGTGCTCTTGGCCCATCATGCCGCAACCGATGATTCCATAGCCTAAGGTCATAAAGTGCTCCATGTGCTAACGCAGTGTGTTGGATCGGGGTCTAGTTAAGGGCCTCTCCGCCTGGCTGAGTCGTCCCACTTAGGACATCCTTGAGACGTAATGGCAGATGGCCGGGTTAAACCAGGTGCGGGAGTACTCTTCGACACGGTCATCAGCGGACCAGCTGAGCCGCTCTATCCAGCCCAAGGCGCTAGCGGGTGGTAAATCGAGTATGGTTGCAGCCCAATCTGTCGCCGGAAAAACGCGCAGACGATCCTCAACCCGGCTGATCCAGAAGCCAAAATGCTCGCGATAATGTCGATACAGGGACTCATCCAGTTCGGCTGCGCTGAGCGTTTCAGCATGCGCGGCGCGGACCCACATTTCTTCCGCCGCGATCGCGCTCTGGTTCAAGAAGCGCTTGCGTTCAATGCGCCAAAAAAGCGTATCGGCGGGGCAACTAAAACGTTCAGCGACTTCTGTGTTGGCTTCTTTGCGCACAGCCAGGGTTTGGGCGTGTGGTGTGCCACCACCGTCCAGTAGCTCCAAGCGAAAGAGTTGATAGACCGCTTCTCGTGCGGGCCGTTTGACATAGGTTCCGGAGCCCTGCCGACGCTCTACCAGGCCGTCATTCTCGAGTAAAGCCAGGGCTTTCCGCAGCGTTCCGACAGCGACCTTCAGTTCAACCGCCAGATCGGCCTCGATTGGCAGTCGTTCCCCTTCGCGCCAATGGCCGGCATTAATTTCCCTTAAGAGCAGTTCACTGACCTGAACGTACATGGGTCGTCGTTTACCCTGACGGGCGCCGAAGTCGGCATTAATTCTCTCGCTAATCTGGTTGCTCAATGCACTACTTCCTTCAAACGTGGATCAGTCTGGTGAGCGCTATCGTATCATATTAGAAGACCCTGATTTTAATGAATTCATCTATAATTGATTTACATCAGCATCATACATTGCTAGTGTTATCTGGCAAGAAAAAAGTAAATCAATGATAGATGATAACGAAAATTATAGGTTCTTGGCTTCACTGTATTCATCCAGGCAGCCCAATCGGTATCAACAGACCATCGCAATGCCACCGACCATTGGGTTTCGGCTTGCGTGGTAACCGGCCAATAACAATAAGAATAATAGGGACTCAATATGCCATGCGCGCTTAATTTGGTCGTCCAGCCATGACCGCCCTGCACTGGGTACACAGCAGGTTGGAACGCTTTAATAGAATGCTAATGACCATCAGTGCCAATATGGCTTGGGTATTGGTCGCGCTGATGGTGCTCACTATTTTGTTACAAGTGTTTTGTCGCTATGTCCTAAACAGTGCGCTGCCATGGCCCGAAGAGGTCGCCCGTGCCTTTATGATCTGGATGATGGCGTTGGTGGCGGCGCAGGCTTATCACAACGGATCCTTTGTGGCGATCGATATGCTGCATGAGATGATGCCTCCCGCCCTGGCCCGACTGTTGAAGCTGTTGCTCTTGGTGATCGCCGCCCTGGTCCTGTTTCGGCTCTTTACCCTAGGCTTAGAATTTTTTGAACGCGGTTTTCGTACTCGCGCTGCATCGTTCAAATTGCCTCGTGCCTGGATCTATCTGGCGATGCCAGTCTGTTTCGGCACCATGTTGTTGGTCAATATTGAACTGATCTTGAAAAATCTTCTGGGCCTCGCCGCGCCGACCCCTTATCAAGCACCCACTGGAGATTAGCCGCCGATGTTAACGCTATTTTTGCCGCTCTTTCTGTTGGTTCTGCTGCTCGGCCTGCCGGTGTTCTTTGCCACCCTGTTTGCGCCCGGTCTGATGCTATTGTTGAGTGACATGGGTCGCGACGTGCCAATGCTGTTTCGCAATATCTACAACGGCATCGACTCATTTCCGCTGATGGCTATTCCCTTCTTTATGCTCGCCGGCGAGGTCATGAATCGGGGCGGCATTACCATTCGCCTGGTGAACCTATCGCAGGTCTTTATCGGTCATGTCCGCGGTGGCCTGGCCCACGTCAATATAATGTCCAGCATGTTGTTTGCAGGCATGTCGGGCTCAGCCGTGGCCGACACGTCCGCGCTCGGCTCGATGCTGATCCCGGCGATGGAAAAAAATGGCTATAGCCGCCGTTTTGCGGCCGCCATTACTGCGGCCAGCTCGGTGATTGGCCCGATTATCCCGCCTTCGGGCATTATGATTATCTACGCTTACACCATGGAGGTGTCGGTCGCGGCGCTTTTCGCCGCGGGCGTCATACCCGGGCTATTAATCGGCTTAGGCCTGATGGCGGTAACCGCTCTGCTGGCGAAAAAACATAACTTCCCCGTTGCGCGTGAAAAAGCCAGTTGGCAAGAAAAGGGTGCGGCGACCAAGGCCGCCTTCTTGCCCTTGCTGACGCCCATTATCATTCTGGGTGGCATTCTATTTGGGGTTTTCACGCCCACCGAAGCCTCAGCCATCGCCGTCGGTTATGCCCTTGTGCTCAGTATTTGGGTGATGAAAACGGTCAAACTGTCGGATCTGCCGCAAATATTCACCCGGTCGGCGATGTCCTCGGCCGCGGTCCTACTTATCGTTGGCGCCGCCATTGCCTTTAAAACGGTGGTGAGTTTATCGCACTCTGCCGAAGACCTGGCCAACTGGGTGCTGGCAATCAGCGATAACGCCCTCATTCTGCTCTTTGCCATCAATATACTGCTCTTTGTTGTCGGTATGTTTCTCGACGCCGGGCCAGCTATCATTATATTGGGTCCCATTTTGGCACCGATTTTTATCCAGCTGGGCATCGATCCAGTTCACTTTGCAATCATTATGAGTGTCAACCTGACGGTGGGCCTGGCGACACCGCCCATGGGCTTAGTGTTGTTCGTCGCATCGAGTGTTTCCGGTGAACGGGTTGAGTCGATCGCCAAGGCCATCTTGCCGTTTCTGGCCGTTGAATTTCTGATGATATTTTTAATTACTTACTTTCCCGCTATTTCTATGACCATTCCGAGATTTCTTGGTTTGGCCTAGGTAAAAGGCGCGGTCGAAAGGCCGCTACCGAGCAACACCCTGTAAGAGCAAGGCTCACTACAACAACAACAAAGAGGCAAACTCCATGAATGTAGAGCACAAAATGTTGGCCAAGAAACTCGCCGGTGGCCTGGCGGTTGCGGCACTAACCCTATCGATCGGCATCGCTCATGCGGCCGACTTTAACTTACGGGCCGTCGCAAATTCCAACGAAAACGATGAAGACTATGACGGTCTGGTGGTCTTTAAAGACTTTGTTGAAGCCCATTCCAATGGCAAGATATCGGTTGATCTCTTTATCGGAACCCAACTCTGTGCCAATGGCACCGAATGTCTGCAAGCCTTAGAGGACGGTTCGGTTGATATCTATATTTCCACCTCCGGTGGCGCAGCGAACATGTTCCCCTATGTTCAGGTCCTCGACTTACCCTATCTGTTACGTGACGACCGCATCGCCGAAGCCGTTTTAAGTGGCGACTTTGTGCGCGAAATGCGCGCCGATATCCTGGCCGACTCTGACGACAGCATTCGCCTGATGACCATTGGCAATACCGGTGGCTGGCGCAACTTTGCCAACACCAAACGCCAAGTGCAGCAGCCAAGCGATCTAAAAGGCTTGAAGATACGCACCGTGGTTGCCGATTTGCCGCAAGAATTGGTTAGGGCCATGGGCGCCAGCCCAACGCCGATCCCTTGGCCAGAACTGTACACCTCGTTTCAAACGGGTGTAGTGGAAGGGTCGAAAAATGGCATTACCGATATCATGGGTATGAAGTTCACTGAGGCGGGTCTGAAATATGTCACCCTCGATGGCCACGCCTATATGGCAGCTCTGTGGTATATGAATAACGAGGCCTTCTTGGATATGCCCGAAGACTTACGCCGCGTGATCGTGGACGGTTTTAATGCCTTACAGCAAGCCACCTTTGCCTCACCGAAGCGTAAATCGATTCAGGCCTACCAGGACTTTAATAAGGCTGGCGGCAGTCTGTATGTGCCCACGCCCGCTGAAAAAGAGCAGTTCAAGGCAGCAGCGATGCCGGTTTACAGCTGGTTTGAAAAGAACGTCAAGTCTGGTGGTAAGTACTATGACTTGCTCGTCTCTGAAGCGACTAAGGCCGAGCAGGCGATCGCAGAAAACTATAAGTCGGATTTGCAGTAATAGTACAAACGATGGTGCACAGCAGGTCGGCCCGATAACTGGCCGGCCGGAGCACAGCGCATAACACCGATCAACCAAGTATGCTTTACCCGTGGCGTAGCCTCGGGTTTTTTTTGCGTCTCAGTCGAGCAATTCGATATCCAAACTTTCCAGCAAACAGACGGCCTCGAGCCGGCTGAACTTTGCCTGTTTAATATTGGTGTGGTTCAGGTCGATATAGTAGTTCTCGGCGTTTTCAAACGACACGCCACTGAGGTTGGCGCCATTGAAGAGACTATTGGCGAAATCCGATCCGGAAAAATCACCCTGGCTGAAGTTGCCCTCGCGAAAATCCACATCATGGACCTTACAGTCTTCAATAATAAGATCGGCCAGATGCAAACCATAGAACGATGAGTCGTTGAGCAGCGAATTGTGAAATGAGATTGGAGCCGGCAATGAAAGATTCGGCCAGGCGGCCTTGGTCCAGTCGACGCCGATAATCTTGCTGTCCCTAAAGGCGACGTCCATAAACCGGCTGTAACTCATGTTGACGACACTCAAGTTGCAGCTGACAAATTCACATTCAATAAATTTGCAATTCTTGAAGGTGACGCTATCGAAGCGGCACTCCTTAAAAACGCAGCCATCGAATTCTTTAAAACTGAGCGTCTCATTGGACAGGTCGAGACCGACGAAGGTTAGCGACAGATATTCGCTCGTGCTATCAAGAGGGTTTGGCATAGCAAGACGGTTCGGATGTGAAGTGAAGCCAAAGCTTACCCGACCAACCTGGCCTTTCCAAGCGTCTGCGACGGCCCCACCATGAGATCAATTCGTGCGCAGCGCAACTATTCTGCCAGAGAGGTGAAGATCGATCACCTACCTAGGCCAAGACCGGCTATAATCGCCGGATTGACAACGGGATTGAAGGATAAGTATGAAAGTCTGTGGCGTAGAATTAAAAGGCAGCGAAGCGATTATCAGTTTAGTAGGCTACGACCAGGGCGCCTTTCAAGTGCCCGATTGTCGTCAGCGCTTGTTCACCGTGTCTCAATCTGAGGATACCGACGCGATTCGCCAATTTCAGTTTGCCTTTAAAAAGCTACTGGAGGATTACCATATTGATGAGGTTGTGATCCTGCGACGTGAACAGAAGGGCAAGTTTGCCGGCAGTTCCACCAGCTTTAAGTTAGAAGCGGCCATTCAGCTAATCGGCCTACCGGTTTCGGTGCTGGCCACGGCCCAGGTCAAGGAGCAATTCAAGGCGGCGCCGCCCTCGACCGACTTCGGCGGTTTGGAGCTGAAGAAATTTCAACAACCGGCCTTTAATGCCGCCTATGCTTTTCTCAATATGAAGTTGAATCAACGCTAGTAAAGTAACTGATGGACCACCAGCCCACCGCCGAGCAAGAGCACAAACAGCAATGCGGACAAGATCAGTGGCTTGGCCCCAGCCTGGCGTAGGGCCGCAAAGCGCGTTTGCAGACCCAGCGCCGTCATCGCCAAAATCAACGCGAGCTGCGCGCTAACTTGTAGTGCATGGCGCAGCGCGGCGGGTAAGTCAATCAGGCTGTTTAACGTCACCATGGCGATAAAGCCAAAGACAAACCAGGGCCAGGGTATCGCCGCCGACGGTCCATTGGCTGTTCCGATCTGAGTGCGCTGATAGAGCCAGCCGATCAGCACGACAACCGGCGCCAGCATCATGACCCGCATCAACTTGGTAATTAGGGCGCTGTTCATGGCGGCAGCATCGATCGCCTGGCCCGCGGCAACCGCCTGGGCGACCTCATGCACGGTACTGCCGATATAGACGCCGAAATTGGCACTGCTGAGCCCGGTCAGGCTAAAAATCAATGGATAGCAAAACAGCGCCAGGGTACCAAAGACCACAACGGTAGCCACCGCCACGCTGACATCCTGCTGCTTGGCCTTTAATACCGGCTCGGTCGCGAGAATGGCGGCGGCCCCGCACACGGCGCTGCCGACCGAGGTCAGAATGGTCGCCTCACGGCTCATTCCGAGGACCCTGACACCGACCCAATAGCCAACCGACAGTACCGAGCCAATCACCACCAGATCGAGCACGGCGGCCTGCCAACCAACTGCTATCAGTTGTTGTAAGGTCAGATGACTGCCAAAGAGAATAATGCCAATGCGTAAAAGACGTTTTTTACTGAAGGCGAGCACCTGCTCGCTGCGCGTCGACCAGGCCGGGGTAAACCCATTGCCCACTAGGATGCCCAGTCCGATGGCCATGGGCAGGGCGCCCAAACCAAGATGGCGGGCCCACGTCAGTTGCGCCAAGCCATAGGCGATAGCGCCAATCAGGGGGAGCAGAATCCACATTCGCAGCGTCCAGTGCATTTAGACCTGTACTGTACCGCCTGATTTTAGTTAAATATATTGGATATAACTTAACCCAAGCATTAGAAAAACTTATGAATGTTAGCTTGAGACAGTTACAGCTTTTCGCTGCCATCGCCCGCTTGGATTCCCTGACCGCCGCCGCTGATGAGCAAGCCATCAGTCAGTCAGCAGCCAGCCAGTCGTTGAAAGAGCTCGAACGCCAACTGGGCTATGACCTGTTCCGCAAAATCGGCCGCACGTTGACCCTGACCGAGGCTGGGCAACAGGCCTTGCCGAAAATCCTTCAGGTGTTGATTCACCTGGACAGCTTGGCCTTTCCACAGGCGGATTTTATTGGCGGCAAGCTGCGCGTCAGTGCCAGCGAAACCATAGCCTCCTATCTGATGCCCAAGCTATTGGCCGGCTTTATTGCCAACTACCCGCTAGTCGAGCCCGAGCTCTCGATCCATAACAGTGACGGTGTGATTGAGCGGGTTACCAGCGGCCTAGCGAGTATCGGTTTTATCGAAGGCCCGACATCGGCAACTGGCGTGTCGATAAATCGCTGGCGGGAAGATCAACTCAAGGTGTTCTGCCGGCCCGATGCACAGTGGCTGAAGTTGGCCAAGGTGCCGGAAGGTGAATGGTCGACTCTGCCGTGGATCGTGCGTGAAAGGGGATCGGGCACCCGCGCAGTCTTCGATCAAGCCTTTGCCCAGCGCCAGGAAACGCCGCGCATTCGCCTCGCGTTGAACCGTCAGGAGGCGATCAAGCAGTCGGTTCGGGCCGGTCTGGGTATCGGCTGCCTGTCCGAGTTGGCCCTGGTCGATGAGCTGACAACAGGCACGCTGGTCGAGCTGCCCACCGTACTGCAATTAAAACGCACCTTTGCCATCGTGCATCTGGACAAGGTGGCCCTGACACCGCTGGTCCATCGGTTTACCGATTTTGCCCAGCATTGGCGTCCCTAAGCATCAAAAGGCGACTTATTTTAAGTCGAATCCTACAGCATTGATTTACATCATGACGTTTCATTGCTAAGGTTGGCCTACGATCTATTCATATACTATTGATGTATCTTTGCGAGGCAGAGCATGACCCTAATCATTGGCAAGATAGCGCAGCAGAAACAGGTCAATGGCCGTGATTTTCCTCTGGTCATTCTTCCGCCGAATGCCGCCGTGGCCAGTGAAAAGTCTGCTTTTCAAGAGTGGATGGCCGATCATCGCGCAGAGCTGCACGCCAAGTTGATCGATCACGGCGCCCTGCTGTTCCGTGGCTTTCCCGTCACCGATGCCGAAGGCTTCGAAGCGATGCTGGATCAGACGGCTTATCAAAACATGCCCTATGTCGGCGGCGCCGCACCGCGAACCCAGGTAACCCAGTCGCGTATCGTGACTGCGAATGAATCGCCGGCGACGGAAACGATCCCGTTTCACCACGAGATGGCCCAGACGCCTCATCCACCCGGCTATATCTTTTTCTATTGCGATATAGCGCCCGAAACCGGGGGTGCGACATCCATCCTGCATTCGGCAGAAATCTGTTCTGCCTTTTTTGACGTGGATACCGACTATGCCGAGAAAATTGAGCGTGAGGGTGTGCGCTATATCCGGGTAATGCCTGCGGTCACTGATACCCAATCGCCAATTGGGCGATCCTGGCAGGAAACCTTTAAGGTCGAGACACGGGCCCAGTGCGAGCAGGTACTGCTGGAACACAAGATGACTTGGGCCTGGCTCGATAACGACGAGCTGCGCACCGAATCGCAAACGCTGCCGGCGATCCGTTTTGATAACGAAAGCCAGCAGAAAACCTTTTTCAATTCCATTCTGGCCGTCTACACCGGCTGGGACGACGCGCGTAATGTCGCCAATAAGGCGGTGGTGAGTTGTGACGGCGAAGTCATGGACGCCCAAGTCATGGCTAAAACGGTCCAGCGGATGGCGCAGCTGTGCGTTAACTTCAGTTGGCACAGTCAGGATGTGTTGTTCCTCAACAACCACACGGTGTTGCATGCACGTCAACCCTTTACCGGGCAACGACGGATTCTCGCCTCGATTGCCTACAAGTAAGGCTTATGCCCTGTAAGGGGCTTCGCCGCGACTAACCAGAGCCAATTAGCATAAAACCGCGAATGTGCCTACAAAAAGTGCCCTTTTCTGCCGAAAAGGGGGCATTCTGCTTTGCCTCGCCGCCTCCTTTCTGGGACAATCCGCCGCTCTAATTATCAATGCTGTCAACGTCAATCACTCCCTATTCTGAGGAAAGAGTAAAGATGCCTTCACGCAGTGAACTTGCCAATGCGATTCGTGCCCTGAGCATGGATGCCGTTCAAAAAGCCAAATCCGGTCACCCAGGTGCACCCATGGGTATGGCCGATATCGCCCAGGTACTTTGGGCCGACTATTTACAACACAATCCGGCTAACCCGAAGTGGTTTAACCGAGATCGTTTTGTGTTGTCAAACGGCCACGGCTCGATGTTGCACTACTCATTGCTGCACCTGAGTGGTTACGATCTGACCATTGATGATCTGAAGAATTTTCGTCAACTGCATTCGCGCACGCCAGGTCATCCTGAATACGGCTATACACCCGGCGTTGAAACCACTACTGGGCCCTTGGGTCAGGGTATCGCCAATGCTGTTGGTATGGCGATGGCGGAAAAGGTTTTGGCCGCGCAGTTTAACCGCCCAGGACATGAGGTTGTCGATCACAACACCTACGTCTTTCTTGGCGACGGTTGCATGATGGAAGGCGTTTCCCACGAAGTCAGTTCGCTGGCCGGCACCTTGGGTCTGGGTAAGCTGATTGCCTTTTATGACGACAATGGCATTTCAATCGATGGCGAAGTGGAAGGTTGGTTTACCGATGACACGGTCAAACGCTTCGAAGCCTATGGCTGGCAGGTGATCCCGCGGGTCAATGGCCACGATGCAGAAGAAATTCATCAAGCGATTGCTACCGCCAAGGCCAATTCCGACCAGCCAACGCTGATTTGCTGCAAGACCATTATTGGTTTTGGCTCACCGAACAAAGAAGGTAAGGAAGATTGCCACGGCGCGCCGCTCGGCGATGATGAAATAGCCCTGACTCGAGCTCGGCTCGGTTGGACGGCAGCACCTTTTGAGATTCCAACACCGATTAAATCGGCTTGGGATGCAACGGCACCGGGTGCCCAGCGCGAAGCCGCGTGGGATGAACGCTTTGAGGCCTATCGAGCAGCTTTTCCTGAGTTAGCCGATGAGTTTGCGCGCCGTATGCAGGGTCAATTGCCGGCCAGTTTTGGCAGCGATTCCGCAGCCTTTATCGCTGCGGTCAACACCAAGGGTGAGACCATCGCCAGCCGTAAGGCATCGCAGAACTCTATTGAAGCCCTAGCGCCGCACTTGCCGGAGCTCTTTGGCGGTTCGGCTGACTTAGCCGCGTCCAACCTAACCCTGTGGAGTGGTGCGCAGGGCATTAGCAGTGCGGATCCCTCGGGTAACTACTGTTACTACGGTGTGCGTGAATTCGGTATGTCCGCCATCATGAACGGCATCAGCGTACACGGTGGCTTGAAGCCCTATGGTGCGACCTTCTTTATCTTTATGGAATATGCCCGTAACGCGATTCGTATGGCCGCTATCATGAAGCAGCCGGTGATTCATGTGTATACCCACGATTCCATCGGTCTGGGCGAAGATGGTCCGACTCACCAGCCGGTTGAACAGCTGGCGGCCATGCGCGCCACACCGAACCTGCACACCTGGCGTCCAGCCGATGCGGTTGAAAGTGCCGTGGCCTGGGTCGCGGCGATTGAAAGCACCGAAACCCCAACGGCGTTGGTGTTTTCACGCCAAAACCTGGCTCACTCGGTGCGCACGGCTGAGCAGCTAAGCAATATTCGTAAGGGGGCCTATGTATTGCGTGCGCCTCAGGCTCCGGCCGACCTGGTATTGATTAGTACCGGCTCAGAAGTCACCTTGGCGCTCGAAGCGGCCGAGGTGCTAAGTGCCCAAGGTAAAAACGTCCAGGTCGTCTCGATGCCTTGTACCACGGTATTTGATGCCCAAGATTCAGCCTACCAAGAGTCGGTCTTGCCGACCGGTGTGAAGCGCTTTGCTATCGAAGCGGCAACCAAGGATTTCTGGTATAAGTATGTGGGTCTGGAGGGCGGCATTATCGGAATGTCCAGCTTCGGTGAGTCGGCGCCCGCCGGTGAGCTGTTCAAGCATTTTGGCATCAGCTCGGCGGCCCTGGTCGCGCTAGTTGAGGCTAAACTCTAAGCCTGCCTGAGCCCTTCCCACCCCAGCCAGTTTGGCTGCGCGGTGGGTAGGCTTGATTATAGACCCCACCATTCGCTCTATCTTTGCCTCCCTGTCGCCACCCCGGGCGGGATCAACGCGTCTGTGCCCCGCCTTTTAAGGGTTCGATAAGCTCGGCTTCAAGATGAACGACACGGCCTTTACTGACCAGTTGTTGGCACTGGTTGCAGACGTAATCGCGGCAACCGCAAGCGACCAAGACCTCAAGCGGCTGTTGGCAGTCTGGACACAGATAAGTCATCTTTCCTCTCCTGTATTTAACTCTAAAAAGCATAGTGAATTGAACTGCATCTGCTCTGATATGCATCAACAGCAGGCGAGTATCTGTATCAAAATAGTGCCGCAATCAATGTTAACCCGTTGTTAACGAAACCCCTCTCTGTCAGTGTCAGCAGGGTGTAACTGTGTATAATGAAAAAGTAACAAGGTTCATGTCTTGACCGGAAGGTCAGGATTGCTTAAGGTGGTAGTGATTCCGCCCATAAGTTGCGCCGAGCGTAACGAAAACCAAAATAATATTAGAGGGGATTTTCCATGAAAGCATTATTAACGCTTGCTGCTTCGGCGGTTATCGGTTTATCTGCATCTGCGATTGCCGCAGATTTTGCGCCGGCTGTAATTTATGACACCGCGGGTAAATTTGATAAGTCCTTTAACGAAGATGTATTCCGCAATGGCGCAGAACAATTCGTTAAGGACAAGGGTATTCAGGTTCGTGAGTTTGAACCTCAGAACGAAGAGCAGCGTGAGCAAGGTTTGCGTCGCTTAGCCAGCCGTGGCCAAAGCCCGATTGTTGCGGTAGGTTTCAGTTTTGGCAGTTCAGTGGAAAAAGTTGCGGCCGAATTCCCGGACAGCCAATTTGTGATCATCGATTCGGTGGTTGACCTGCCCAACGTCCAGTCCATTGTTTTTGCTGAGCACGAAGGTTCTTTCCTCGTCGGTGCCTTAGCGGCGATGAAGTCAGAGTCGGGCACCGCAGGCTTTATCGGTGGCGTAAATATTCCATTGATTCAGAAGTTCTCGTGCGGTTTTGAGCAGGGCTTTAAACATATCAACAAGAATGGCACCGTCTATTCAGAAATGATCTCAACCGACTTCTCTGGCTTTAACGATCCAGCCGGTGGTTCAGAGCTGGCGAAAAGCCAGATCTCTAAAGGCGCTGATGTACTCTTTGCAGCAGCCGGCGGCAGCGGTAGCGGCGTTTACCAAGCGGCGAAAGACGCGGGTAAGTACGCTATCGGCGTCGACTCCAACCAAAACTATCTGATGCCGGGTACCATGTTAACTTCTATGGTTAAGAAGGTCGGACTGGCCAGCTATGAAAGCTGGGAAGCAGCTCAGGCTGGTACTTGGACGGGTGGCGTCAAGGTTCTCGATTTGGCCGCTGGCGGTGTCGATTACGCCATGGACGAGTTCAATGCGTCATTGGTAACCGCCGATATGAAGACCAAGGTAGACGCCATTAAGGCCGATATCATCTCCGGTAAGATCAAGGTTCATGATTACATGACCACTGACAGCTGCAGTTACTAAGCTCTAGCAGCTTCGAAGCGGACACAAACAGTCGTTTGTGCCCGCTTCGCACCTTATAACACCCAAGAATTCTCTATAGTTTCGGCGGCATTGATGCAGCCAGAATTAAATACTTTCCAATTATAAACATCAGGTGAGCCATGACCGCTCAGACAGCTGGTACTGCGCAACTCGCCATCGAATTACGCGGAATAGACAAGCGTTTCGGTGCTGTGCACGCGAATAAGTATATCGATCTTCAGGTTGAGAAAGGCACCATCCACGGCATAGTGGGTGAAAACGGCGCCGGGAAATCGACCCTGATGAGCATCATCTACGGTTTTTATGAGGCCGATGAAGGCCAAATATACATCGATGGCCAGCAAACTCGCATTTCTGACTCTAAAGCGGCCATCAGCGCCGGCATCGGCATGGTGCATCAACATTTCATGTTGATTCAGAACTTCACGGCACTGGAAAACGTCATACTTGGCGCCGAAGGCGGCATGTTGTTGAATGTCAGCATGGCCAAGGCGCGCGCCGAGCTAGAACGCTTGGCGCGCGAATATGGCCTAGATGTGCCCTTGGATATACCGGTCGAACGGCTGTCTGTTGGTTTGCAGCAGCGCATTGAAATACTCAAGGCGCTCTATCGCGGCGCGCGTATTTTGATCCTCGACGAGCCCACCGGTGTGTTAACGCCGCAGGAAACAGAACACCTGTTTAAGGTTTTGGCCGCGCTAAAAGAACAGGGTACAACGGTCATGTTGATTACCCACAAATTGCAGGAAATTATGGCCGCGACCGACAATGTTAGCGTGATGCGCCGTGGTGAAATGGTTGCCCATGTGGTGACGAGCGAAACCAGTCGTGAGCAGTTGGCTGAACTGATGGTCGGGCGCAAGGTGTTACTCCAGGTTGATAAGGGAGAGGCCAACCCAGGCAAGGTGCTATTGCAGGTGGATAAGCTGTCGTGGCGTGACCCGAGTGGCGTATTGCGCCTGGATCAGGTGAATTTAACCGTACGCGCGGGTGAGATTGTCGGCATCGCCGGGGTGAGCGGTAACGGTCAGTCCGAGCTGCTCGATGTCCTATCCGGTATTCGACCCTTGCAACAGGGCAGCATCACCCTAAATGGGCATCAAATCACCAACCTGGAGCCGGTTAACCCGGCCCAGGTTCGGCAGTACAAGGTCGGTCATATACCGGAAGACCGCCATAAGATGGGTCTGATCAACAGTTTTGCCGCCGATGAGGCCTTTGTACTCGGGTATCACCGCAAGGCCGAGTACAACCACCGACTCATGACCAAGCGCGAGGCCATTACCGCCGATTGTGCCGAGAAAATGGCCAAGTGGGATGTTCGCCCGCAGGATCCAGCCCTAAAAACGGCCAACTTCTCCGGGGGTAATCAACAGAAGCTGGTCATTGCTCGAGAAATGGAGCAAAACCCGGACATTCTATTAGTGGGTCAACCCACGCGTGGGGTCGATATCGGTGCCATCGAAGCGATTCACCAGCAAATTATCGGTATGCGCGACGCGGATAAGGCCGTGCTGTTAGTGTCGGTCGAATTGGAAGAGATCATGAGTTTAGCCGACCGTATTCTGGTGATGTTCGATGGCAAGATTGTCGGCGAAATTCCGGCTCAAATGGCCACCGAAACCATGCTGGGGCTAATGATGGCCAATATCCTGCCCGATGAAGTCAGGCAGTTGCAGAGCGGAGCGCAGTCATGAGCCAGGCGAGAATTCCAGGCTGGATCTATGTTGTGGTGATCCCGTTGATTAATATTTTTCTGGCTGCCCTGGCCGCGGCCTTTGTCTTCTGGTACATCGACGTCAGTCCAATAGAGGCCGTTGTCGCCATGGCTAGGGGCGCATTTGGTGATTCTTATGGCCTAGGCTACACGCTCTACTATACCACCAGCTTTATCTTCACCGGTCTCGCCGTTGCCGTGGCATTCCATTGCGGCCTGTTTAATATTGGAGTCGAAGGACAAGCCTATATGGGCGCTTTGGGCCTAGGCCTGGTCTGCCTGTATCTCGGCGGCAAGATTCCCTTTATTCTGTTGCTACCTCTAAGTATCACCGCCGCGGGCCTGTTTGGTGGCCTATGGACGCTGATACCCGCCTGGTTGCAGGGCTACCGTGGATCGCACATCGTGATTACCACCATTATGTTTAACTTTATCGCCACGGCGGTGATGAGTTATCTGCTGGTCGAGGTGTTGAAGCCTAAGGGCAGTATGTCGGTTGAGAGTGCCGTGTTCGATCCAGCCAGTTGGTTGCCGAAGATGTATGAGGTGTTTGCTTATTTCGGCTTCTCCATTTTGCGCTCGCCCCTCAATGTGTCTATTTTTTGGGCCTTGCTGTGCACCGTTGCCGTCTACTTCTTTATCTGGCGCAGCCGCTGGGGGTATGAGATTAGAGCCCTCGGTCAGAACGCCAGCGCAGCGGAATACGCCGGTATTTCACCCGGGCGCACCATTATTATGGCGATGATGGTCTCTGGTATCTTGGCCGGCTTTTTTGCCCTCAATGTTGTTCAGGGCGAAGCCCATCAAATAAAATTCGGCCTGGTAAACGGCATGGGTTTCACTGGCATTGCGGTGGCCTTAATGGGCCGTAATCATCCCTTCGGTATCGTGTTGGCCAGTTTACTCTTTGGTTTTCTGTATCAGGGTGGCAGTGAATTGCAGTTTGAATACGGCGTTGACCCGCGGATCATCATTATCCTCCAGGGCTTGGTGATTCTGTTTTCCGGTGCACTGGAACATATGATGAAACACCCGATCGAGCGGGCATACCTTGCCCTAAGCCAAAAGTTCCAGCAACAAACCGTGGCGGAGGGCTGATCTATGGATACCTTTAACAGCCTAATCTTGATCCTCGATGCCACCCTGCGAGTCGCCACACCATTGATTTTCGCCGCCCTGGCCGGGATGTTCTCGGAGCGTGCCGGTATTGTTAACATCGCCTTGGAAGGCAAAATCTTGGCCAGTGCCTTTGGCGGCGCAGCCGCGGCCTATGTGACTAACTCGCCTTGGCTGGGCCTGGTGGCGGGCGTTGCGGTGGGTATCGTGTTTGGTCTGATGCATGCTTTCGCCACCGTGACCCATAACGGTGACCAGGTCGTGTCGGGCATGGCGTTAAATATTCTGGCTGCCGGTTTGACCGCTGCCTTAGGCAACTACTGGTTTCGTCAGGGCGGTAACACGCCGAACCTGGTCGATCAGGTCAATGGCATTGATGCGCGTTTCAACCCAATAACCCTGCCCTTTGCCGATCAGCTCGCCGATGTGCCGATTATCGGTGGCCTCTATTCTGAGCTGTTAAGCGGTCACTTTATTCTAGTCTATCTTGCGCTGGTGGCCGTGCCGGCCTGTTGGTGGCTGATGTTTCGCACGCGTTTCGGTTTGCGCCTACGGGCAGTGGGCGAGAACCCATCGGCGGTCGATACGGCGGGCATATCGGTCGTCAAGATGCGCTATCTTGCTCTCATTATCTGCGGCGCCATGGCAGGTCTGGCGGGCGTGTATCTGTCGGTGGCGGTCACAGCGCAATTTATTCCCAATATGAGTGCCGGTAAGGGCTATATGGCCTTAGCTGCCTTGATTTTTGGCAAGTGGCATCCGCGTGGCGCGCTGCTGGCCTGTCTGATGTTCGGTATTTTGCAGGCGATTGCCGATCGGTCCCAGGGCGCGACCCTGGGTGGC
Source organism: Reinekea forsetii (assembly GCF_002795845.1). Classification (GTDB taxonomy): domain Bacteria; phylum Pseudomonadota; class Gammaproteobacteria; order Pseudomonadales; family Natronospirillaceae; genus Reinekea; species Reinekea forsetii. The sequence goes on from NZ_CP011797.1 coordinate 73,012, forward strand.
TTTGCGATACCGGTACAGCTCATTGAAGCCCTGCCCTATATTCTCACCGTGGTACTACTCGGTGGCTTTATCGGTAAGGCGGTGGCGCCTAAGGCGATTGGCAAGGCCTACACCAAAGAACGTGAATAGTACGGCCCCCATCATGGTGCAATCGCACTAAGCGATTGCGCCATGGCTTAAGTATTTTGCCAGCATCCAAGGCCTGATTTGGGCAACGCTGAAGTAAGCCCGCTGAAGGTAGTCCCGGCGGGTGCTATTTTCTTGTGAGGATAGACCCATGCACCAAAGCACTATTCCAGTACTCGACCTATCGAGATTTCAGCATGACAAGGACGCTTTCGTTGCCGATCTCGGCGCCGCGTATCAGGCCTGGGGTTTTGCCGGCATCACGCACCATGGCATTGATACGGTGGTGATTCGAGATGCGTTGGCGGCCAGCGCCGAGTTTTTCAGCCTGCCCGACGCCGCCAAGAAACAATACTTTTATGACAATGGCGGCACCCGCGGCTATACCCCTTTCGGAACCGAAATTGCGAAAAATGCCACTTTCGTGGATATGAAAGAATTCTGGCATGTCGGTCGCGATATCACCGGCACACCGCCTTTCCCCCAATTAACGGCCAATGTTTGGCCCATCGAAGTACCGGCGTTCAAACCGGCGATGCAGGCCCTGTTTATTGCCTTAGATCGAATGGCCAACGAGTTGTTGCAAGCCTTCGCCCTATTCTTGGGTGAAGCCGAAGACTACTTTTTAAACCGCGTTCAATGGGGTAATTCGATCCTTCGGCCCCTGCATTACCCGCCCATCACCGATCCGAGCCTACCCAATGTTCGTGCCGGTGCGCATGAAGATATAAACCTGATCACGCTCTTAGTTGGCTCTGAACAAGAGGGTCTGGAGGTGTTGAGCAACACCGGCGAATGGACGGGTATTTCGATGATTGAGGGCACCATCATCTGTAATGTCGGGGATATGCTGCAGCGTCTGTGCAACCATCGCTTGCCGTCAACTACCCACCGAGTGGTTAATCCTAAGGGGCCGGCCGGAAAGATCTCGCGTTATTCGATCCCGTTTTTTGTCCATCCCAATCCGGATATGTCACTCGACGCCCTGCCGCAATGCGTCTCCGCCGAAAACCCGAAACGCGACGAAGCGATTCTGGCGCACGACTATCTGATGCAACGCTTACGTGAAATTGGTTTGGTGAAGTAGATAAGGCTGGCGCTGATTCGTGTTTGGCATCCTTGGGTAATGGCCGTTGGAGAAAGAAAGGCCTTGAGACACAAAAAAGCACCACTAGGGTGCTTTTCGGGGGTTGTTAAGGGGTTTTAATTGCGCTTACGCGCACCAATGCCCGGCCTGAAGCTGAGCTTCAGTCATAAAACCTCTATAAGCCTCCCGTTAAGGGAGGTTTATTGCGCCATGGCGCACCGATGCCCGGCCTGAAGCTGAGCTTCAGTCATAAAACCTCTATAAGCCTCCCGTTAAGGGAGGTTTATTGCGCCATGGCGCACCGATGCCCGGCCTGAAGCTGAGCTTCAGTCATAAAACCTCTATAAGCCTCCCGTTAAGGGAGGTTTATTGCGCCATGGCGCACCGATGCCCGGCCTGAAGCTGAGCTTCAGTCATAAAACCTCTATAAGCCTCCCGTTAAGGGAGGTTTATTGCGCCATGGCGCACCGATGCCCGGCCTGAAGCTGAGCTTCAGTCATAAAACCTCTATAAGCCTCCCGTTAAGGGAGGTTTATTGCGCCATGGCGCACCGATGCCCGGCCTGAAGCTGAGCTTCAGTCATAAAACCTCTATAAGCCTCCCGTTAAGGGAGGTTTATTGCGCCATGGCGCACCGAGGTTTTATCCCTTCATGCTCTTGAAGAATTCGTCGTTGCTTTTGGTTTGCTTGAGCTTACCAATGAGGAATTCTATCGCGGCGACGTCTTCCATCTCGGCTAGCAGTTTGCGCAAAATCCACATACGTTGCAGTTCCGACGCAGAGGTCAGGCGTTCTTCACGACGGGTGCCGGAACGGCGAATGTTGATCGATGGGAAGATGCGCTTCTCGGCAATTTTACGATCCAAATGCACTTCCATGTTGCCGGTGCCTTTGAATTCTTCGTAAATCACTTCATCCATCTTCGAGCCAGTATCGACCAGCGCTGTCGCGATAATGGTGAGAGAGCCACCTTCTTCGATATTACGCGCCGCACCAAAGAAACGCTTTGGACGTTCTAGGGCGTTGGCGTCAACACCACCAGTGAGTACCTTGCCGGAGCTCGGTACAATGGTGTTGTAGGCGCGCGCTAAACGGGTTATGGAGTCGAGCAAAATAATTACGTCGGCCTTGTGTTCAACCAAGCGCTTAGCCTTTTCGATCACCATTTCGGCGACTTGAACGTGACGCGCGGGTGGCTCATCGAAGGTCGATGCAATCACTTCGCCGCGCACCGAGCGTTGCATCTCGGTCACTTCTTCTGGGCGTTCGTCGATCAGCAGCACCATCAGATGGGCGTCCGGGCAAGCTCGTGAAATTGCCTGCGCGACGTTTTGCAACATGATGGTTTTACCGGCCTTGGGCGGTGATACGATCAAACCCCGTTGGCCTTTACCGATCGGCGACGCCAAGTCCAGAATTCGTCCGGCCATGTCTTCAGTCGCACCATTGCCGGATTCCAGCGTCATACGCTCATCTGGAAACAGCGGGGTGAGATTCTCAAACAAGATTTTATTTTTCGCGTTTTCCAAAGGCTCAAAGTTGATCTTATCAACTTTCAACAATGCGAAATAACGTTCACCCTCTTTCGGTGGCCGAATCTTACCTTCTATGGTATCGCCGGTACGCAAATTAAAGCGCCGAATCTGACTCGGTGAGACATAAATGTCGTCTGGGCCGGCCAAATAGGATGCGGTTGCGGAACGTAAAAAGCCGAAGCCGTCCTGCAAAATCTCGAGCACACCGTCACCGTAAATGTCTTCACCACTTTTGGAATGACGTTTGAGTATGCTAAATATTAAATCCTGCTTTCGCGTTCGGTTGATGTTTTCACAACCCATTTCTTTGGCAAGGTCTAACAGTTCGGGTACAGCTTTAGTTTTTAAGTCGCTCAGATTCATAGATTATAGGCTTGACGTGGGACGAGCTCAGAGGCTCTGGGGTTGGATTGAGGGGGTTTTTTTTGTTCGATTAACGAACAATATAGGCGCTGTTTCAGGAGGTGTCCAGAACTTATTTGAAATTAGGCGCCCTAGGCGCCTAACCCCAAGGATCAACTATTGCTTTGGATGAATTCAAGCAATTGGGATTTTGACAAGGCGCCAACCTTAGTCGCGGCGACTTCGCCACCCTTAAAAATCATTAGCGTTGGGATGCCTCGGATGCCATATTTAGGCGGCGTATTTGGATTGTCGTCGATGTTTAACTTAGCGACAACCAGCTTTCCGGCGTATTCGTCAGCAACTTCTTCGAGCACGGGTGCAATCATTTTGCACGGGCCACACCATTCAGCCCAGTAGTCGACCAATACGGGATGTTCGTTACGTAGTACGTCGTTTTCGAAGCTGTCATCGGTCACACTAAGGATATTTTCGCTCATTGGGCAATAGATTCTTTAAGGAGTGAGTAACTCAGTTTACGGATTCACATCGATCTGTCCAACCTTTGAATCGAAAAACTGTGGGACGCTGTAGGGGTCTTTTTGGCACAATGGCCTGTCAATCGGCTATTGTGCCGATCAAGCCGGGACATTGCCCGGTGTGATCTTCAGCCCGCAGTGACTGCCTAGGCCAGAAGTCTGGCCGCGGCAACAGCCGAGTAAGTCAAAATGCCATCGGCCCCGGCTCGTTTAAAAGCAAGCAGGCTTTCCATCATTACCTCATCTCGGTTGATCCAGCCGTTCTGGGCTGCGGCCTGTAACATGGCGTATTCACCGCTGACTTGGTAGGCAAAGGTCGGCGCGCCAAATTCCTGTTTTATGCGCCAGACAATATCCAGATAGGCCATGCCCGGCTTCACCATAACCATATCAGCGCCCTCTTGAAGATCTAAACCCACCTCATGAATGGCCTCGGCACTGTTGGCCGGGTCCATTTGATAGGTGGTTTTGCCACCCTTACCCAAATTGCTGGCAGAGCCGACGGCATCGCGAAACGGACCATAGAAGCTCGACGCGTACTTCGCCGAATAAGCCATGATCAGAGTGTTGACGTGAGATGTTTGTTCCAACGCCTGACGGATAGCGCCAATGCGGCCGTCCATCATATCGCTCGGCGCGATTACATCTGCGCCGGCCTGGGCATGAGACAAAGCCTGTTTGACCAGAATCGTGGTGGTCAGATCATTTAAGACATAACCCTGCTCATCGACAATGCCATCCTGGCCATGGCTGGTGAAGGGATCGAGAGCGACGTCGGTCATAATACCGAGTCCGGGGTAGGCCGCCTTTAAGGCGCGCACGGCCCGTTGCGTCAAGCCTTCCGGATTAAAGGCCTCCTCGGCGTGCTCGGATTTCAGCTCTGCTGGCGTGACTGGGAACAGCGCGAGCATCGGGATGCCAAGTGCGACCCATTCTCCAGCCCGTGCTACTAGCAGATCGATCGACAGGCGATCGACCCCTGGCATGGAAGCAACCGGTTGGCATTGGTTTTCGCCGTCTAAAACAAACACCGGATAAATCAAATCATCGACGCTCAATAGGTTTTCGCGCACCAGGCGGCGGGAAAAGTCTTGGGCTCGTAATCGACGTAAGCGGGTAGCAGGAAAAGCACGCATGGCATTGGCTCTCTAGTGGTATCTGGTTGAAGTGGGGTCTAGCCTAACGATCCGTCAAATAAAGCGCAAAACTAATCACGCGGGGGGCTTTTCAACTGGGTGCAGGCGTCGAGTGAAACGGCTACAATGGCGCCGATTATTCATTGTAGAGCACCCCATGGCTGATTCACACGAAGCGAAGTCCAACGACGAGACCACCCATTTCGGCTACAAGACGGTAAAAGCTGACGATAAACAGAAGATGGTCGCCGATGTGTTCCATTCTGTTGCCGGCAAATACGACCTGATGAACGACGTTATGTCATTCGGCGTTCATCGGTTATGGAAGCGCTATACCATCGAGATGTCGGGTGTCCGTACGGGTAACCGAGTGCTCGATATAGCCGGCGGTACCGGTGACCTGTCATACGCCTTTGCCAAACGAGTCGGGCCAGAAGGTCAGGTGGTGCTCGCCGACATCAACGCATCGATGTTGCAGGTTGGGCGCGATCGCCTTGCGGATCGAGGCATCGCCGGCAACCTTGAGGTAGTCCAAGCCAATGCTGAAGCCCTGCCCTTTGCCGACAATGAATTCGATGTCGTGACCATCGCCTTTGGCCTGCGCAATGTGACCCATAAGGACATTGCCCTGGCCGATATGTATCGGGTATTGAAACCCGGTGGTCGCTTGCTGGTACTGGAGTTTTCCAAACCGACGCACAATCTGTTAAACAAGGCTTACGATTTCTACTCCTTCAAAGCCTTGCCGATCATGGGCCGATTAATCACCCAAGATGCCGATAGTTATCAGTATTTGGCCGAATCGATTCGCAAGCACCCGGATCAAGAAACCCTAAAAAACCTGATGACGGACGCCGGTTTTGATCGCGTGACTTACCACAACCTGACCGGCGGTATCGTTGCGTTGCATCGTGGAGTCAAGGCATGAGCGAATGGCTGTGGCCGGTGCAGAAGCTGGTAAATGATGCGCTGACCTACGATCCGATTGCCCAGCAAAAAATGGTCGCCCTAGCCGGTAAATCCCTAGTGTTAGTGGTGACCGAGCCAAAGGTGGCGATTAGTGTCTCGATCGAAGCCAATGGCTTTGTATTTTTTCAGAACGGTCAAATTGAAGCCTATGATGCCCGTGTCGCCGGCACGGCAGCAGACCTGCTCGCGGTGCTGCGCGCCACGGACCGAACTGCCGCGATGATGGCCCACCAGATCAATATAGAGGGTGACACGCGCACCTTCTTCGCCATTCAGGACATTCTGGCCCATCTCGACATTGACTGGGAAATGGCCATCGGCGACAAGATTGGCGATCTGGCGGCTCATGTGGTGGCCGACGGCCTGCGGTTTTTAGGTGGCATGGCCCGTCAGCACTTTGCCTCAGCCAGCCGCACCAGCCGGAACTATTGGCGTGAGGAATCCGGTCTCTTGGTGCCCAGTGATCTGTGGCAGCGTCATCAGTCGCAAGTTCAGACGGCGCGTAACGACGTTGAGCGGGTGGCGGCGAAGATCAGTCGGCTTGCCCAGCGACTGGCGGCCGCGACGGCGGATCCAGGCGCATGAGCCTGGTGCGCGCGCTGCGCATTCTCTGGGTCTTCAGTCGCTACCGGCTCGATACCCTGCTGCCCCGTCAGTCTATGCCGTTGCTCTTGCGAGTCTTTATCTTTTGTTCGCCGTTGCGTTGGCTCAGTTCCGCGCAGGCTAATGAAGGTCGGCGCCTGCGGTTGGCCTTGGAGCACTTGGGGCCGGTCTTTATCAAGTTTGGCCAAATACTGTCGACCCGACGCGATCTGTTGCCGGCGGAAATGGCCGACGAGCTAGCCTTCTTGCAAGATCGAGTGGCACCCTTTCCCGGCACTGATGCCCAAGCCATCGTCGAAGCCCAGCTGGGTCAGTCGGTGACCGAGTTGTTTGCCCGCTTTGATCTAGAGCCTCTGGCGTCAGCATCGATCGCTCAGGTGCATTCGGCCTTATTGTTTGATGGCCAAGAAGTGGTCGTTAAGGTGATTCGGCCCGGCATCGAGCGCACCATCCGCAAAGATCTGGGCGTGATGAAGCTGCTGGCCCGCCTGTTGCGCCTCAGCGCCGATGGCAAACGCTTGCGCCCGCTCGAGGTGGTCGAGGAATTTGAGCGCACCATTATCGATGAGCTTGACCTGCTGCGCGAGGGCGCCAATGCCGCGACCTTGCGACGCAACACCCTGGCCGACGGGGAGCTCTATGTCCCGGAGGTCCACTGGCAATACACCCGCAAACAGGTCCTAGTGCTGGAACGCATCTATGGCACGCCAGTCTCGGATATAGCCGCCTTGACGGCCGCACAAATCGACTTCAAGGTGCTCGCCGAGCGGGGCGTGCGGATCTTCTTTACCCAGGTCTTTCGCGATTCGTTTTTCCACGCCGATATGCATCCGGGCAATGTTTTTGTCGATATCAGCACGCCCGCCGACCCAAAGTATATCGGCATTGACTGCGGTATTGTCGGCTCCTTGTCGCAAGAAGATCAGAACTATTTGGCCCAGAACTTATTGGCCTTCTTTAATCGGGATTATCATCTGGTGGCGCAGCTGCATGTTGAGTCGGGTTGGGTGCCCGCTACGACGCGAGTGAATGAGTTTGAAGCCGCCATCCGCAGCGTCTGCGAACCCATCTTCGAGCGGCCGATCAGCGAAATATCCTTTGGTCTATTATTAGTGCGCCTGTTTCAGACCGCGCGGCGTTTCGATATGACGGTGCAACCGCAGCTGGTCCTGCTGCAAAAAACCCTTCTGAATATCGAGGGCTTGGGTCGCCAGCTCTATCCTCAGTTGGATCTTTGGCAAACCGCCAAGCCCTTCCTCGAAACCTGGGTCAAGGAGCAGGTTGGGCCCAAGCGATTGCTCAAGGCGATCACACAACATGGCCCAGGCTGGCTCGCTAAGGCCCCGCTGATGCCCGATCTAATACACGATGCCCTGGTCCAACTGCGTCGCCTCGGCAGCGCCGAAGATCGACAGCAGAGTCAAATAGCCGACATAATTCGCACTCAGAAGCGTCAAGGAATTGCCACGTTGCGTAGGGTGCTCGCGTTAGCGGTGCTGGTCGCTGGCCTTTGGTTTACCCCAGTCGAGACACTGTTCAGTGGTCTATCCGCCGGACAATGGCTACTCCTGGTCAGTGCCGCGCTGTGCTTAGTTTGGCCTTGACGTCCTTGGCACAGCCCGAAAAATTTAATCACCCCCGCTTGCGTTGGTGCTCAGAATGGGCAGAAAACGCATAAAATCACCTAAACAGAGAATGAGATGATTGATATCCTGAACAAACTGGCCGAAACTCTGGATCAGCGTAAGGGCGCAGCCGCCGACAGCTCTTATGTCGCCTCCCTATACGCCAAGGGTCTCGATAAGATCCTAGAAAAGGTCGGTGAAGAGGCGTTTGAGACGGTTCTCGCCGCTAAGAATCTGGAACAGGACGCCGCTCAACGCGACAAACTGATCTACGAAACTGCCGATCTCTGGTTTCATACCCTGGTCATGATGAGCCATCTTGACATCAAGCCAGACGAGATCCTCCAAGAGTTGGCACGCCGTGAAGGATTATCGGGCTTGGCTGAGAAAGCCAGTCGGCTTAAATAGGGGGGGAGTTATGACCGATTGTTTGTTTTGTCGTATCGTGGCCGGTGAAATTCCGGCCAACAAGGTCTACGAAGACAGTCAACTGATTGGCTTTTGGGATATTGCGCCCAAGGCGCCGGTGCATGTGCTGCTGATTCCCAAGCAACATATCACCAGCTTATATCATATGAATGATAGCAATCAGGGGCTAATTCAGGCCATGATAGTGGCCGCACCGGTGTTAGCCCAGGAAATGGGTTTGGCGGAGGGTTTTCGCTTGATTGCCAACACCGGTGAAGCTTGTGGTCAAACGGTGCACCATGTGCACTTTCATATTTTAGGCAGCTTTACCGACGCCGGTGATACCGGGTTTCCAGCATAGTTTTACTCAGCGAGGACGTGACAATGGGTTTTGGTGGTATTTCAATTTGGCAAATGTTGATCGTGTTAGCGATCGTAATTCTAGTGTTCGGCACCAAGCGCCTGAAAAATCTCGGCGGTGATGTCGGCGGCGCGATTAAGAGCTTTAAAAGTGCAATGACCGAAGGTGATAAGGCAGAGGAAAAGAAGACGCCGGACTCCCTGGAAAAGAAAGACAGCGGCGACGCCAATTTCTCTGAAGTCAAAGCCGACGAAAAATCAACAGTTGAAGACAAGTAGTTTTTCGTTTTGGTAACTCGTTAAGGGTGCCTTGGCACCCAACAACGTGAGGGTAACAGGATGTTTGACATTGGATTTGCCGAACTGCTGCTATTAGCGGTTATCGGGATGGTGGTGATTGGCCCGGAGCGACTGCCAGGGGTAGTGAGCACGGTAGGTCGGCTCATGGGTAAGGCGCGTCGCTTTATGACGTCGCTGCAAGGCCAGATCGAGCAAGAAATGAAGCTCGACGAATTGAATAAAAAGATTATGGCCGAGACCGAAGATCTTGATTTTACCAAAAATACCAGCAAGCCTGCCGATGACGACGAATTTGATGATGACGAAGCTGCGGTGCCCACGGTAACGCCAACTCATGACTTGCCGGAAGCACCCGGCTATACGCCGAAGGCAGACACCCAACAGGTAGAACAGACCGATGACACCGAGAAATCCTAGCCAATTTTCCATGCCCTTGGTTGAGCACTTGCGCGAACTGCGCGATCGCTTGCTGCGCAGCGTGGTCCTGATCGTCGTAATTTTTATCGGTTTGTATTTCTTTTCTGGTGACATTTACATGGTGTTGGTTGAGCCGCTTAATACCCTTTTGCCCGACAAGGAGAACGCGTCGCTAATTGCCACGGGTGTTGCCTCGCCCTTTTTGGTGCCACTGAAATTAGCCTTTGTGATGGCCGCCTTGCTGGCCATGCCCTATATCCTGCACCAAATTTGGGGCTTTATTGCCCCGGCGCTCTACAAGCATGAGCGCAAGCTCGCCATACCGCTCTTTATCACCAGTGTTATTCTATTTTACGCCGGTGTCGCCTTCGTCTATTTTGTTGTCTTGCCACTGGTGTTTGGTTTTTTTACGGGCGCCGGGCCAGAAGGTATCGCGATCATGCCGGATATTTCCAATGTCTTGGATTTTTGTCTAAAGATGTTTTTCTCCTTCGGGTTGGCCTTTGAAATCCCGATCGCAACCTTCTTACTGGTGCGCTCTGGGCTTGTCTCAGTCGAGTCGTTAACGACCAAAAGGCCCTATATCTTCGTCTGCTGTTTCGTGTTCGGCATGCTACTGACGCCGCCCGACGTGATCTCCCAAAGTATCTTGGCGATACCGATGTACGCCCTGTTTGAGATGGGCCTCCTGATGAGTCGCTTTTTGCCCAAAACCACTCGGGCGGACGCTGACGCTGAAAAAGAATCGGAAGCGAGCAGCTGATTTTCGGCAAGCTAAGCGCTAAAGTCTAATAGGCCTAGGCTGCTTAGACTCATATCCCACGAGTAGAGCCCCCCATTTGACTAACAATTTTGGTGCTACACAATGGGTAGTCAAATGGGGGTACCGTGCGCCGGGAGGGCTCAGTCGTGTCAAAATGGGCGACAGGTTCGTACTCCGGAACTACAATTTAGCCTACGGTTAAGCTAGGCAGCGGTTGCTAGGTTATTTGTTATCTGCAGCAGAATACAGAGAAGGGTCGAAAATGGATCGATACGCCGTCTTAGGTCATCCAATCACGCACAGTCTGTCGCCACAGATTCATGCATTGTTTGCCCGCCAGACTAAACAGACGCTTGACTACTCAGGTATTGAGTTACCGGTCAGCAGTTTTGAAACCCGAGTGTGGCAGCTGTTTAAAGACGGCTATGCGGGCTTCAATGTCACCGTTCCGTTTAAGGGCGACGCCTTTGATTTTGTTGATGAAATGACCGATCGGGCGCGACGTTCGCGCTCTATTAATACTCTGAAAAAATTAGCCGATGGCCGCATCTTTGGTGATACCACAGATGGCGTCGGTCTGTTGACCGATATTCGTGATCACCTGGGCTGGCCCTTGGAGCACCAAAATATTCTTTTACTCGGTGCGGGCGGCGCCGTTCGCGCGGTAATTGAACCGCTTCTAGACGCCAATCCAGCGAACCTAGTGATCGCTAACCGCAGCGCGCAAAAGGTCGAAGAACTGGCTGATGATTTCCCCGCCATATCGCCTTCAACCTTTGACGAGCTATCCGGTCAGTTCGATATAGTAATCAACGGCACATCGGCTAGCCTCTCCGGTCAGGTGCCGCCCTTACCCGATGGTCTGATCAATGCCGGCACCAAGTGTTACGACATGATGTATGGTAAAACTCCGACGTCTTTTTTACGCTGGTCGGCCGAAAATGACGCCCTAGCCTGTGCCGACGGATTGGGCATGTTAGTCGCTCAAGCGGCGGAAAGTTTTTACATATGGCGTGGTGTGCGACCGGACGTGGCACCGGTAATCGAAGCCCTGCGCAAGTCGCTGGCCGATTGAGCGGATGATGCCTGACACCGTGCCGGAGCGGCCTGACTTTGCTATGACCGCGCTAAAAGTCTTTGGTTTCTGCGCGCCAGCAGATTCAGTTCTTGCTTGCCCACATCGGCTCCGCGGCCTGTTTGCAGCGGTTATCCTGGCATTGCTGGGCACCACCACCTTGGCCCATGATCGGCAGGCGTCACTTTACGCCAGCGCGGCGCCAGTCCAATTGTCGGCGCCAGGCGTCGGTTTATCGTTGGCAACAACGGTCGGCAACCGCACCGTGATCGGCGTCGGTGTGCTTTGGCCGGAACCGCGCGAGCAGGAGGACAGTGGCGCCCGACTGTCGCTGGACGCTCGGCTCTTATACAGCTCTGAGCGGGATACCCATTGGTATCCTCAGATTGGCCTTGTCTGGCTGCCATCCAAGCCAACAGTGCAGGGCTGGGCGGGCATCGGTTTTCAGCGTCAATGGACGCCCGAAGTGGGCTTCTTTGCCGAGACCTTGTGGCAACCCAGTGAGAGTCAGTATCGGCTCCAAGTTGGTCTGCGTATTTGGCTGGATAGTTTTTCATCGCTCGACGCTCGCGTGCGCGCAGCCGATCCGGTCGGGGTCGTTTATGAAGGCGGTCGCATCATGGTCCAGGCTAGCGATGAGGTCGAGGAACTCGATGTGAGCGCGAGCGCAGCCCAGATGACGGCCATACAGGCCCGGCCGGTGTCCCTGGCCACGGTGGCGCCTGCCCCGGTTGACCAGCCAAAGTCCACGCAGAGCGCGAATGCGCCTGCCTCAGGGGCTATCGCGCTAGTCAGCCAAGCAGACACCTGGTATTTGCAGCTGGGACTTTTCCGACAAGTTGCATCGATTAAACCATTGGTCGAGGATCCGCGTCTCGACGTCTATCAAAGCCAGTTGATCCGTTGGTATGATGTGTCCGTTTCGGGTACTCGAGTACTGTTGGGCCCGTTGAGTCGAGCCCAAGCGACCCGCCTCAAGGCGACGTTGCGCAGCCAGGAGCTGAGCAGTTTTCTCTATCAACGGCCCAATTAAACGGTTCAATCCATGGCTTGCCGTTCACCCATGCCACCTCAGGAGCACCCGATGTCTAGACGTTTAAAATGGTTTATTGCGTTTGACCTTATCGTCATAGGCATCCTGTTGATTGTCTATTTCGCACCCCTGGGTGAGCAACGACCGGCCATCAGCACTGCGGGAGATGCATTGCTGGGTCAGGAGCTGTTACACAGTGCCGGATGCATCGCTTGCCACAGCCAGGAAGGGGGGCCGGCGATGGCCGGTGGTCCCCGTTTGGACACGCCGTTTGGCGATTTTTATGCACCCAATATTAGTTCCAGCCTAAGCCATGGCATTGGCGCCTGGAGTTTGGTGGAATTTGAAGCCGCCCTGCGGCAGGGGGTTAGCCCGGCCGGATTACCCTACTACCCGGCCTTCCCCTTCGCCAGTTATCGCAGCCTGACGGATGCGGATGTCGTGCATCTCTATCAGGCGCTGCTTGCGACAGAACCGGTAGATCAGGCCTCCGAGCCGCATCGGTTGGCCTTCCCCTTCAATATTCGCCTTGGCTTAAAGCCTTGGCGTTGGTTGTTTGCGACCACCCGGTCGTTAGAAATCGATCAGGGTAGCGAACTCGGGCGCGGCCGCTATTTGGTCGACGCAGTCGGCCACTGCGGCGAGTGCCACAATCCGCGCAACAGCCTGGGCGCCTTTATACCGCCTTACCTTGGGGGCAATAGTCTGATCCCGGGCGGCGTTGGCGCCCCGCCTATTCATGGTGCCGCCCTCTTGGCACGGGATTGGACCGCAGACGACATAAGCTACTTTCTCGCCGATGGCTTGCTACCCGATGGCGATGTGGTGGGCGGTAGCATGGTGGAGGTAATCGAAATGGGTACCAGTCATTTGAACCAAACTGATCGCGATGCCATTGCGGCCTATCTGCTGTCGTTGGTGCCACGCGGGCGCTGAGCTCCAGCAAGGGGTTTTGACAAGCGCTCGATGATCGGGCCGAATAGGCCCATTGACCACAGGAATATTATTATGAACAATTTGCAGACCTTGCTCGCAGCGGTCTATGACCAGCCGGACAGGCTCGTCTTTACCGAGGTGTTGGCCGCAATTGACACCGAGTTTGATTTTACCGCGACGGCTTTCAGCAATGGCGAATTACGCAATTCGGCACTGGAAAACCAAGGCTCATGCCGAGTGCTGAGTTTTGCGCATCAGGCTGGCTTGTCCGAGATTCACACCCTGAGCCTATTTGCCGAACACTATCGGTCGGTCTTGTCCGATCCGCAGGGTGACAATCACGCCAATATCCGGCAGTTTATGCAGCGGGGTTGGCGCGGTGTCAGCTTTGCACAGACGCCATTGGTGAAGCGGGCAGCTAACACGGACTGAGCGAGTCAGGTTTAACGAACGTCGTTTAGCGTCATATACACCAGGGTTTGGTTCAGCAGCTGATAGGCTATTTCGCCAAAGGTAATGGGCCCGGTGATGTGGCCGGTTTTCTTTCCTTCCAATTCGGAATACAAGAAGTTCAGAATGCAATTGCATGAAAAGGCAATGTTCGCAGTGTCATTCTTCTTCACGGCCTGATCGAAGGCCTGAACATAATCCGGCACCGGCGTGGCAAAGCGATAGCTTACGCCCTTAAACACTGGGGCATAGAGCTCGACCTGGCCAGTATTGGCATGGATCTGTTGTATGCTGACATTCACCTTGATACCAGAATAATCGGCAACCAATGGCAGGCGGGTATCCAAACCTTGGCCGGCGATGTAATCCGCTAAGCTGCTGGGAACCCCATCAATCAGACAGTCTTTGACTGAAAAATCTGTCGTTGGGAATTCGATAACCGGTCCCGCACCCTCCTCGAACAGATTAATAATACTCACATTGGCACTTTGGCTGTCCGGTAAGGGCACATGGATCGCGACCGCCTGCTGGCTTATTAGCACACCGCCGCTTGGACCAAAGGCGACCTGAGCCGCACTGCCGTCATTCAAGTGGAAGCCTGAAATCCAACCCACGATGGGGGTGAAAAACATATTGGCGAACTCCGGTGCATTTTGGGCGTAATTCAAGTGCACCTGCGATGCCGCCGGCAATATCAGCAATGTAAAACCATGGGGTGGGGCATCCTGGGCAATGCGGGCAATGGTATTGTTATCGTAGACGGTGATGCGCGGTGGATTATGTTGTTGGGTGCCATTTATGGTGTGAACGAAGAGTTGTTCGCGGCTAACCTTGCCGCCGTCCCTGTCCATAAAATAGGGAATGGTGCCACCGATCCAATTCCCGGCGGGCAACTGTGCCAGCAGGCTTTCATCACCCGCAATGGACATAAATTCACCCTGCTGAATTTTTAAGATTACCGTGGCCAGGTCGAACATTTGGCTATCGAGATTGATTTTGACTTGATTTGACATTGGGTCATCCTAATTATTGGTTTGCCGCCAGGCGGTTAATAAGGCTAATTTCATCCGACATCGTCTGAGCATTATGGATAAAGAAACTGTGTAATTGTTCAATATTAAGCGGGTCACGATTGCGTCGATAACTGCTTTTCAAGCGCGACAAGAGCAGTCGGTAATTTATTTTTTCCGAATTAAGTAGGCCATCGTCTAGCAATAAATGTTTCCATATATTGTCGGTAACCGGTGGCAATTGAATGCGCGTCTGATCCTGTTGCTGTCCCAGCAGCTCGGTTAACAGGCGCAGCTCGGGAATTAGGTTGCGGGCATTGTGTTTAAAGAAGAGTTGCAGGTTGCGGACTATATCCAAACGCTCATATTCATCATAGGTCAGCAGGTAGCTCCGACTGTTTCGGGCGAGACTCAGACGCAGCGCCATATTTTGGCTCTCCAAGTCCAGTTCGCCGGTGAGCAATTGGTGCCATAAGGGGTTCTTGGTGCCAGGCAGCACTAGGCGATTTCTTGCGCCACCATTGGGGTTGGTATGGGCATTCGGCTGATTCTCCGAAGCCCCCAGTATTTTAAATTCCTGCTGCAGTTGCTGGGCATGACGAATAAAAAAAGTGCGCAACTCGGCAACCGATTTTTGCATAACCTGGCCACTGTTGGGATTCTTGTGAACCTCAAGTTTTAATCGCGACAACAGTAATTTCAGCGGCAGCAGGCGCGTGGTGAGTTTTAGTTGATCGGTTAATACCTGGCGCCAAATTGGATTGGATTCCAGCGGCAATAGGGCGATGTTGTGCGGCGTCTGCTGGCCGCCCGTCATATCGCGCACCTCGCCCTCGACCAAGCCGAGGCCAATGCCGAGCAGGCCACTGATCATCTCGGGGCTGAGATTGCGCGAGAAAGCGATATGGATGGTATCGGCCAGTTCGCGCGTAATGGTCTTGTGCTCCTCACCGAGAAAGGCCGGTGGACGATTGGCCGACATGTCTGCCAACTCAGCCTGGCTGAGGGTTGCTTCGATATAGGTGTTTACATGACCGAAGCGGATATGTTGCCAACGATGTATTACCTGTGGACCTTTTTTGTTGCCAGTTAGGAAGCCAAAAATATTTTTCTCAGGCTGCTTTTCAACGATAAAGGTCAGTGAATTGGAATCGCTGGCCAATTCAATGTCTTTAATAATCCAGGGGGAATAGAGCCCAAGCAATTGGGCCAGATCGTGAGTCTTTAAACTGTCCATAGTTTTTACCTGCCAGCTACCGTATAGGTTGGGAGTTTCTACTGCCTGTTCCAACGGGTTATTTGCCGCCTTACAGTAACTTCTTGAAAAGTCATATTCCATACGCTTAAGGGGTCAAAAATATTTTCAAAATGAACACAGTACGAAGGATCTGTTGCTCGGCTCAATGGGTGTTTAATTAATTTCAATATTATTGACCTAGCTCACAAAGTGATTAGGGTTCCAAATTTCACTCGGGGTGCATTTACCTGCTCAGCATCCGCCAACCCGGTGCCGCAACTAACGGTAAAGCTGTCGCGCTCGGTCAGGGGTGGTTACAATGCTCTTTTTCGTAACCGGACCAAGTCATGCTCAGCTATCAACATCAGTACCACGCCGGCAATCACGCCGATGTGTTGAAACATTGGTTGCTCGTGGAATGCCTGGTGCATATGCGAAAAAAAGACACCCCCTTTGATTACATCGACAGTCACGCCGGGTCCGGGCGCTATCGACTTGACTCGCAGGAGGCGCAAAAAACCGGGGAATACAAGCTCGGTATTGCTAAACTGATCGATAAAGACTGGCCCGAGCTGTCAGCCTACCTCGATCTGGTGCGCGCCGATCTGGGCAAGCAGCAATACCCGGGTTCACCGGAAATCGTCAATCGGCTGCTGCGCCATGGTGACCACAGCTCTTTGTTTGAATTGCACAGTCAGGCGGTGCGCGAATTGGAAAAAAACTGCGCTCGCAAACGTCAGACGCAGGTCCGCTTTGAAGACGGTCTGGCGGGTATGAGCGCGCTCTTGCCGGTGCACAGTCGGCGCGCATTGGTGCTGGTTGACCCATCCTATGAGGTCAAGACGGAATACGACGCGGTGACCAGTGCCGTTGAAAAGGCCTGGAAAAAGATGAGCCAAAGTACTATTTTACTCTGGTACCCGGTGGTCGAGCGCAGCCGAATTGACCGCATGGAACGCCGCCTGGTCCGCTCGGGCATTAAAAACATGCAATTGTTTGAGATGAACGTTGCGGACGATGGAGCGCGTGGCATGACCGGCTCCGGTCTCATTGCAATCAATCCTCCCTGGACCGTTGCAGCGCGTTTTAATAAGTTGTTTCCGCTCGTCTCGGCGGCCTTGTCGAGTGACGGCACCAGCCGTACCCGGGTGAAGATCTTAACGGCGGAGTAACGCCTGCCGGGTCGCACCGTCTCTTTACCTGCGGCGCCTGAGCGCCTGCCTTGGAGCACCAGATGATTTTTCGACAACTCTATGATATTACCTCGTCGACCTATACCTATTTGTTGGCCTGTGAGAAAACCGGTGCAGCGGTCTTAATTGACCCAGTTTTTGAGCGGGTGCAACGCGATTTGGCCCTGCTTAAGGAACTTAACCTAAAGCTGGAATTCGCCCTCGATACCCATTGCCATGCCGATCATGTGACCGCGGCCTGGTTACTGAAGCAAAAGACCGGTTGTCAGATTGGCACAGCAGCCGTGACCCAGGCCGATGAGGTCGACCGCCCGCTCCAGCATGGTGATCTGCTTGCCTTTGGCCAAGAGTCACTGCGCGTGATCGCAACGCCCGGGCACACTAACGGTTGTTTGAGTTTTGTCAGTACCGATCTGAGTCGGGTCTTTAGCGGAGATGCCCTGTTGATTCGCGGCTGCGGACGATGCGATTTTCAACAGGGTGATGCCAAGACCCTATTCCAGTCGATTACCGAGCAGCTCTTCACCTTGCCGGCTGAATGCCTGATCTACCCGGGCCACGATTACAATGGTCGTACGGTAAGCACCGTGGCCGAGGAACAGGCATTCAATGCCCGCGTCGGCGGTGGCGCCTCAGAACAAGACTTTGTTGGCTATATGGCCGCAATGCAACTGCCGCACCCGAAACTGATCGACCATGCGGTGCCGGCCAATTTAAAAAGTGGCCGACCCGACGCCGACGCCATGCCCGCCGAACCGAGTTGGGCACCGGTTTACTTCACCTTCTCCGGCGTGCCCGAGGTGACGGTCGAATGGGTGCTCAATAACCGAGAGCGGGTCCAGATCCTCGATGTGCGCGAAGCTCATGAGCTGGAAAGTCCGGTCGACCGGCTGGTTGATACCCGTATTATTCCATTGGCAGAACTGCGTGGCCAAACCGATAGCTTGTCGCGTGACCGACCGATTGTTTGCCTATGCCGATCCGGGCGTCGTTCTGCCATGGCCGTGAATATTCTCCAAAAAGCGGGCTTCACCGAGGTGGCCAATATTGCCGGTGGTATTCTGCGCTGGCAGGAATTAACCTAACCGAGTTCGTTTGGCGCCGATCGGCGCCAAACGAATCACCAGGAACTGATATGAATATCGATGCCCTGCTACAGGCCGAGACGCATTTTTTTCAGCGCTACCCAGGTGGCTTTGACGACCCGGCGCTGCTGCCGAGTGTAAAGAAGCATCGCGTTGAGAAGATGGTCGCTCAATGCCAAGAAGCCTTTGCTACGACGGCCTTTACCCATACCGAAGAGGTGGTGCAGAACTGGATCAAGATCGTCGGTCGGTCGTCGATGGTGTCCCTGTTTGAAAAACCAAAATTCAAAGATTGCTTAAATAGCCTGTCACCGCAAGATAAGCAACAGGCGGTCGAGGCCCTCTATGAGCAGCTGCACGGTGACGCCGAGTTAGGCCTGAACACCTTGGTCACCCTGTTCGAGCGGCACAAGATGGCCAAGTGGTCGATCCTCTCCGTTGTACCGGCCTACTTTAGGCCAAGCGTCGAGGTCTTTGTTAAGCCGACCACCGCCAAGGGAGTGATTGCGCATTTTGAGCTCGACGGACTGGTCTATCATTCGCGGCCTAGTTGGTCTTTTTATCAGGCCTATCGCGCCGAGATCCGCGCCATGAAGGAGCTGGTGGATGTTAATCTGGCCCCCAACAACGCGGCTTTTTCAGGGTTTTTAATGATGTCGATCTCAGGATTAAAATAACCAATCCTATTCTAACCTGCCGAGACGCCGCCAATTGACCTTGAACCGAACTGTAGTTACCTTAGGTGGCTCAGACAAACGAAAGTTATCGATGCCGCCCCGATTGATCAAATCCCTATCCGGTTACATCCTGTGCCTGTGCAGCTGGTTGATACTGACCTTGGCTGCGCCTCTGAGTGCCGCCTTGGGTGTCACCGAAGCGGGCTGGATGCGCCTCTGTTCGGCCCAGGGTGTGCATTGGGTTGCGTTGCCTGGCGAACGTCCCGCCGCCACCGTCGATGACCGCTGTACCTGCCTGTCCTCGCCTTTGGTCGCGTCCGACTATCCAACTTTGGCTGGCCCGGTACATGCCGCCAGCCCAGATGTTCCGATTCTATTGTCGGTTTTCAATGCTGCTCTCGTGGCCCGTGCCCAACCGCGAGCGCCGCCGACTCAGCGGTAATCTGCATGCCATGAAATTGAATACCTATCGGGCCTTTAGCCCGATGGACGATTAGCTGTTTGAACCCTATTGGAGACACCCATGAAAATATTATCCGCCGCGTTACTGTTCGTGCTTGCCACTTTGTCACTGCCGAGCTTTGCCGAGGGCGCGCTCGAAGTTCATCAGCCGTGGACGCGAGCCAGTGCCCCTGGTGCCCCGGCCGCAGGTTTTTTAAAAGTTATCAATCGGACCGACAGCGCAGACATCCTGCTCGATGTCTCCGGCCGCTTTGCTAAGCGCCTAGAATTGCATCAGTCCTTAATGGTCGATGGCATGATGAAAATGATCCACCAGCGTGACGGTGTCGCGATACCGGCCGGCGGCGAATTGATACTTGAGCCAGGCAGCTACCATCTGATGTTTATGGGCTTGGCTCAGCCCTTTGTCGTGGGTGAGACCTACAGCGTTCAACTGACCTTTCAACAGGCGGGTGTAATTGAGGTGATATTACCCGTCCTCAGTGCCGAACCTGGCAGCGACATGGCACATTAACCGTTGGCGAGGTTTTCGTCTGTGCCGCCTAATGTTGCGAAGCGGACATATCCAGTAGTTTAAAGCTGGTATGGCGCAGACGTCGGGAAATGGTTTCGGAAACTTTCCACAACAAGCGAAAGGCCAGGTGGGGTTGCTCCTCTGACATAAACTTAAGCTGGCGCCTGCTGGTAATGACAAACTGGGTCGTGCCCAATGATTCGGCCAAACCCGAGCGTGGAGCGCCATCGACCAGGGACAGTTCGCCGAAGGTTTGCGAAGCGCGCAAGACCACCAGCGGTTTGACCAGATTATCGGAGCCGGTCTTACTGATCCGAATGGCCCCGCTAATAATCAAACCCATATAGTCTGCCTGGGCGCCTTCATAAAAAATCACCTGACCCCGGTGGGCTTCATACGCGGTAAAATAGCGCGCCAAGATACGGATATCCTGCCAATTGAATTCATTTGCCCAATTGGTTTTATCAATCAGCTCGGCCACCGCGAGTGATGAAAATTTTATCGGTTTGAGTTTGTCCATCGCATCCTGACTGCGCAAAACAGCACGCAACAAATAAGTCCAGTCCCCAGTTAAGCACCGAACCGTACGCCAATCAAACAGTGGGTGTCGTGAATGTCGACTGCTTCTCATTTTGCTGCGCAAGCGCCAAGATTGCGCTGTATTGGGCGGGTAAAACCGGTGAAATACTCAAACGCGCTTGCCTTAAGACGAGCATGTCCGACAGTTCGACGGCGGCCTTGAGTTGCGCCAAGGTCACTGGCTGAGCCCAGCGTTGGCTGAATTGGATGTCGATCGCACTCCAACGTAGATTCGAGGCGCTGCTTTTAACATCGAAGTAGGGCGAGGCCGGGTCGATGGCATCGACATCATCATAGGGCGCGCTGATAACCCATGCGCTGCCGACAATGGCCGGCACCGCACAGGCTGAATGATAGATCAGCGCCACGTCCCCAACCTGCATCGTGCGCAGAAAATTACGGGCCTGATAGTTGCGAATACCGTTCCAGCGTTCGCCCGTGTCACCACGATCGGCCAGATCCAAAATAGAAAACTGGTCCGGTTCGGTTTTCAGTAACCAGATGGCGGCGGTCATACTGGACTCCTCAGAGGTGGGTAGGCGCCGATTGGCCTAGATTAGTTTGCCGGGATGGGCCCCTTTCGATAAACCCGAGCGTCACTGATGATGGCATCGAGCTGTATATCCCATGGCTCCAGTGGTATACGAGCGACCTTCTGGCATTCATGGGCCACGCCGAGCATGGCGGGGCGCTTTGGCCAGCGTGCCGCACCGGCAAAGGTTCGATCATAGTAGCCACCGCCCATGCCCAAACGGCCCCCCTGAGGATCGAAGCCGACCAGCGGCAAGAGCACCAGATTAAGCTGCCAAGGCTTGACCAGGGCGGTTTGATAGGGCTCTGGGATGCCGTACTTATTGGCTTGCATCGGGCTATCAGCATCATAGCGGGCAAATAGTAGGCTGTTCTTAAAGCGATGCAGGACCGGTAAATAGAGTTCGATGCGCCACCGGCGACAAGCGGCGACCAAGGGTGTCAAATCGATTTCACCATCCATCGCGGTATAGAGTGCAATGCGCTGCTTTTTGCCTTGGCCGAGCAGAGGTCTAAGGACTGTTAGTAAACGCTCAGCGGCCAGCGCCTGTTGTTCGGCAGTGAGACCACGGCGAGTAGCACGCAGCTGCTTTCGCAGTTGAACCTTGGCAGTTAGGGTGGTCATGGCGACTCTGAGACAAGAAGGTAGGCTAATCGTGCACGAAAGGTAGCGAGTTGAAAACTGCTATCGAACCATCTTGTTAGATGGCGTGGCGCAATGGCCAAAAAATTAATACCCCAGACTACCGCTATCACGTCAGACCTTGAACCAAGCAGTTCAAGGCGGGGACCTTCGCGATGAATTAGGCTTTCTGCAGAGCAGACATGCACACATCATCGGCTGAAAACCCCCTAAATTCGTAAAATAGGCTCGAGGACTTTTCGCGACTGGCAAATAGTCCAGGGATTGCTTTAAGTATAAGGGTATTTAGAAAAAAGACAGTCTTGACATTGGAATTAATTTTTAAAAACTCCATTCCATACCGTGGAATCATGCCCAATCGGCCGGAATTAGGGGGTTGCAGGCAGTTGATGTTTTTTGTGCAGCGCGATCCAGGGAGGCTAGTGGCGCTTAGGGCTCCAGCCAAGCGGAGGGAGTATGGTACTGCCAAGAATAAATGGTCAAAAAATCGGCACCGTCAGGTGAGCTTATTAGCGATGATTTAGATCTACAAAGGGTATGGCCGGAGTAATAAGAATATTAGGAGAAATTACCTATACTGAGGTCAGGGCTATTCGTCAATTTATTGGCACTTTGCATCAGTGGCTAGCGCTATTGCCGGCACCAACAGAATATTAAAATTCACGATCGTCTTGGAAGTTGAATCCGCTGGCATCCTTATCCTGAAACGGCATCGCAGCATCCAGCTTGGCACTCAACCGAGCGATAGCCGAGCGATCGTTATCATTGCACGGTTTCGCTTCGAGCAGCTCGTGGGTCAGATTGAGAGCCGCCATAACTGCGATGCGTTCCACGCCAAAGACTCGGCCGGTATCACGAATTTCTTTCATCTTTTCATTCAGGGTGCTGGCCGCATCGGACAGTTGCTTTTCCTGGCCGGGCGGGCAGGCCACGCGGTAGTCGCGATCCAGGATGGAAACCGATAGCGTTTTTTGTTCAGTCATTGGGATGCTCCATGGCCTTAAGTCGTTCGATCATTGTTTCAACCCTCGACCGAGCCAATTCGTTCTGTTTTATCAACCGAGCTCGCTCGGCTTTCCATGCTGCGCGCTCGGCTTGTAACAGGTGTTTTTCCTGCTCGAGCCGTTTATATTCTTTGATCAGCGCGTCGATCTTGACTTCGAGCGCTAAAAAATCCTGATTCGACATTGAGTACCAAATCCTAAAATAACGATAAAACGAATACACTTCGGTGCAAGGCAGCCTCATTGTGTGAGAACTTAAGCCAAATGTCACTATAGCTCTTTAATAGATTGAAAATCCGTTAAAACAATAGTCTAGCGTGACATCCAAATGCAGTCGCTTGGTTTTCGCTCGAGTGGAAAATTAGTCGCCAGTCACTGATTCCAGTAGTTGAGCATGATAGCATGACGGCTTTAGTCTAATTTACCCAAATAGTGGGCCCTGCCATCCGCGGCGCACCCGTTTTGCCTTGGAGCATCCATGACCGTTAGCGATCAATCCGGTATTGAACTGCAGTACGCCGACCTTGCAATCCTCTTTAGAAAGATCGGTTCAAGTCTTGCGCCGAACTATTTACATGGCTCCTTAGCTGGGGTGCTGTCGGCCGGAAAACGCATGAGCCAGGACGACTGGCTGGACTGGGCGTTGGACCAGATGGCGCCCAGCGAGGCGCTCCTGGAGGCCCATATCACCGTGTTACAGGGTCTTTATTTTAAAACCCTCGGCGAGTTACAAGATGAAGGGCTCGCTTTTAGTCTGCTGCTGCCGGATGAGGACGCGCCGTTAGCGGACCGACTCGTTGCCCTCAGCGAATGGGCTGGCTGCTTCCTAGGTGCCTTTGGTTCAACCGGTGTGGTCACCGAGATCAGCGACATGCCCGCCACCTTGCAAGAAATTCTAGAAGATCTGGCTGAAATTGCGCAGGTGGATGCCGACAGCGGTGAAGAGTTGGCCAGTGGTGAAAGTGACTTTCTAGCGATCTCCGAACACGTCCGCCTGAGTGCGCTCACGGTGTTTTTGGAATACAACGAACCTCAGCCAGATTCAGTAGACGATCAACTGGTCCATTAGAAGGGAGCCCCCAATGAAAACGATCAGCCAGAACGAACATCGAGAACGCCGACTGCGCCTGATGGAGCAGATGGACCCGGGCAGTATCGCTATTATCCCATCGGCTATCGAACAGATTCGCAACAACGATGTCTACTACCCCTTTCGGCAAAATAGCGATTTTCAATACCTGACCGGTTTTGGTGAACCGGACGCGCTCTGCGTCTTGATGCCCGGCCGTGAAGCCGCCGAATATGTGCTCTTTGTTCGAGATAAAAACAAAGAGCGGGAGATTTGGGACGGCTATCGCGCCGGTCCCGATGGGGTGGTGGCGGACTTCGGCGCCGATGATGCCTTTCCAATCGATGACCTGGACGACATTCTGCCCGGTCTGATGGAGGGTCGAGCGCGGGTTTATGCCCATATGGGCGTCAACACCGCGTTCGATAATCGGCTCATGGGTTGGCTCAATCAGATTCGCGGCAAGGTGCGTCAGGGTGCCGTGCCGCCCGATGACTTTTCCGATATTGCCCACCTATTGCACGATATGCGCCTGATCAAATCGCGTCAGGAAATCGCTATTATGGCCGATGCCGCTAACATCAGCGCCAAGGCCCATGTGCGGGCAATGAAAGCCTGCAAGCCGGGGGTTTGGGAATACCAACTGCAGGCGGAAATCGAACACGACTTTATGCTCGCCGGCAGTCCGCGTCCGGCTTACAGCGCCATTGTTGGCGGTGGCGATAACGCCTGCATTCTGCACTATGTTGAAAACAATCAAAAATTGCAGGACGGCGATCTGGTGTTGATCGATGCCGGCGCGGAACTGCAATATTACGCCTCCGATATCACCCGCACCTTTCCGGTTGGTGGCACCTTTAGCCCAGAGCAACGCGCGATCTACGATCTGGTGTTGGCATCCCAATATGCGGCGATCGCCGCGATCCGTGCCGGTGCGCATTGGAATGAAGCCCATGAAGCGACACTAGCCGTGATCACCGCCGGGCTACTCGAGTTGGGACTGCTGACCGGCACGGTAGAGCAGCTGATTGCGACCGAGGCTTACAAAGAATTTTTCATGCACAAGACCGGCCATTGGCTGGGCTTGGATGTGCACGATGTGGGCAGCTACAAGCTGGGCGGCCAGTGGCGCGTGCTCGAAGTCGGCATGGTGTTAACGGTTGAGCCGGGCATCTACATATCGCCATCGAATATGGCCGTTGAGGCGAAATGGCGCGGCATCGGAGTGCGCATCGAAGACGATGTAGTGGTCACCAAAGACGGCTGTGACGTGCTCAGCAAGGATGTGCCCAAGGAAGCGGCCGACATCGAAGCGCTGATGCACGGCGGTCAAAGCCAGCTCTTTTAAGCCAGCTAACCTGGCCCCTTAATCGGCCCTATGGCGCGTGCCGCGCCGCGACCGATTGAGTGCGCCAGTGTTAATCCGGCACGATGCGGAACAGGGCTTGGCCGGTGGTATCGGGTTCAAACACCAGGTTCTGCTCAATGCAGGCCAGCGTTTCGTCTTGCCGATGGGACACGAACAACAACGTGGTCGGGCCCTGCGCCAAGATGCGCGCCACCACATCGAGTACATAGAAGCGGTTAAAATCATCCAAGCCCTGAGTGGGCTCATCGAGAATCAGCAGCGGCGGTTGTTTGATCAGTGCCCGCGCGATCAGTACCAGGCGCTGCTCGCCCATCGACAATGCCTTAAAGGGCCGCTGTGCCTTATCGGCCAGGCCGATCAGGGCCAGCCAACTTTTGGCCAGCTCAGTCTCGCTGGTGCCGACACTCTGGTAAACGCCGATCGAATCGGTCAGGCCCGATAATACGGCGGTCAGCACATTGCCCGATACGCGATAATCGCGATGTAAATTGCCCGAGACAAGGCCCAGATGTTTCTTGATTTGCCAGATGCTCTCACCCTGCCCGCGTTGGTAGCCGAGTACCTTTAATTGATTCCGATAGCATTGCGGATGGTCGCCGGTGATCAAGCCTAGGAGGGTCGATTTACCGCACCCATTGGGGCCGCGCACCTGGGTATGGCTGCCGGGTCGCAACTGCCAATTGAAATCCTGGAACTGATAAGTCTCGTCATATTGGACGAAACCATCGACCAGATCGATTAATGGCTTATGCTCCGGCCAATGGGCCAATTGAAAGGCTGATTGGCGCGGCGGCAGGGCCGCCATGGGACGACCGACGGCCAACAGCTGCTGCCAGGCTTGCTCGATATCGCTCGGCATGGCACCACTAAACAGCATTGCACCCTTATTTAATAAAGCCAGATAAGGAAAGCCGACCACCAGGTCGCTCAGTTGATTGATTAACAGCATCAGCTGTTGGCCCTGTTGGATCAGCTCGGCCAGCACCCGGTGTAAATCCAAGCGACTGGCTTGATCCAGCCCTTCGAATGGCTCATCCAAAATTAGCAGTGCCGGTTGCGCCAGCAGGGCACGGGCGAGCATGACGCGGCGCCCCTCTCCGGCACTGAGCACCCGATAACCGCGCTGAAGTAGGGGCGTCAGCTTGAGCAACGCAACCAGACGATCGTGCTGCGCTGACCAGGGGGCAATTTCCGCTAATAGGGCGCTGACCGGTGTGCCGTCATCGATATGGTCGAGAAAGTCGGTGTCATCTCGATAGAGCTCCCGTTCATAGAGTTCTTGCTGCGATTCCAGTGAGACCCAGGCCGTGCCGGCAATCGGGTCGTCGAGACGGCCTTGTGAGCAATGTATTTCGCCGGTTAACAGGCGCGCCAGGGTGCTTTTACCGCTGGCATTAGTGCCCAGCACAACCCACGATTGACCGGCCGGCACATGCCAATTGATTCGGTCGAGAATGGTCTGGTTCTGAATCGTGACGCTGACATCGATGAGCTGCATGGGTTGGGTGTACCGAAGGTCGAATTTGCCGATATACTGGCCAAATTAGTCGACAACTACAAGATTCGATCGACTAACGTACGACTTTTACACCGCATTCTGAGCTATTTGCCAATCGAGGGTGATCCCATATGAGTTACGAACTACTGAGCAAGACCTTCTACCGGCTGGCGCAGTTGGGCCATGCCAATGCCCTGTTAGGTTGGGATCAGCAAGTTATGATGCCGCCTAAGGCCAATCAGGCACGGGGCTTGGCGTTGGCCGAACTGTCTGTGATGAGTGCGGAAATATTGCAGGCACCGGCCTTGGTGGAGGCCTTTGCCGCGGCCAACGATCGGCAAGATCTGCTCGCCGACTGGCAACATGCCAATCTGCGCGAGATGCGCCTCGATTGGCAGCGTGCCTGCGCTATCCCGAAAGATTTGGTCGCCGCCGAAGCCATGGCCACTAATGAGTGTGAGCATGCCTGGCGGCAGATGCGCCGTGACAATAACTGGCGCGACTTCGAACCCCTATTGCAGACCGTTTTTGATCTGGCCAAAGAAAAGGCTCAGGCATTACGCGCCGCCCTGCAGGATGAGCGAGGCTACCAGAGCGACTACGATGCCCTGCTGGATATCTTCGATCCCGGCACTCGGATGAAACGGATCGATCCGCTGTTCGCCCAGTTGAAAACGGAATTGCCGAGTCTACTTGAACAGATCCGCGCGCGACAAAGCAGCCAACCACCGCTGATTCGCCAGTCACAGCCGGTTGCCAAGGCCAAGCAAATCGAGTTGGCGCGCGAATTGATGAGGGTCTTGGGTTTTGATTTCGACGCCGGACGCCTCGATGAAACGGGTCATCCCTTTAGCGGTGGGGTCAGTGAGGACAGCCGAGTCACCGCCCGCTATGATGAAGATAATGTCATCGAAGGCCTGATGGCCATTATTCATGAAACCGGTCACGCCCGTTACGAAGCCGGCTTGCCCGAAGCTTGGCGCCATCAGCCGGTTGGGGGCAGTATGGGCATGGGCGTACACGAGAGCCAGAGCCTGTTTTTTGAAATGCAGCTCGGCCGCTCGCAAGTCTTTATCGATGCCATCGCGCCGCGAGTCAGGCAATATCTGGGCGCGGATCCCGCCTTTGCGGCCGACAACATGCGTCGGCTCTATACCCATGTCGAACCGGGTTTGATTCGGGTCAATGCCGACGAGGTCACCTACCCCCTGCATGTGATCCTCCGTTATGAGCTTGAACGCGACCTGATTGCCGGGACGGCACAGGTTAAGGATATACCGGGGCGCTGGGATGAGGCGATGCACCGCTATCTGGGCTTGAACACCGAGGGTAACTATCGTGATGGGCCGATGCAGGATATTCACTGGCCGGCCGGCGCCATCGGTTATTTCCCGTCCTATACCCTGGGCGCGATGAATGCGGCCCAATTGCATGCCGCCCTGCTCAAGGCCGTGCCGAAGGCGCCGGAGCTGATTGCCGAGCTCAATTTGGAACCCGTCTTCAGTTGGTTATCGGACAATATCTGGCACCAGGGTCGGTCTCTGAGTTATGACGACCTGATGGTTCAGGCGACCGGTGAAACGCTTAATTCGGCGCATTTTTTGGCCCATATTCGCAGTCGATATCTCTAGGGCGTTGCATAGACCGGATCTGATCCGGATGGCGACTTGTGCGCCTGAGCCGTGTCGAGGCGGGCGGTGCCGACGCCATGGCCAGAGAACAGTCTTTACTTCGTAGCCGTTAGGGCCATAATTCACTGGCAAGCAGCGTTCACGATGCTTTAGCGCTGTATGCCTGTTCGCAGACCGATTACAGAGTTTGACCAACAGTGTCACCCGTTTCCTGGAGAAACCGTCATGAGTAAAGAACAGCACAGTACCAAAGAGAACAAAAAAAAGCCGTTACTGACCGCGAAAGAAAAGAAAGCGGCGAAAAAAACCAAGAAAGATACCAACGTTATAGGTCAGTAGCAGGCAGTTGATCATCAGCCGTGGCGATGACGGTTCGATTTTGTCAACCGACTAGCACGGCGCGGCTGATGTATCAGTTGGCTCATTATCTTGCCAGCCCTTTCTCAACGCTCGTCCTAACTGCCAAGTTACTCGGCATAGCTTTGCGGCAATAATGCCAGCGTCTGTATCGAGTCATTGAATATACACCCCACATAAGTGTTAGAATGGTCGTCATTTTTCGGCCGATGCCAACATCGGACGGTCGAGCCGAGTTGTTCACCCTACTTGAAAGGTTGCCATGAAAGTTCCTGCACGCCTACAACCACTCGTCGACGATGGATTAATCAACGAAGTGATCAGCCGCCTGATGAGCGGAAAAGAGGCGGATATCTTCATCGTCCGCTGTGGTGACCATGTTCGCTGTGCCAAGGTCTATAAAGACGCCGCCAAGCGCAGTTTTAAGAAGGCCGCACAATACCAGGAGGGCCGAGCCGTGCGCAGCGGTCGTCGGGCGCGGGCCATGGAAAAACGCTCGACCTTCGGGCGCAAGCAGCAGGAAGAAATCTGGCAAAATGCCGAAGTGGACGCCCTTGCGCAGTTAAAGGCCGCCGGCGTTCGAGTCCCGGAAACCTATGGCTGTATCGATGGCGTGCTGTTGATGGAGTTGATAACCGATGATCAGGGCGATGTAGCACCGCGCCTCGATGATGTGGTGTTAACCGAAGAGCAGGCCTTAGAAGATCACTATCTGATGATGCATTACATTAAGCTGATGTTGTGCGCTGGCCTGGTACACGGTGACTTGTCAGAATTTAATGTCCTGCTCGACGCTTATGGGCCAGTCGTGATCGATCTACCGCAGGCTGTCTATGCCGCGGCCAATAACAATGCCCAGGCGATGTTTGCCCGGGATGTGAATAAGATGACCCAGTACTATGCTCATTTCGCGCCCGAACTGGCCACAACCCGATACGCCGAAGAAATATGGGAGCTGTTTGCCGCGGGTGAGTTAACTGTCGACTATGAATTAACCGGCCTGTTCGAAGGCAACGATGAGAATGCCAATGTCGACTCGGTGCTGGAAGAAATTAAAGCCGTGATTCAGGAAGAACAGGAAGAGCGTGAGCGCATTGCCCGGGTCACCGGAGCCGATGACGACGAGGACTAGGTGGTCCGCATTGAACGCCCATCACTAGGATGGGCCCGCTTTATAGCGCCGTGCTGATTAGGCGTCTGGCGTTGCCTTAACGTCATTCTGCGCCTGATGAAAGACTCGAAAGACAAACACGGCGTAAAAGGTCCCCAGCACACTGAACAGTTGCGACGGCAAAAACTCGCTGAAAAAAGGCGCAATCTCCAGTTCATTGAGCAGATTGGTGAGCATCAGCGCCGGAAAATAAATTAGCGCCGTAATAACCAAAAACCCACCCAATATTAGCCTGAAGTAACCGCCACTGAGCGTCCAGCTGGTGCGCATGGCATCCAATGGATGCTGTTTGTTGAGCACCACCGCGTACTCCGCGAACATAAAGCGCACCATAAAGATCAGACCCGGTATGACCAGCATAAAGAGCCCGCCGAGGATCGCCGCAGCATAGAGAAAGTTAACCGCCGCAACCGGGAACCAGAGCCGAAGACCCTGCTTCCAGAGGGATGGCAAGGACGGATATTGGCCCTCAACTGAGGCGGCAATCGCCAGGACCAGCGCGCCTTGGGAAATAGGGTAGATCAACAAAGACAACAAAAAGGGTGTTGACGGATTGGTTAGTAGACCGCTATCGGGCAGCTCCTGCTGATTAAAGAGCAGCTCAAAGAGACCCACAAATATCGAAAAGGGTAAGACAATCATCGCCAGAAAAACAAAATTACGCCGATAAAAATTGAGTGAATCTTTTAACAGGTTGAGCAACATGTTGATCCTTAGCAGTCAGGGATGTTCGGTGGTCAATAGTCTGGCGCCCTACCTCGGGTCGCCCGGTGCGCGGGATTATCGCAGCCGGGCGTGGGCCAAGGCAATGTTACCGAGCGATTATTACCAATCGCTTGCCCTCGACCGATCTGGGTTATGGACAGATCCGTCGACGAATTCGGCCGGCACGCCAGAGCTGTTCCGAATAGACGGCCACAGTCTACCCGAAACCGCTCAATAAGCTCCAGTTAAGGCGTGATAAACAGCCAGATGGACTCGTGCATGCCAAGGCTTTGGCCGCAGGGACTCGACCCACTTGCGCTGTCGAGAGACGACAGAGGCGCCGTTCAGGCCTCGACTCAGTCGAAGCGGACTGAGGTCTTATGGGGGATGTTTGCCTCATGGTTGAGCAACCAGACTTTGCGCTCAATACCGCCGGCATAGCCGGTCAATTGACCGCCTTTGCCAATCACCCGGTGGCACGGCACCAGGATCGAAAGCGGGTTTTTGCCATTGGCCATGCCCACGGCACGCGCGGCCGTGGGCCGGCCGATGGCCTCGGCGAGATCCTGATAGCTCCAGGTTTGACCATAGGGAATGGTGCCTAGGGCTTGCCAGACCAGGCATTGAAACGGTGTGCCCGATGCTGCCAGCGGAACACTAAAACTGCGCCCCGAGCCGGAAAAGTGACCGTCAAAGTAGTCGGCCAGTTCGGCGCGGGCCCAGCGAATCATAGCATGGTCGGCTGACGGCCGCCCCAGGTCGGCCGGTTGACTGGTCTGACGGGTAAACCAGACGCCGAGCACGCCCTGGTCATGCGCGCTCAGCGTGATCGGGCCGAGGGGGCTGTCGATGCGTTGATAAACAGTTTGATAGTCCGTCATAAGGTTGCATTCCCGCATTGAAAGGTGGCGTAGCTGCCCCAGGGCGAGAGGTCGGCAGCGGCGACAAAAAAGTGGCCATCACGGGCCGCTCGGGCGCGTTGACATTGGCTGGGGGTCAATTCGATGCGCTCAGTCATACCTTGGCCTGCAAAGCGGAGTATAGCAACCCAGTGTAAGGGCTTTTGGCCAATAGACTAGCCATTTTTGGAACTAAACCTGAGGCGCTCGGTCATCGACCTAACCGGTAGATCAAGCTCTGTCGATCATGCTGTGCCTGTGTCGAGAGCCTGTAAAGGTGGTGCATTGCGCCGGCGCGGCTAACATCTGCCGGCTTTAAAGGTCGCGATAAGGCCCCTGTCATCGTATCATCCTGGTAGATCGGTCGCGCGACCGAGTATTTGGTTTATTAAAAAGGAATGTTCACCATCTCCACTCTCAGCCCCAGCGAGCACGACCTCTGGTTTCTGCCCTTAGGCGGTACCGGTGAAATCGGCATGAACCTCAATCTGTACGGCCATGCCGGCAAATGGCTGATGGTCGATTGCGGTGTCACCTTTAATGCCAGCCTGAGCCCAGATGCCACGACCTTGCATGAGGTAGTCAGTGCCGATCCGAGCTTTATTGCCGACCGGCACGAGGATTTGGTCGGAATCGTGATCACTCACGCGCATGAAGACCACCTCGGAGCGGTGCCGCAACTCTGGCGTCGGTTTCGCTGCCCGGTCTACACCACCGCCTTTACCGCTGAATTTTTGCGCCGCAAGCTGGCCCAGGTCGGCCTGGCGGGCAAGGTGCCAATTATAGAAGTTGAATCGCGTGCACGCATCGATATTGGCCCGTTCAATGTTGAATGGTTACCTCTGACGCATTCCCTGCCCGAGCCGCATTCCCTAGTGATTCGCACCGCTGCCGGCAATGTGTTCCACACCGCCGATTGGAAGATCGACTATCAGCCGGTGGTGGGTGAACCCTTCGATCCGTTGCCGTTTCAGGAATTGGCGCACGAGAACATCACCGCCATGGTGTGCGATTCCACCAACGCCAATCGACCCGGCCGTTCGCTCTCGGAGGGGGAACTCTATGACGGCCTGTATGAGTTAGTTGAGGCCGCCGAGGGCCGTGTTGTGGTGGGCTGTTTTGGTAGTAATATCGCGCGGCTTATTACCTTGGCGAAAATTGCGCAACAAACCGGACGTTATATGGCCTTGCTCGGGCGGTCCTTGCAGAATATGGTCAGTACCGCCCAGGCGACCGATGTCTGGCCCAAGGATCTGCGCCTGATCGAAGCCAGTCATCTGGCCTACTTGCCCAAGTCGGAAGTCTTATTGGTCGCCACCGGCAGTCAGGGCGAACCGCGTACGGCGTTGAATCGGCTTGCCAACAACAGCCATTACGCTTGCGAGTTGGACGTCGGCGATACGGTGATCTTCAGTTCAATCGTTATTCCGGGTAATGAGCACAGTGTCGCCCGGCTGATTGCCGCGCTGGAACGCAAACAGGTGCACATAGTGGTCGCCAAGGCTGCGGCTAAACCGATCCATGCCTCCGGTCACCCCTGTGCCGATGAGGTCGCCGAGCTGTATCGTTGGGTTCAACCGACAATCGCTATCCCAGTGCACGGTGAAACCGAGCATTTGCACGCCAACGCCGCAATTGCTAAGGCGGCCTTTGTGCCCATCCAGCTGGTGGGCACCAATGGCGACCTCTATATTCTCTCGGGTCGGGTTCGAATTCGACCTCAGGTGGTCAAGGCCGGGCGTATTGCCCTAAAGCAGTAGGTGGTTTCGATTGCTCTCGGCACGCGTCTCAGTCGGCCAGTCTAATGCCCGATAGGGCCGCCGATCGACTCCCAACTACCGGGCCATTGCGGCCATCGTGGTAAGTGAAGACCAACGCATATTTGGTGCGGTTACTGTGGTTCGGTGCTGCGCTGTGCAGCAGTTTGCAGTGAAAAAACAGCACCTCACCGGCGGCCAAGGTCAGATCGACCGCCTGTGCCAACAGCGGTTCATTGTCAGCGCGGTCGGGATCCAAAAAAAGTTGTTGGTCAAAGCGCTCGCTCGCTAGAGCCAGTCGATGACTGCCCGGCACCACCCTCAGTCCGCCATTTTCGCCGCTCTCGTTGCCCAGCGCCAGCCAGACACTGATCAACTCAGGCAAGTCGAACGCCCAATAACGAATGTCCTGATGCCAACCCGTGGCACTGCTAAAGCGTGGATTTTTAGTCATTAGGCAATTGTGGTGCACTCGATTGAGCACCACGCCAGGACCGTCCAACAGGGTCGCCAGACTCTCAACTACGGCCTTGTTGGTCGCCCAGGCTTGCCAACTGCGGTGCCGACCGTGCGCGCCTAACAGGCGCCGCACCGTGCTGCCGCCCCGCGCCTGGACAGAGTCCGGTGCGCCGGGGTAGCCGGTACTGGTTTCCAGCTCCAAGGGTTGTTGGGCGTCGAGCAACTGCTGCTCGGCCGCATCCTGCATACGGGCCAATTGGGCCGTATCGATAAAGCCGCGCTCGGTCGCGTTGAGTATCAGGTAGCCCCGAGTATGAAACTGATCGATTTCTTCAGGCGTAAGCGGCACGGCGGGTCCAGCTATAAATTAGGAAGCTTATTCTGCATAAGTTGCTGACCAATGTCGAAGCCATTTACGGCTTAAATCGCCTGGCTTTTTCAGAATTAGGTCGCGCCTGCGAAAGCTGATCACTTTAAGTGGTTTGTTCAATATATAATATTGATTTTATTCGTTATAAGCGATTAAATAACCTAGGTAAGATCTGTTTCCTAACCAACTGAGGAACAGATTATGAGCCAAACCATCAAAAACCTAGAAGCCGCCTTTGCCGGCGAAAGCATGGCCAACCGTAAATATCTTTATTTTGCCAAGCATGCCCGTCGCCTGGGGGCGGAGAATGTGGCACAGATATTTGAGGCCACCGCTGAGCAAGAAACGAAGCATGCTCACGGCCATTTAGAGCTATTATTTCCACCCGACAGCCTGAGCGTCGAAACCATGTTGCAACTGGCCATCGATGGGGAGACCTACGAATACACTACTATGTATCCGGAATTCCGTAATACCGCCATGCTCGAAGGCAACCAAGCGGCCGTGAACGAAATGGATGAGCAGATCGAGGAGTCAAAAGAGCACGCTGAATTATTCAGCCGACTGCTGCTAAAGGCGGAAAAGCGTTTTGCGGCCCTGGCCAAGGTCGAGCAGCGTCATGCTCAACATTATCAAGCTACCTTGGACAACCTAAAGTCCAATCCTTAGCCCTAGCCAATATAGCCGAGTTAACCCGAACCCCATTGGAGAACAGCACTATGAGTGATTTTAAAAAGTTTGAATGTATCGTCTGCGGTTTTATCTATGACGAAGCCTTAGGCCTGCCCGAGGAAGGGTTGATCGCCGGCACGCGCTGGGCAGACATCCCTGACGATTGGGCCTGCCCGGAATGCGGCGTGGCGAAAGAAGACTTCGAAATGGTCGAACTTTAGTAGGAACCTTTATGAATCTGGTAATAATTGGCACCGGTATGGCAGGTTATACGCTGGCCCGGGAAGTGCGTAAAAAGGACCCACTCGCCCGGATCACGCTGATCACGCGCGACAATGGCGACTCCTATAGCAAGCCCATGCTGTCCAATGCCCTCGCCGTGGGCAAGTCACCGGAGCAGCTGATTCTGTCACCGGCGGCTAAGATGGCCGCCCAATACGATCTGCAGGTTCTGGTGCAGACCCAGGTGACGGGCATCGATCGCGACCGACAGCAGGTGCTGACCGACCAGGGACCAGTCGACTACGATCAACTGGTCTTGGCCTGGGGGGCTGAACAGCTGCACTTACCCACGGCCGGTGACGGCGCCGATCAGGTGGTGCGCGTCAATCAGATTCACGACTACCAACTGTTTCGCGAGCGCCTGGCAAAGGCGGATCGGGTAGCGATTATCGGTCCGGGTCTGATTGGCTGTGAATTCGCCAATGACCTGCTCCATGCCGACAAACAAGTCACGGTAATCGGTCCGGATCCATGGCCGCTGGCGAGCCTGTTGCCTGAAACAGCCGGTCGTTTTGTCGAGCAAAAACTGACCGCAGCGGGCGTACAGTGGCAGTTGGGCCAGACCGTGGCCCGAATCGACCAAGCTAAGGCGGGCTTCACGCTAACCCTGTCCGATGATCAACACTTGGAGGTCGATCTGGTGCTCAGTGCAGTCGGCTTGAGACCCAATGTCGATCTGGCCAGCGCCGCCGGTCTGACGGTCTCGCGTGGCATAGTGGTCAACCCGCTCGGCCAAACCGATGATCCCCGTATCTCGGCACTGGGGGATTGCGCCCAATACGGTGAGCGCTGGTTGCCCTACATCATGCCCATTATGCATGCTGCACGGGCACTGGCGGCGACTCTGACCGGAACGCCGACCGATATCGTCTTTCCCCTGATGCCGGTGGCGGTGAAAACACCGGCCGTGCCGATCAGCTTGGTGCCGGCGCCTCCAGGCGCACGCTGGAGCTTTATCGAGCAGGACGAAGGGTTGGTGGGTCGGGCAAAGTTGGACGAGCGAACCGTTGGTTTTGTCTTGCTCGGGCCGCAAACTTTGCGGCAAAGCTTGGTTAAGGAGCTTAGTTGAGCCATGGCGGTGCACTATCCGAGCTTTAAACAGCTGCAGTACTTAGTCGCTCTTGTGCGAACCGGTCATTTTGGCCAAGCTGCGGAGCTGTGTTTCGTCACCCAATCGACCATGAGCGCCAGTATTGCCGAGCTGGAATCCCTGCTCGGGGTGCAGTTGGTCGAGCGGATTAATAAGCGCAACATCATTATTAAGGCCGAAGCCAAACGGTTGGCCGCCGATGCGGAACAGCTGTTGGCCTTGGCGGACCGCTGGCTGGGTTCGGCGGATCCGACCCAGCGGCCGATCGCGGCGTTAAAAGTTGGGCTGATCCCCACCATCGCGCCCTTTTTACTGCCACGCCTGCTACCGGCGGTGCATCGGCAAACATCTCCCTTACGCTTGGAGAATAGCGAAAAAACCAGTAACGAGCTGGTCCAGGCGGTCACATCGGGGGCACTCGATGTCGGCATCTTAGCGCTGCCGTTCGACACCGAGACGCTGCAGGTTATGCCGCTATTTGATGATCGCTTCTATGTCGCGCTGCCGCGTGGCCATTCACTGGCGCCAGCCACTAGCCTGAGCGCGGCAGATCTGCTTGGGCACAAGTTGTTGTTGCTCGAAAAAAGTCACTGCCTGAGCGGCCATACCCTGCAAGTCTGCCAGTTATCGACCGACAACGAGGTCGCCGGATCCAGCCTGTTCACCCTGATGCAGTTGGTGGCCAATCATCAGGGCATCACCTTGGTGCCGCAATTGGCGGTCGCAGCCTTGAGCGCACTTGACAGTGGCCTGGTCTTTATTGAGTTTCGGGAACCGGGGCGGCACCGCGAGGTGGCCTTGGTCGTGCGCACCAGTTGGGCGAACCAAGCCGGGGTGATGCAGTTGGCGGGGCTCATTCGTGAACTGATTAGTGGTCCTGAGGCTGATCAAGGGCCTCGATAATCGTACAATACTCGGCGCTTTCGCTGCCACCGCAGCAGGCGTTTGAGAGTTTGTGCAATGCGCTTAACATCTGCGTCAGTTGGTCCCTCTTGTGCGTCACTTCCTCTATCTTGCGATCGGCCAAGCTCTTGGCTTCGGCGCAGACATGGGCGGATAAGTCAGACCGAATCGATAGGAACACCCCGACCTCGTCCAGATTGAAGCCAATCTCGCGGGCGCGTCGAATAAAGACGGCGGTGTCCAAATCGCCCTGGCTATATAGCCGATAGTTGCTCTGCGTGCGAGTGGTGGCTCGCAGTAGGCCACTTTTTTCATAAAATCGCAGGGTGTGGGCGGATAAACCAGACTTTTTTGCTAATTCACCAATTTTCATCGTCGCTCCTTGAGGTGCGTCTGTGCGCTTAGGGCCGAGTATAAGGCTTAGCGCTACATTTAGAGTCAGTTTTGTCAGTCGCCTTGCTCGGCATCAAGACGCGCGTTTTTTGATGAACTTTCGTTGCCGAGCGGGCACAATCGAGCGCAACAGTCGGCCAGCCGTCGGCCCAATTCAGAGCGAGGCGTCCCATGAACCTAGTCGAACTGCAGGCCCATATCCAAGCAGTTGATACCCTAGACCGGCCCGATCCCGGCTACTTTTTAAAACTGGTTGAAGAGGTGGGTGAATTGTCGGAAGCCATCCGTGCAGAAAAGGTTGGCCAGCCCACCCTGAGTGAGCTGAAAGGGTCAATCGCCGAAGAGCTGGTGGATGTGTTGTATTACGTCGCCGCGCTGGCCAATCTATATCAGATCGACTTGACCACCACTTTCGAACTGAAAGAACAGCTCAATAAGATAAAATACCAGCGCTGATCAGTCAATATTACTGAACTGTGCTAGCGCAAACGGCTAGCTCGGCACGGCCAATAATCGGGCGATACCCGGCTTGGGCGTTTTGCACAGTTTCTGCATCAACGCAAAGGGGATTTCGCTGCGCTGGTAAGTGGTGCGGATGCTTGCCAATATCGCGAGCCAAAGTTGTGCGGTCATCTGAGAGTCATACAGGGCCCGGTGAAAATCGCCGGTCGATTCGATGTTGCAGTAGTCGACTAGGGTGCCTAAGCGATGGTTCGGGGCGGACTGGAAGACCCGCCGCGAGACTAGAAGTGAACAGGTAAACTCGCCAGCATAGGGCTTGTTAATGCGCTGCAGTTCGGCATCGAGAAAGCGTTTATCGAACGACGCGTTGTGCGCCAATAAGTTGCTGGTGCCGATGAAGTCAGCAAACTCGGCCATCACCTCGCCACAAGGCGGCGCATCCTTGAGCAGCTCATTGCTGATACCGGTATAGTTTTCAATAAAGGGCGACACTCGCCGACCCGGGTTCATCAGTGACTGAAAATGCTCGGTGACACGACCGTTCTCGATGCGCACCGCACCAATCTCGATCGCCCGATCACCTTGGTCGGGTGACAGGCCGGTGGTTTCAAAATCGAGTACAACCAGTGAATCGGCGTTGGCCATGGGTTTCCCTTCTGATAGCGCGGACTGGCAATACAGCTGCCCGGTCGCTTAGGTCGAGGAGTCTAACCGAAACCCGAAGCGATGCCAGTGCCAATTATTCCGCCCCAGAGGATCCAAAGCGATAATTGAGCAGGGCAAAGAGGTTCAGTTGGAGCGGTTGTACTGCAGCGACTTCCTGCACCAGGTCATTATCCGGGCGGCTGAGCGTCGTTGACAGCAATAATCGGGTGGCGTCATTGAGCCGATAGATAGCAAATATATTGGCTTCGGCACCCCGGTAGTGACCTTGTGCTAGCGGTTGCGCGATATCGAGTTTTTGTTGTGTGAAGGCTTTGTTGTCTTGCAACCAGGCTAGGGTGCCAATAACGGTGAGGCGCCATTTTTTGCTGATAAAGATCGGCGCTCCGAGTGATACTTTTTCACTCAGTTCATCAGTCCGATCGTCAAAACCAACCGAGCGCTCATAACCTAAGGGGCCGAGGGTGGTTCCGAACCGGCCTGCCAACCCGTCGCTATACTGCAGTGCCGCATTGAAGCCATAACGGAACCAACCGCGTTGCCCACCGACACTCATGCTGCTGCTCGGATAACCGACGCTCAGTTTGGTCTGCAGCGCGGCCGATTCCAAGCTGCGCCAGTTGATGCCGTTGATACCCAGACCAAACTGTTGCCATTGATAGCTGAGGCCAGGCAGTAGCATCCACTGTTTGGTGTCGGTCTGCAGGCCGGGAAAGAAGGGTTTTTCGACCACATCGGCGGTTAGATCCGAAGTCACCAGACCCACGCCCAAGTTGAGACCGGTATCGTCATAGGCATTCGCCGAGAGAGCGGCCAAGGAGGTGGCCAGAGCCAGGCTTACTAAACGTAGGCGATTCAACGCAATATCTCCGAATTCAGGGTGTTGAAATTACGCTTTGGTAACGCAATTGGATCTGTGCCGATGCTTTTGGCCGGACCGCCTGGCCCGACGTCTGGGTGTTGGTTAGGCGCCTTTTTCGGCGGTGGGTACGCCTTCGGGCAACTGAAACCAGTCCTGCTTTTCGCTTACCCAGATATGGGCAGAGGGGTTGAGCACTCGGGTGTCGTCCAAGTTGCTGGCCTTCAACTTGATATTATTGGGTTCAGCCGGGTTCACATGATAGATCCGGTTGCCGCAGGTCGGACAAAACTTAGCGCTGCTGAGATTGCCGCTGTCGCAGGTTCGACTCCAATCCGCCATGGCACCATGAAACACCAGCTCGCTCGCCAAGACCACGGCGGTGATGCTAAAGGCGCTGGTCGACAATTTCTGACATTGAACACAGTGACAGGCAAGGACCTTTAGCGGCGCGGAAAGCAGCTCATAGGTCACGCCGCCACACTGGCATGAGCCCTTGATCGGAAAGCTAATATCACTCATTTGTTGCTCCATCTTATTATGATTAGGTTGGATTCGGATTTGTAGGGCTCAACACCTGGCCGTCGAGAACTTTAATACACCATCGGCATTTTGCTCAGTTAAATGTATTCTCCCACGGTCTGGTACGCGATGAGTATCGTTATCGGCTGGTTTTTCATTCAGTAGAATTGAACTTGGCTGCCAGATTGGTCTGGTTTTATAATCGAATCACCTCTCAAATATTGGCTCAGTAAGCAGCCGATCGAAGACCTAAACCTGCGGTGTAACTGCAGTAAGCCTCGGTCGCCTCGGCCGCTTCGGTCCCGCCGTTGGCCCGTCGCACGGCGCCTTGTCGATAACGAGTGGGTGACGAAGCGCTGGCCCAGCAGCCTTAAGACGGTTCACAATGCTTAGCGCCGTTTAGGGGGCCAGCAGGATCTCTCGGCTGCCGAGCGGATCGGGGTCAAATTCGAAGGCATTCGGCGTTAAGCCACTGCTGTCGGTGAGCGATGCCACCAGATGGCGGTGAAATCGACTGCTTTGGCTGTCGGCGAGATAATCGGCGACCGGCATCCAGACGGCGGCTTCTATCTCGGCAGTGTCCTGTATTTCGATCGTTGTACTTAGCGCGGTAAGCCGGCAAACCAGGTACAGGTTACCCTTGTTGTATTGATGGGGGTACTTGCCGATTAAGCCGACCAGTGCGCTAAAGCTAGCCCGAATCCCGGTTTCTTCGCGCACTTCACGTTCAGCGGCCCGTTGCACCGACTCCCCCATATCGACATAGCCGCCGGGCAATTTAAAACCCTGTCCGCGCATCATGCGATCGCGAATAAGCAATACCTCGCCCGCCGGGTTTAACACCAGCCCACCGACGCCAAGGGTGTGCGTCGGTGCGAAAGGGGCATAGGCGTCGGCCTGGATCCGCAGCACCAGGGTCAGTTCCTGTTCTTGACAGAGCTGGAAGACAAAGCCTTGCTCGGTAAAGCAGGCGATCAGGTGGGCCTGGTGAATCGGTAAGGTGAGCCAGACCAGTTGTTTACCCGCGTCGCTCAGTTGGCCGATCAGTCTGCTTAGCTCGTCGGGTGATACCCTGTCGGCTGTCAGCTTGATTTGGGCACCATTAAAGAGGTCATAACGAACATCAAAGGGTTCCATCGAACAGGTGCCTCAGCAGAAGATGGCTGAAGTGTGCCTCTATTGGTTGCGGATCGAAACCCCGTTCGAGCGCCCAGCGCGTAAGTTCGTCACGCCAGGGCCGATCGAATCCGGCCTGAAAGCACGCCTTAGCCGCCGGACATCGGCCGTTCTCACCTATTACCAACCTATACAGCCCTAAGCTGGCGGGGCTAAAGCAGTCCCGGTCGAGTTGGTCGGCGAGCTCGTCCAAGGTGGCGGCCTCCAGCCGAGGTGCGGGCCGATCGCGCAGCCAGACCTGAAGCACATAGCAGAGCAGCGCCGCCTTGTCGGGAAAATGGTTGTAGACGGTGGGTTTGGACACGCCAGCTTGTTTAACCACCATATCCACCGAACTGCCCTTAAAACCGAATTCCAGGAACAAAGGCAGGGCAGCATGGGCGATCTGGTCTTTCTTTGAATTCTGGGCCATAAAAACTGCTTGATTGTCTAATTGTCTTGGTGCAAACTTTACTAAACCGTTTAGTTAATGTCACGCCCTAATGGCTTCATCGGGTGGTGCGCTGCAAACCAGCCTAAACGACATGTCCAGCTCAGCTTCAACTAAGGAATTATGATGATACGCAGCAACAATGGCTTTTTTGGTGAATTCGGCGGCCGCTATGTGCCCGAAATTCTGCTCCCAGCCCTGCAACAGCTGGAGACCATGTTCTTTGAACTGCGTGAAGAGCCATCGTTTTGGCAAGAATATCTCACCCTTACCCAAGAATTCAGTGGCCGCCCGACGCCGCTGACGCCGTTGCGACGGCTGTCGGCCCAATTGGGCGGGGCCCAGCTCTGGCTCAAGCGGGAAGACCTGAACCATTCCGGCGCGCATAAGATGAACAATGTGCTCGGTCAGGGCCTGTTAGTCCAGCGTATGGGTAAGAAGCGGGTAATAGCTGAAACCGGCGCTGGTCAGCACGGTTTGGCGACGGCCATTATGGCGGCCCGCCTGGGTTTGGACGCGACCATCTATATGGGTGCCGATGATATCGAACGGCAATACTCAAATGTCTTTTGGATGCGCCAGTTGGGCGCGACGGTAGTCGGCGTTGAGACCGGTGCCCGGACCCTCAAAGAAGCGCTCGATGAGGCCCTGCGCGATTGGGCCGCGAGCGTGGAAACCACGC
Organism: Reinekea forsetii; assembly: GCF_002795845.1. GTDB lineage: Bacteria > Pseudomonadota > Gammaproteobacteria > Pseudomonadales > Natronospirillaceae > Reinekea > Reinekea forsetii. The sequence goes on from NZ_CP011797.1 coordinate 115,070, forward strand.
ACTATGTGCTCGGTACCGCCTGTGGTCCGGCCCCATTCCCGGAAATGGTCAGCTACTTTCAGAGTGTGATTTCGCAGGAGATGAAGGTCCAGTCTCTGGCGCAGATTGGCCGCTTACCCGATGAGGTGGTTGCCTGTGTCGGTGGTGGTTCCAATGCCATGGGCGCGTTTTCCGCTTTCCTCGATGATCCTGAGGTAGCCTTAGTGGGTATCGAGGCGGGCGGCATCAGCTTGGCGCCCGGCCAGCATTCGGTCCGGCTCTTGCCCAATACCGCCGAGACGGGCATCGCCCAAGGTTATAAGACGCTGTTTTTGCAAAATGAGGATGGCCAGCTCGGCGATACTCATTCTATTGCGGCCGGTTTAGATTATGTTGGCGTATCGCCGATCCTGGCCCATCTGAGCCAAACCGGACGGGTTACCCCGGAAAGCGCGCTCGACCATGAAGTGACTGATGCTTTTAAACTCTTGATGAAAACGGAGGGCATTATCCCTGCGATGGAATCGGCCCATGCCCTAGCCGGTGGGTTCAAGCGTGCCAAGAGCATGCGCCCGGATCAACATGTCATTATTAATTTGAGCGGCCGGGGGGACAAAGACATTTTCAACATAGCGCGCGCCTTTCCGCAACCAGAGTGGTCTGAATTTTTAGAGCGCGAAGCGGTGCGTGCCAAAGAACTGTTTGCCGCCAGCCAAGGAGAAAGCTAATGCTGCCGATTCAACACGCTAAATTACAGGTAATGTCCCATGCCGTGGTCGGCTTTCCATCCTTGGCTGAAAACGAGCTCGCCATCGCCGGCCTGGTCGAGGCCGGGGTCAAGATGATCGAGTTGCAGGTGCCCTTTAGTGATCCGGTGGCCGATGGCCATACCCTGGTCAACGCCTGTTATGAGGCGCTGAAGCAGGGTGGCTCGGTGCGCGCGACGCTAGAACTGGCTAAAACCGTGAGTGCTCGCCACCCAGAGGCCACCTTTGTGCTGATGAGCTATCTCAATCCGCTCTATCGCTACGGCTTGGAGAAGCTGTTCGAGGACGCCGCGGCGGCCGGCTTTAAGGCGATGATCATTCCCGATATGCCAGTAGAAGAATTGGAGCCCTGGTTGCCCAAGCTGGACGCCCTAGGTTTGGCGCCGGTGCTGATGGTGACGCCGAACACCGCCGAGGCGCGCATTGAAAAAATCGCACGTGCGGCGCGCGGTATGATCTATGTGGTGTCCCGCATGGGGGTAACCGGCAAGCAAACCCAGTGGGGTGCCGAATTTGAGCAGTATGTCGCGCGCATCCGCCAGCATACCGATCTACCCTTGGCGATCGGCTTTGGTGTGCGTGCCGCGGAAGATCTCAAGGCCCTGACCGGTGTCGCGGAGGTGGCAGCCTTCTGTTCGCGCTATATCGAATGGCAGCGCGATGAAGGCAGCGCCGTAGCCGGCGAAAAAATGGCTGCCCTGTTGACCGAATCCGGCCTCAACGCCTGACCGCAAGGGGCCGATACGGGCCCCTTGCTCCCTTTTTATGTTAGCGCGACCTACCTTGTAAACTGGCCCGAAACGTCGGCCAACTTAACCGCCCTTTCGGGCCTTATCAGGCTATCTACTGCTGGTTTTTCTTATTACACTGTATTATTCTCAGGACTAGCTAGTCTAAAAGAACACTGTGATTCCAGATTTTGCAGTAGCCTCACGCCAGCAACAACAATAATGAATGTAAGAGAATAGCTTAGTCCAAATACCAATGACCGTACTGACAGGGCAAATTCACATTAACTCACCTTCGAAGTGCACCGTTCATAGCATAGATTTTTTATCCGCGCGCTCGGGCCTTAGCTCGTTAGCTCGTTATATATAAGAGGACTTCGAGGAGGAGTTATGGCTAAAAATACGACGGGTAGTGTTGCCCCCAAAGAGCGTATTAACATTTCGTACCGTCCAGCAAACGGCACTACGACCGAGCGGGTTGAGTTGCCATTTAAGATGATGGTATTGGGCAAGTTTTCAACGGAAGACAATGCCAGTCCCTTGGCCGATCGCTCACCGATCAATATCAACAAGGCCAATTTCGATGAAGTCATCGAAAATCTCGGCGTGACCCTCAACTTTAGCATCGAAAATCACCTGACCGATGGGGGTGAAAATATCGATGTGCACCTGCCGGTCAGCAAGATTAAGGATTTTGAGCCCGACTCGATCCTTGATGCCATTCCAGAGTTGCGTAAAACCATCGAAGCCCGTAATGCGCTCAAGGCTTTGAAGGGACCCATTGGCAACGTGCCGGGACTGCGCAAGACGCTCAAGCTGATGCTTGAGAACCCGGACAAGCGCGATCAGCTAAAACACGAATTGGGTCTTTAAGAGACACCAAAACATTCGACGCTGCCTAGTCGGCGTCTGCGGTTCATATAATTGGATAAGAAATAGAGGGTTTTGCGATGAGTAAGCAAGCTCAATCACTCCTAGATGAGGTCATGTCACAGACCCGCCTAGAAGAGCATAGCGATGGCTTCGATCTGGCCAAGGCCGGTGTGCAACGGCTTTTGTCGGGCATGCTGGCGCAACAAGACGAGATGGTTGTTAAGGTCGATAAAAAGGCCGTAGACGATATGATTGCCGAGTTGGACGCCCGTCTGAGTCGACAAATGGATGCAATTTTGCATCATCCAGAATTCCAAAAAAGCGAGCGCAGCTGGCGTGGGTTGCAGTTTTTGGTCAATCGCACCAACTTTGATGAAAATATCAAGATCGAACTGCTTGATGTTACCCTCGATGAGTTGAAAGAGGACTTCGAAGACGCGCCCAAGCTGAGCCAATCGGCTTTTTATAAGATTGTGTATACCCAGGAATATGGCCAGTTTGGTGGCGAGCCTGTCGGTGTGGTCTTAGGCGACTATAACTTCAGTTATGGTGCGGCCGATGTTGAGTTCCTCAAGCAAATGGCAGACCTGAGTTCGGTCACCCATGCGCCCTTTATCAGCTCGGCCGCCCCAGCAATGTTCGGCTTACAGGATTTTTCTGAATTGGCCAGCCTGGCGGAAGTCGAATCCATCTTTGACGGCCCGCAATATAAGGCCTGGCAGGGTCTGCGCGAGCACGATACCGCGCGCAGCCTGGGTTTGGTGTTGCCTGATTTTATGGGTCGTGTCCAATACGGCGTTAACAAGCCGGTTAAAACCTTTGAATACGCCGAAACCGTTCAGGGCAAAAGCGATTACCTCTGGTCTAACTCGGTCTATGCTTATGGCACTCGTTTGACCGAAAGCTTTGCCAACTACCGCTGGTGTCCGAACATTATCGGGCCTCAATCCGGTGGTGCGATCCTCAATATGGCGGTCAATGCTGTTGAGCGCGATGGCGCCCAAGGTCTGGATGGACCGGTTGAAACGGTCATTTCCGACCGTAAAGAAATGGAACTGTCCGATCTGGGTTTCATCTCACTGTCCTTGCGTAAAGGCTCTGATAACGCCACTTTCTTCTCATCGAACTCGGTTCAGCGGCCTAAGATATTCGGCTCCGATCCGGAAGAGAAGGCCATGGAGCTTAATTATCGGCTGGGTACTCAGCTACCCTATCTGTTTATCGTCAACCGCTTAGCGCACTATATCAAGGTTCTGCAGCGTGAAAACCTGGGATCTTGGAAAAGCCGTGCCGATCTGGAAAGCGAACTGAACAAGTGGATTCGCCAGTATATCGCCGACCAAGAAAATCCATCGCCGGCAACGCGCAGCCAGCGGCCATTGCGTAAAGCGGCGATTATCGTCACTGAAGTCGATGGCGAAGCGGGTTGGTATGAAGTGGGTCTGGAGGTTACGCCGCACTTTAAGTTTATGGGCGCAAACTTCACCCTGTCGCTGACCGGTGTGCTGGAACGAGCCTAGCGTTGAACGTCTAGTGTGCTAATTAGAGAAAAAGACCTACGGTGTCGCCTGCCTTGATAGCAGCAGGCACCGTTGGTTTTTGGTTTGATCACTAACAACCTATTAAGGAAGAGATCATGGCTACAGATATTTTCATGAGTATTGAAACCGAAGAAGGCGATTCCATTACTGAAGGCGCATGCACCAAAGAAAGCATCGGTGCCTATTTCAAGTCAGAACACGAAGATGAGATCTATGTTGTTGGCTTCGCGCAGAAGGGCAGCATCGCAACCGATCGTCTGAGCGGCCAAATCACCTCGTCCCGCCGACACGAATACCTACGTATCACCAAATTGATCGATAAATCGTCGCCGCTGTTGTACCAGCTGCTCGCAGAGCCGAAGGGCCTCACCTGCTCGATTATGTTCTTTCGCAGTGCCGACACCGGCAGCGATGGCCAGCCAGTGCATTACTATTCGATCGAATTGGAAGGCGCCAAAGTAGTCGAGATCGAAACCATTTCGCCCAACATGTTGGACGCCAGTTTCGATGACTTTATGCCCTATGAAGAGGTGAAGTTCACCTTCAACAGCATTACCTGGAATCATGAAACGGCCTCGAGCACCTCCACTGATAATTGGTCTGGTGAATAAGGGTTTAGTATCTTGCAGCGCAGTCGGGTAACAACAGCGCGAGGGTGTCAAGTCGGTCTAGCGGTAACGCTGTGCCTACTGGTGACCAGCTGTGCGCTGCTTAAAAAGCCGCCGCAAGGCCAGGCCTGGGACGGGTCGATCGAAACCTATGCCCCAGGCATGGTGGTACAGCCTATGGCCTCGGTAGAGGTAGCGCAGGACTCACCCCAGGCCAATGACAGCGCCTTGCCACTGGGCTTGATCGGGGCTAACCCGGCTGGTGGTGGGGTGGGCATGGTCCAGCAGCTGTTGAGTAAAGCCTTGCCTGGAGTGGAGCTACCGGTTACCAGCGAGGTGCCGACGCAAAACCTGACTGCTGCGGAACAGGCCAGTCAGGCCAGTGAAGACCGCACCGGCTGGCAGTGGGACGATCGAGCACGCAAATGGACCCTGACGGCGAGTACAATTCCCCAAGCGCAGGAATGGCTGTATGAGAACGAGGCCCTATTGCTGCGCATCTCAGCCCAGGACGAACTCAATGTCTTTGAGGGCGCCAGTCATGCCACGGTGGTCAAGGTGATTCAACTCGATAACCCCAAGAATTTCAATCGACTGCGTCAAGACCCCTTTGGTTTAGCGGATATGCTGACTCAGTCGGCATTGGATGCCAGCTTTTTGGCCGAAAAGCAGCTCTATCTGATGCCCGGCGGCAGCATGACCCTGACCCTTGATCGAGAAGAGGGCGTACGCTATGTGGGTATTCTGGCGGGCTATTATCGGCTCGATGAATACAAAACGGTGACCCGTTTGATCAGTATCCCGGCCGTATCAGAATCGTTAGAAACCGGCTTACTTACCCGTCTGTGGCCGCTCAACAAAGAGGTCGTGCGTCAGCGCCCGGCGCGCTTGAAGATCTGGTTAGATGCGGGCGAACAAGAAATAGCTTCGGTGGCTATTCAGGTTAATTGACCTGTGGCCGGGCCGTCGAATAATGAACCAACAGCGTTATCAGCCAATAGTCGCTGACCGTGACTATTGATAGGAATCGAGGCACATCATGCATAAACCACTTTACTGGCATCATGGTCTGTTTTTGCAGCCGCAGCATTTTCAGTATCAGGACCAGGCCCTGCACGCCACCATCGACAAGGTCTGGAAAACCCTTGCCGGAGATCACTGGGGTGTTATCTCAGCCAAGCTTGATGAAAATCTGTTGGTCGAAAACATCGTGCAAGTTCAGACTGCCGACCTAGTGTTTCAGGATGGCACCTGGGTGCAGTTGCCCGACACCGCAACGGTGACGCCGCTGGTCTTAAGCAGTGAAGCCTTTGGCGCGGATGCCAGTCTAATCGTCTACCTGGCCCTGCCCAAGCATCGAATCAACCAGAAGGCGCTCGGACAACGCTATCTGGACACGGAGAGCCCCGTGCCGATGCCCGATCTCTATCAGGGTGGCGACCCAATCGATATTCCGGTGCTAACCCACAGTTTGCGCATTGCCCTCAAGCATAGCCAATATTCGCCGGGCACAGCCGCAGATGGTCAGTATCTGCAACCGGAAGAACAGTCAATTCCGATCGCCCGCCTGGTTTGGCGCAACGATCGCATCGAACAGGACGCTGAGTTCATCCCGCCTAGCATAGTAATTGCTGGCGTGCCGGCGTTGCAGCACCTGGTTGGCAGTTTGCTCAAGGAGTTGCTTGACCGTTGTCGCCAGCTGGAAGACTACAAGGGTGGTCAGGACAATGGCGAGTTCAGCAGTCGCATCTTCCGCTTCCGTCTGGCCTTGCAAACTCTAAGCCGCTACACCGCGCAGCTCGATCATATTAGCGCCTCCAAGCGAGCCACCCCTGATGAGCTGTATCTCTGTCTGAAGCAGCTCTTGGCGGAAGTGAGTGTTTTTACCCCGCGCGTCGATGTACTTGGGCAACGCGGTAGTAATTCTGAAGCTCTGAACTATGAACACAGAAAAGCCGATCGCTCTTTTAAACAGCTCAAAGAGCGCCTGTTAGAGACACTCAATGAATTGTCCGTGCGCCCCGAGCGCCTAGTGCGTCTGGAACCGTCCGGAGTGGATCGACTGCAAGCGGTCTTGCCGGCGGATTTTGCCAAAAACCTAAGTCGAGTCTTTATGATTGTGCGCAGCACTGCGCCGGTCAGTGACTGGCGCGATGACTTGTTGGCCTTTGCCAAGCTGGCGCCCGCCAATCTCCTGCCCACTCTATTGGACAAGGCGATCCCCGGTATCGAAATTGTGGCCGAGGCGAACCGTCCAGAGGGACTGCCTCAACGCCCGAATTCGTGGTATTTCCGACTAAATTTGGACCACGCCAGCGATCTGCTGCACGCCATTAAACAGGGTGAGGATTTGGTGCTCTATTGGCCTGACCGACCAGATGATATCTCAGTCGAACTGGCCCAACTCAAAGGATAAGTCTATGCATTTGGTCGATTGTTTCGTCGATGTGTTCACCTTTGTCCGGCAATTGACCGCCGTTGACAGTGAACCCATGTCCGACACCGCCGTGCGTCAGCGCCTCGATGAACTGCTGGCCACCAAGGCCCATCTGGCAACAGCGGGGGGCTACCAGAGTCAGCATTATGATGACGCCAAATTTGCTGTGGTCGCATGGCTCGATGAAAAAATTATTGGTTCCGATCTGTCTATCAAGGATCAATGGCGCACCGAGCTAGCGCAAAAGCATTATTTTAATACCGTTAAAGGAGGTCAGCTGTTCTTTGAAAAACTCAGTGCCCTCGATCAGTTTGACGCCTTCGAGATGGATGTCCGGGAGGTGTTTTTCTATTGCTTGGCGTTCGGTTTTCACGGCAAATATTATACCGATGCCGGCGTCCAGGAGCTGGCCGCCATTCGAACGGCGAATTACCAACTGCTGATGCAAAAGCAAGGCGTGGCGGATACCAAGGCGATGTGGTTTAGCCAGCAACCGATGGCCGGTGGAGATGCCGATGTCGGCGCGAAGCCTCAGGGCTGGGCGCTGATGTACGGCGTGCCCTTGCTGGTGGTCACGGTTGCGGTGGCCTGGATGCGAGTCGATCTATTGGGTTTGATAGAAAATTTGGTAAAAACACTGTAAGCCAAAGGTGTCCGTTACAACAGGCCTGCTGCGGCAGGGTTTTTGACGGCTAAACAGACAAAAAAACAGGAAACAAACTCCATGAGAATGGTGCTGAAAATATTTTATCTGGTCCTGATCTGGGGTGTGGTTACCGCCATCTGTCTGGGGGCCAGTTACGTCATCAATGGTGAGAATATGCAGCCGGGCTTCGGCTGGGCCGGCCTTATCTTTGCCCTATGGCTGAGCTGGCGCCTGTTGCGCTGGATGTTTATCCGCTATAAAGCGCGCTCCCGTGCCATGCATCTGGCGAATTTTGAGCCGGCCGTCGTCGGCGAGAGTACGAGTTTTTGGTCGAAACTGGCAACGAGTTGGGTCAAGCCTGGGGTCGACCAGCGCCTGCACGCCGTGCTGCGGTTCTTGTCCAGCAGTCGCTTAGCGCGCAATCAAAATCCCAAATACGCGCTGCCTTGGTTTGTCGTCGTGGGTACCCCGGCCGCGGCCATAGAGGCCACCCTTGCAGCGGCCAATGTCGGCAAGCCGAGTGTGGATCAGAGCGACTTTAACAGCCCCGATTTCGAAACCCGCTGGTGGTTAACCAACCAGGCGGTATTGATTTCCACCTCGACCTCCTTAACCAGCAGCGCCCCTCAGCTGGACGAGTGGTTGCGCCTGTTGCGCCTGTTGCGAACTCAACGGCCGGCCAACCCGGTTAACGGTTTTGTCGTGGCCCTGTCGATCAGTGAATTGATAAACCGTTCTGCCGATGAGCTGGGCGAGCTGGGCGAGCTGTATCGCAAACGAATCGACGAGGCCATGAGTCTTACTGGTGTCAAGATGCCCGTCTATATACAGCTGACGGGCGCTGAACAGCTGCCGGGCATGGCGGTCTTGATCGACCTGATGAGTGACGCCGAACGTGATCAATTTTTTGGGGTCTTGAATCGAGATGGCATCGGCAGCGACGAATTTATGGGTCAGTTTATCGACCATGTCACGGAGACCATTCAGAAGCGTTCTCTGACCTACTTGCTGCAACATGAATCGGCACATTCGTTAATTGAGCTGCCGTCGACGCTGCGCGGTTATTCAAGCAAGCTGTCGGCTTTCGTCAATGGCTGCTTCCAGGTCAGTGCGTTCCAAAACACCCCAGACATCCGCGGCATCTGCCTGAGCGCACAGATAACCACTGAGGACGGTTACACCAAGCCGGCTTTTGTTAAGGTTTTTCTCGAACAGATTCTCGCCGCCGAAAATCGATTAGCGGGCATCTTGCCCGAGGCCGAGCAACGTCAACGGCAAATGCGTAACGGCCTGTTTGGCGGCTACCTAATGGTCTTGGCACTGGTGCTGGGTCTGCTCGGCTATAGCTACGTCGGTCATCGAAACTTTGTCGGTGACCTGCGGGAGCAATATGCTGGCACATTGGTTGAGCGCCAAGACGCGTTCTTAAACATCAATATCTTTTATCGCCTGCAGACGGTGATTAACGCCCTGGATGGTCGTATCTGGTTTCCCTGGATCACCCACAATCGTTTCGTTGCAGACGTGAAGATGAACTTCGTCAGTCGCAGTGACGTGGCATTGCTGGTTCGGTTGGAAAGCGATCTGAAGATCAAGGCGACCGAGGAGCTGCTCGTCGGTCGTGATATCAAGCTAATGGGTCAGTTTGTTAATACGCTGATCGATCAGATTAATTGGCTTGAGGCCTACACCAGCGGGACGCGCGGCAAGGAACTGACGGCTCTGGCGCCGCCCTATTCGCTGACGTTCCCAACTCTGCCGGACTTTGTCGATCAGGAGCAGGTCGATCGATTAAATAGCGTGTACCGTGCCCACCTTGACTGGAGTGGTGACGGCGAGCTGGTGACCCAAGATCTCGAAGCCAAGCGCGAACTGTTGGAGCAAATCTTGGTGGAATTCCCCGGGCAGTTCTCGTGGATGATCGAATGGGCCAACAAGGTCGCCTATGGCGACCGGGTGCAGCTCAAGAATTATTGGCGCGGAGGCGCAACCCTGGTAAAAAAGCATGAAGTCCCGGGCGCCTATACTGTCGGTGGCAAAGCAGCCATTGACGCGCTCTTGGACAGCATGGAACAGATCAGTGGCATTGGCTTCGACGACTTAGGCGACCGCGTTGCCTTGCCTGAGGATGCACCGGCTTACCTGGTTGAATTGCGCCTGTTTCGCGAGGACTATTACAGTGAGTATTTAAAGCAGTGGGAAGACTTCCTGATCAACTTTGGCGACGGGGCTCAGGTGCTGGCTAACCAGGATGATTGGCAGGGTTTTGTCGAAAATTTACGCAATGCTAAGAACCCGTTCTTTTTAGTGCTGACCGAGGCCAACAATCAACTGATCGATTTCATCGGCACCGAGCGCGAGCCGGACTGGTTGTATCTGATCGACTATTACAATCAGGTGCTGGCCCTGCTGGGCCAAACGGCTCCGGGGGGTGGCGCCGACAACAAGGCCGCGACCAAAACCGCGATCAAGCTGATCAGTAAGCTGGGCTCGGGCGGCAAGGCCATCGCTAAGATGGCGAAAACCGTGCAGAAAACCCAGAAATCACTCGACAGCGGCGGTGGCGCGGGCCCTTCACCGACCGAGATGCAATTGGCCATGGCTGACGTGTCCGATATGGTTCTGCTCTATCAGCAAGGCCTGAGCGATATTGTCGCCAATTCCTCAAAGCGCTTGGTGTCTCTGGCGGCCATGCGGGAAAATTTTCTCGCGCCGCGCAACCCCGGTGGTGGCACTACCGCCTATGCTCAGGCCTGGAAAGCGGTCTCGGCCATTGAAACCCAGCTCGGGCGGGAAAAGGCCAGCACCAAAGCTTTTTGGCGAATTTTTAAAGGATCGGTGGTTGCCAGTCAGCGTTATCTGATGCAAGAAGCGACCTGTGCTGTGCAGGAACAATGGCAGAATCAATACTTGGCCAACCTCGATGGCGTGCCGCTTACCAGCGTGCCCAATCTAGCCTATGTCGAGGAGGGCCTATTGTGGGCATTTCACGATGCGGTCTTGGCGCCCTTTGTAAAAAAAGGCAATGGCGTATTCAGCGCCAAGAAGCTTGAAAATGCCTCGTTGGCACTCACCCCAACGCTCTATCAGTATCTCAACAATGGTTCGGCCTATCGATTTAATAATAAGCCGTTTTATCAAGTCTTTATCGATGCTAAGCCGATCTCGGTCAATATCAACGCGACCCTGTTGCCGCATGAAAGCAAATTGACGCTGGTGTGCCCGGAACGCGAGTATTTGCTGCGTAACAATAACTTCCCAATCAGTCAGATGATGCAGTGGAGCGATACCTGTCAGAGCTTTGAATTGAGTATCGCCGTGGGCCGTTATGTGGTGAAGAAACAATACCCCGGCGCGCTTGGCTTTGCGCGCTTTGTGCAAGAATTTAAAGATGGCACCACGCGCCTACCCATAGCGCAGTTTCCAGAATTTGAAGATCGGCTCGCGGCCTTAGGTATCCGATATTTCGACCTCAATTTCCGCTTTAAGCAACATATGCCGATGCTCAATCGGTTGGCCACCAGTCAGCTGGCCACGCCGCCGATCGTCGCTGACTGTTGGGATCTAAGTACCACCACCCTAGCCATGGAGCTCTAAGCCATGGCCCTAACGCCGCTGTTTAAAAGTGCCAATATGCCGACTGGGATGAGCGCGGTACGTGCCCTGGTGGTGGGCCAATTGGGTCATCGGCTGTGGCAAAAGATGGATATCGACATTGCCAATTTTGATCAGGTTATTGAGCGCATGGCGCCGCAAGTGGATCTGCGTCTCGCCGATGGTGATCGAGTTGAGCTGCGCTTCAAGCGCTTGGTGGATTTTCAACCGACTCAATTGCTGACCTGCAGCGCATACTTCATCGCCCTGCAAGCGGCGATGCAGGCCCTGCGCCAACAGGCGAGCGGAACGACCGAGTTCGCTGATTTCGCCAGCCTAGCGCCCTGGGTCAGTTGGCACGAGCAGGACCGGCCCAACAGCGAGCAACTGTGGCTGCGCTACAACGAGTTGCGTGCCCTGCTGGAACAGAGCGTGGCCGAGGTGCTAGCGCATCCTGACTATCAGCTGTTGGAACGCAATTGGACCCTAGTGCATCAGCTTGTCAGTAATCTCAAGGCCGATCAGGTTCAGGCCGACCGCAGTGAGCCCCACTATCGCATCACCTTGCTTAACCTGAGCAAGGCCGAGCTGGTTGAAGATCAGAGCAGCGTGTCCAATCCGCGGGACAGCCAATTCTATGCCCTAGTTTACGGCGATGAACTTGGGCAGTTCGGCGGCGTCCCCTATCATCTAGCCAGCTTTCAATTTGACCTTAGCGACCGTCCCGCAGACCTGGAATTGTTGGCCGCACTCGCCGTGACCGCGGCCGCAGCGCAATGTGTGCTGAGTGTCGCCATAGCGCCAAGGCTCTATCTGGACGCGACGCTAGCCGATGAGCCTTTGAGTCAACCGCGCTTTTACGCATGGCGGGCGTTGATGGAGTCACCCCACAGCCGCTATCTGCTCTTATCGGCCGGGCAGTATGCCTACCGCGCCGCGCACCGTTATCAAACGCTTGCCTCGGGTATCGGTTTTGCCGAGTCCTTGCCGACGACCCATTGGGCTCACCTGCACATCTGGCATATCTACGAGTTTGCCCGTTCGCAACTGCGGGTCGGTACCGCCTTGGCCAGTGCCGAGCCGTGCGACCTGCGGCCGTTGCAAATGCGCTCTTGGCCTGCCGATGCCAGTCGGCGCGTGGATGAACGACTGAGCCCAGAGCGGCAACAGATTCTCGCCGATCTGGGCATTAACAGTTGTCTGAGTAACCAACAACGTATGGCCTTCGCGCCCCGTTTCCAAATGCGCGCCGGGCTGGCATCGCTCGGCCCAGAATACTCCGTGGCCCAGCAGGATTTACACAGCGAGCTGCTGCTGCTGCAAAACCAGTTTGCCCGCCACCTCAAGGTGCTAATCCGGGAAGGGTTGGGCCACGGCAGTCCGGATGAAATAAAACAGATGGCCCAGAAATGGCTGCAGCCCTTCGTGCAGAGTCCGGGCTTGGTTAGTCGCTCGCAGTGGCAACGGCAACCGCTTGAATCGGTCCAGCTGGACTGGCACAGCGACGCTCAGGGTGGGCAGTTATTGAATATTGCGCTGCGCGCCCGCTTACCCGATTACGACCGGGCAGTCGATTTGGTGCTGCAATGGAACTGAATAAAATCCATGACCCTATTTGTATAAGGACGTCGAGATGGCAGGTTTATTAAACATCAGTTCGAGCAGTGGCCCGGTGGTCGAAAACAATGTGCTGTTCGATATGCGGCATGGTTTGGGTTTGGGTGGTATTCAGACCGACGCGCGTGGCTGGGTAACGGTCAATGATGCCTTCTCGGCGAGCAATCAGACTCTGCGTCATCAGACCTTACAGCTAGTGCGTGCCGTGGATGCTTTCACGCCCCGGCTGATGTCGGCCTTGACCAACTATGAGTTGTTTCCCAAGGTCGAGGTGGTCTGGCACTGGGTTAATAAGGAAACCGACGCCGTTGAATACGATTATCGTATCGTGCTCGACGATGCCCAGCTGATCTATGCCGCCCCGTGGGACTTTATCTCCGACGATGGCATCTTGAAGGAATTGTTAACCTTCAGTTATCGAGAGATTTCCTGGAAATATCTCGGTCCAGAACCCGGAACTGGGGACTTTATCAGCGAAGCCAGTTCGGAAGGTTTCTTCTAAGATGGTCATTTACCTCGGTCATCGTGCGCGCTTGGCCACATTACTGCGCGGTGCATTGGCACCCATCATTAGGAGACGCTGCCGTGCGCCTGCTTGAACGCATGCTCCAAGCCAAACCGGCCAAGCTGGGTTTTCGCCATAAGAGCCAAAGCCATGCCGAGCAACACCAGGCGTCGGTTCTAGAGTATCTTGAGCAGAGTCTGAACCACCGCCTGCAACCGGGTGCTGGCGAGTACGGTCGGGCATACCAACAGTGGTTTCCGGCGTTGAATCGCCTGACCGACGAACAAAGTTGGCCGGATCTATGCGCTTACTTAGCGCATATGGAACCGCGTATTCAGCACCTGTCGATTCGGGCCTTTCGGGACAGCGAAGGCAGCCAAGTAGTGCAGGACTTTGTGCGCAACCGGGAGCAGAATCGACAACCGGACTTGGTTTTTGTACTGCATTTTGAACTCATTGCCGACCCCGCAACGCCGCATGAGCGGGCGGTGTTAAAATTGAGCAATGGAAAAATTCACCTCGCCTTAATGGGGTAGGTTATCAGTCCATGTTGAAAGAGCATTACGAAAAAATATTGCAGCAGTTGCGGAACGATGCAGCCTATTTAGCGCAACGTTACCCGGATCTGGCCGTCAATTTGCAGCGCGACAACACCGATCCCGATGTTGCCCGCCTGCTCGAAGGCGTCGCACTCGTGGCCGCCCGACAGGCCGAACAGATGGCCGAAGATCGGGACGAGCAGGCTCAGGGCTGGTTGCAGGCCATCGCGCCGGAACTGCTCCTGCCGCTGCCGGCTATGGTCTTGGCACAAGCCGAGGTGGGTGCCGACACGCAGACCGTTACCGCCGGTACCGCCTTCGTTTCGGGCAGCCAGGACGGATCTGTGCATTGGCAGGTCGCGCACGATTGTACTCTCCTGCCACTGGTGTTGACCGACCTGGAGCAGACTGGGCAGGCATTGAGCCTTCAGTTCACCGTCCAGGGCGATCTTGCAGCGCCGATTCAACCGATTCGCGTTCAACTGGTGGGTGACCTGCACGACAGCCAGACCCTCGCCTATCATCTGGCTACTGGTGTCGATGGCTGGGAATTATCATACGCTGATCAGCGCCTGCCGCTGCCGGCCAGTGCCTGGCAACCGGCCTATCAGGTGGCCGACGGCAGTTGGCTGGCCGCGGTCGATAACCGGGTGCAAACGAGCCGACCGCGTTGGCTGCAAGAATGTTGGTGTTTACCCGAGCGCATCTTGGCGTTCGATCTTGATCTAAGCCCGGCCCTAGAACAACGTGCTCTGACGGCCGGCGAGACATTCCGGATTCATTTCAGCCTGCGCGAAATACTGCCGCAACAGGTTGAGCTGAGCCAGCTGGCCCTTAACGTATTGCCATTGATTAACCTGCAGCCGAGTGCGCTGCTGCCCTTTACCCGCCAGCTAGAGCAAAGCCTATATCAGCTTGCACTGGCAGACGAACGCCTATCTGTGCAGCAGCTGGTCGCGATTGTCTCGGTCAATGAGCAGCTGGCCCAGGGTGAGCGTCATGATTATTATCCGATCGCCGAGGTGGCGCATCGAGGGGCTCAGGATGGCGTTTATCAGCTGCTGCGGCAGACGCGTCAACCCCAAGTCCAGATGCGATTGGATCGACCGGCGTCGAGCGCTGGACTGGTGATGATCGAATGCTTAACACACCAGGGCGACGCGGCCAGTCGGTCCTCGACCGGCGCCACCCTGAGCGGGCCAATAAGTGGCCATCTGGTCTGTAGCCCGAGCCAATGGATCGCGGCACCGGATCAGCAACAGGCGCAGTGGCAAATGTTGCACGCGCAGCAGAGCGCGCAGCAACGCGGCGATTTGGCGGCCCTAGTCGATCAGTTGCGGGGTCTGTTGCCGCCCGAAGACAGTCACTTCGACGAACGCCGTCGGCTCATGCGTTCAGTCGATGCGCTGCTCAGCTTGAGCGTCAGCGCTACGACGATAACGCGCGGCACCAGTATTATTCTCGGCCAAGAAGTAACCCTGAGGTTAGAGCGCAGCGCGTTTCGAAGTGATGCCGATTGTTGGCAATTTTGCTTATTAATCTGGCAAATGCTGCGCGGGCGATTGGCCATTAACAGCGTTATGGCGTTGCGCGTACAGAATGAAAAACAGCAGGATCTACTCTATTGGCCAGCGGCCAGTGGCACCCGGGCGGTAATATGATAACCGATACTCCGCTTCAGGCGGATGCGCTGATCCAGCGCAGCGCATCCGCCAGCGCCGAGTTTGGCCCACTGCTGCCTGGCTTCTATGGCGCGGCGGTCGAATCCGATGAGCAGGGGCCCATACCGGCCCTCTTGGCGTTATTGTTAATGCCCTTGCAAGCACAGGCCGTGGCGATGAGCGATCATTACCAGCCGGTACTGCAACAGGCCCGCCATGGCCACAACAGCTTTGCCAGCTTTCTGCATTCGGATGCCTTAGCCGATCTGACTGAGCCGAGTCGGGGCTTACTTAGCGCTAGCCAATGGGTGCAGGTCAAGCGTCTGTTTGGCGACGCCACCGGCAGTTGGCAGGGCGCGCTTGCGCTCCTGGCCTGTCTGTTTCCGGGTAAGACCATTAAGCTGATCGAGGGCGTGGTACTGGAGCGCTATCTGCCCAGTCAACAGATGACCGGTCTGCTCGGTGGCAATGCCTTAGGGGGCGACTCGGTGCTGGGTTATAAACTGCAAGACCGGATGAACGGTTGTCGCTTCACGCTCGCCACCTTCAGTGCCGAGGATCTGCAGCGCTATACCCATGACGACTATCTGACCCTGACCCGGATCCTGCTGAAGCGCTATATTGGCCAACCACTGGCCATCAAGCTGCATCTGCACCTGGCCCGCGATGCGCAAAAAAATACCGCGTTGGGTGAGCCAATGAAGGCCATGTTGGGTGTAAAAACCTGGCTCGCCGCGGCCGAACAGCACGACAAAGAAATTGTGATTGAACTATGACATTGACCGCGACACCGGGCGCAGTCCGAACCCCTTTTTCCACACGCCACTCAGTCCGCGAGTTGCGTTACACAGAGAACCGCCTATGAACTGGTATCGTTTTAAAGAAGCATTTAACTGGATTGTCATTGGCCTAATCGCGACGGCGATCTTGCTGTGGGCTTGGCAGCAGGAACAGGACAAGGAAACCATCGTGATCGCGACGGCATCCAAGGGCGGCTATTATTACGAATTTGGTAAACACCTTGAGTCGGAATTAAAGCGCATCGCCGGCGATCGGTATGTCATCGAAATTCTATCGACCAGCGGCTCAGTCAATAACAGCGAGCTGTTGCGCAAGGGTGCGGTTGATGTCGGCATTTTAGCAATTGGTTCGGTCTCATTGCAGAACCTGAGCATCGTGGCCCCCTTGTGGAAAGACTATTCCCATATAGTGGTGCGCAAGGACAGCAACGCCAACTCCGTGCAGGAATTCGAAGGTAAGCCCTTTATCCTCGGCGTGCAGGGCTCCGGCTACCGCACCCAGGCTAAGCAGCTGATGGAGTTTTTCAGCGTAGACGATGAAACCATGGTCGGGAACGATCTCTATTTTAAGGAATTGTTAAACAATCCCGCTATCGAAGGGGCCATCGTGACTACCGGCCTATTGAATCCGGATCTACGCGATGTTTTGTTTAGCGGCCAGTATAAGCTGATGCCGGTTACACCGGCAGAGGGCTTTGCCTTCAACCATATCTTTCACAGTAAGGACTTTATTCCGGCCGGAGTGTACCCCTCGATCAATGGCCCCTTACCCGCTCAAGCGGTGCCCACGATCAGCACCATGGCCGTGTTGGCCGCGAGTCGAAATATTAGCGATGACAAGGTCGCTATCATTCTGGAGGCGCTCAATACCAGTGACTTACGCGCCAAGGCGCCGGTGCTGCTCGACGTCAACCCGACCAACGATCCAATCTTACGGCTGCTGAATCTGCATCCGATCAGTGCCAAATACTATGATCCAAACTTTGGCTTGAATATCTTTTCCGATGCGGTGACCGGGCTCGAGAGTCTGAAAGAATTAATCTTGTTGATGCTGCTGCTGTCCCTCGCGCTGCTCTATAAACTGCGCGATAAGCGAATTAAAAAGGCGCTCAGCCAACAAAATCGCATTGCCAAGGAACTCTTTGCCACCTTTGAAGAACTGTTGAAAATCGAACGCACGCTGAAGGAAATCAGTGACGTTCGACTCTTAAAGCAATATGAATTCCAGGTACTTAATCATAAGAAACGCACGGTAGAAATCGCCAAGGCGGGTGGCTTGGAAATTAACGATGTGTACATGAGTGTTATCAACGAATGCAATGAGCTTTCGGCCCAAATCGGTCACCGTCTGCGCAGCCATCAACAGAAGACACAGAACCAGACCGACAGCTAGCTAACGGTGGCCCGGGCCGCCCAACCGTCTACCGTGAGCGAGGGCCAATTAAGCCATGCGTGTTATTAAGCCTTTAGAACTGAGTGTGCAGATTCGGCCGTTCGAGTTCAGCCGGCAGAAGATGTTGGCTATCGGCGTGCATTTGGCGCAGCCCTTCGATGCTCGACGGGCACTGTTTAGCGAACAGGATCTGTGGACCTTGGCGGCGCAATATCTGAGCGAATGGGATGTCTATGATGAGGGCATGCCTAAGCCCGTCGGTGAGTATCTGGTCTATGGCAGCTATTATGGCTCGGTCCCGATGGCGGCCGACCACGTTCAGGTTCAGGTCGGTTCGCTGAGCAAAACCCTCAAGGTGATTGGCCGTCGGCAGTGGCGCATCAGTATCGGCAGTACCAATGCGGAGGCCTTGAGTACCTTGCCGATCCGTTACGATGTCGCCTATGGCGGAGCGCAGATTAAAGCCAACCCAGTCGGCATCGGCGCCGATGCACTTTTATTGCCGCAGATTGAGCACCCGGATGATCCCTTCAGTCATCCGAACCAGCCGATTGTGTCGGCCGGTTTCACCGCGCGCAATATTCTCTGGTCGCCCCGGCAGGAGAAATGGGGCACCTACAGCGGCCGCTGGCAAGAAACCGATGCGCCGGGTTTTGCCAAGGATATCGATTGGACGATCTTTAACTTGGCGCCGGAAGATCAATGGCTTAAGGCCGGCTTCTGGCAGGGCGGTGAGCCCTTTAAAGTGCGCAACATGCATCCGCAGCAGCCTATACTCGAAGGCCAACTGGGACAGTGGCGGATACGGTTGTTCGTGTTAAAAGCCGAACAGCTGTTTGAGTTGACGGCTAAATTTGAAACCTGTTGGTTGTTCCCCACCGAACAGGTGCAAACCGGCTGCTATCGCGCTCAATGTACGACGGACACCTTCGATGGATCGGAAATCAACGCCCTGCTGGTGGCCTATGAAGACCCCTTGGGGCCTGAGAAAACGGTTCAACACTATGCCGACGCCCTCACCCGCCGTCTGGCACCAGAGGGCGATATAGAGGATCCGGATGACCTAGCCCTGCGGCCCAATGGCGAGCCGCTGAGCGTCTTGCATCCACCGGAACCGAGTCGCGTGCCCGAGGTGGTCTTACCGGGCGCGGGCGCCGGCATCGGCTTGGGTGCCTTGGCGGCGTTGGCTAAAATGAAAGGCGGTAAGAGTGGCGCTGAGGCCGAAGCGGCGGTGGCCGCGGAGGCCAAGGTGGATGACGCGTCAGCGACCGAACTGAGTGTCGGCACCGCGGCGCCAGCCGACGGGGCTGTCCCGGCCAATGTTGAAAACAATGCCCAGGCGCCGGCAAGCGAAACCGACGCGGCGCCGGAGTCGCGCCCGGAAGACCCGGCCGTCGCCGAAGCCATGGCCGACCTGGATGCCTTGATGGAATTGATGGCCGACCAGATCGCCAGTGCTAATGCGCTGATGATGAAAAACCGCCATGCAATGGGTCTAACGGATGAACTGATGGCCGGCCTGAGCGACGAGGGTGGCATCGATGCATTGCTAAAAGAAGTCTTGCCGGCCGGCTCGCCGACGGCCGACGTGATCAACGACCCCTCGGCCCTGCAGGAACTGCTCGCCGAGCCGGCGCGGATGATGGAGGCAGCCCAGGAGGCCGGTCTAAATGCCGGCGCCCTGGCTGAGCACAAGGAACTGATTGAAGCCATCTTACAGGGCACAGCGACACCCGAGGATGTCGAAGCGTTGCTGGAAAAAATACCACTGGAAACGGCGGCCAAGATGATGGCTGAGGCGAACCTCGAAAGTGGACTCGATCCGGCCATCTTAACGGCCATTAAAAAAGCCACCGGATATAAATCGAATTAGTCAGCCCGGAAAATGAAATAGACTAATTTACCTGAGTACAGGAAGCTTATAGATGAGTGTTGATGTTACCTTTACCGTTGCCGGCGAAGCCTATTACGTGATTGCGATCACCAATAGCCGCGATGCGGTGAACGAGTTTTTTGCCTTCGATATCGATATCCGTCATGCCGACGAACTCAAGCTGTTGGCCTGTCAGGTAAGGAATGCCGCGACCCTATTGATCGGTGACCTTACCTACGAATGTGAAATAGTTGCCCGGCATTACACCCTCATTACCGATGTCCAGGCCGGCGGTGAATCGGGTCGGCAGCTGAAACTGGCCTTGCGCCCCTGGGGCTGGTCGCGCTTGAGCCACCAAGCGATGCGCGTCTTTGAAGTCGGTGATGCCCAAGACCCTCTCAATATCGGTTTTGCGGCGGTGCCGACCCTGGCAGAACTGACCCGCTTGCTCAACCAAAGTGCCATTGGTGAAGACAGCGGTTTTGTCGATTCGGCGGCCGATACCAAGCTGGGCGTGTTTCGCATCGACTGGTGGCAGAACCAGCTTCTGGTGCAAATTCAGGAAACCAATGGCGAAGCTTTTACGCGTTTGGTCTGGAAGATGGGCGCATCATTTTTCTACCATGCCTCGCAGAGCGACCATATTTGGCTAACCGTGCCCGACCTGTTGCCGGTGCCGGTGCAACGTATTGTATTGACCGAAGATGACTTGTCCCAGCTGTCCAGCCACACTTACAGTGTGAATCGTTTTGCGCGCTGGTATCGAGATCAGTTTAGCCAAATCAATCATATGGCGAACGCCAGCGATACCATTGGTGTCAACCAAGCCAACCAACAAACCGCCTACCAGCAGGTTAAGCTGCAGTCTCATAAACCGTTGAGTTGTGACCAGGTATACGAATACACCCCAACTCGGCGCGGACATGAGAAAATGGTCTTTATTCCGCTGGAGGTCAGCCACAGCTACCATCATCGTACCGGCTATCATTGCACCGTCCTGGCACAAAGTACCTTGACCGATGACTATTTCGATCTGTCGGTGTTGGATGAAACACCGCCGCCCTTTTTAACGCCATTGATCGCCACCATTCACAGTGACAGCGATCAGCTGTCCGGCGATCGCGACAGTCAGATGCGCTATCGGGTGCGCTTTGATTTTGCCCTAACTATTGAACAAAAAATAGCTCACCCGAAAGCCTGGTTGTTTCGCTTGCGCCCGAGCTCGTCAAATAATGGCGCAGGTGCCTATGAGCCGATGCCAGTGGGCACCAAGGTAGTGATCCAGATGATCAATGGCGACCGTGAGCAAGCTGTGATTGCCAGTACCTTCTTAACCAAACATGGCAGGAGAACCGAATGACAACACTCACAGACGTTCAGGAGGCAGAACGAAAGGCCGACGCTGCAGAAGAGAACCTCTCTACCAGTGCGGCAGATCATGCCAGTCAAACCTATATTGCCCTAGGACAGACGGCGATTGATCTGCGTTTAGAGGCCAATACCTTAAGGACACAGTATCATACAGCCGCCGGCAATCTGTTCGATCTCGACGTAGAGGAAGCGTTTTACATTTCGTCCACATACGGAGACCTGCAACCTAGGCAGAGGGTATCAAAAACAAATTTGAGCAGTGTTGCATTGGCTGAAGCGCACTTTAACACCCAGGAGGGCGATCGTTACTATTGGTCCAGCGGCAACACCTACACCTTCGGCGGTGGCCATGACTATGCCTTCTGCAACAGTTATAGCGTAACCATGAGTGCCAAAACGACAGAAGATAATTCTAACTTCAAATCATGGGACGGTAGCTTCCCCTATGATATTTATAGTCCAAAAAAAGACGAAAAACCGGCTCTTCGAATGTCCTCCTACGAAACCGATTTTGCAGACCTACCGGACGCTTATAAGATTGATACTCCGATACCAGATTTTTTTATTCGTGAGCCTAACGATCAAGTTAATTTTGAGGACAATGGCGTAGGCAAAAACATTGGCCATACCTACGGCTACCAGCTGGGGGATACCTATGGCATCCAGCTCAGCAAGAACACCCACAATGTCACAGCCGTCGACAGGGCGCACAGCTTCGAATCGGTTGGAATTAGCGAAAACCACTCCCATGTGGGTATTGATGCAAATTTCGCTGCACATGGGCTTGATGTCGAGTTGGGTGTTAAAGCCATGGGTTTTGACTTCGGCCTAACCGGAATGGCCTTTGATATTGGCTATACCGGTGCCAGTTTTAACTATAGTTACAAGCTTGTCGACATCACTTATGAAAAATCAGTTAATTCGTACCAAATCCTCGATCGACCCGAGTTTCGCTTGTCAGATAAGAATATCCGTTTACTAACCACAACCAAGGCTGAAACGATAGCGGGGGAGACGATTGTTTTACAGGTGGAAGACCCCAAGTCGACCCTGATGTTGAAGCCCGCGACCATTCTGGGGCAAGATTCAGAAAGTCTCGGTGATCTGGTTTTTTTTCAGCGTCTCTGGAAATCTATATTTGGTAGCGCAAAGCTTATCGAAAAGGCTTTTGAAGATGTTTTAAAGGATACCAATTTTAATTCAGTCCGCGACGCGGATCATCTAGAAGGTCGATCAAGTAATTATAGTCGGCTCGATGTGGATTTGAATTCCGTTGGCGTAGCGTCCTACGACAGCCGCCCCGGCGGAACATTTGCAGAGTTGGTGGTGAATAGTGGGCGGTCGGTGATTGAGCTTAATATTCGCGATGCGTCATCAAAATTACGCCAAAATGTTAAAAATACAACCCAGTTGTTTGATATAACTAAGGGTATCTGTTACGTCACACATTTCGAAAATATGGATGCCAATTTTATTGGCAAAATGTGGGTCGCCAAAAGTGCCACCCTCGGTGATGACGCAGGAAAAGGTATTCAAAAGAACAGTGGTGGCATCTACGTACAAAAGATCAAAGACCACTATGCAACTTTGAATCTCGATGTCGAGGGTGATGTCATTGATCTGCGGATGCAAACAGGGCCTACTAAGTTTGCTGAACTTAAGTTGGATTCACAAGAGAATATAATTGATCTGCGCACGCAAGCAGGGTCTGATCATTTTTCCGAGCTCACATTAGATTCAAAAGAGAATATCATTGAGTTGTCTGCGCAAAAGGCCGCGAAAACCGGTGTTTTACAGCAGTTAGACGGAGCTAAAGGCACCTATAAGGTACTGATCAACGGCAACAGTTCGTCGTTCGAATTGGCCCAGAAAAAAGCAGCGTTAAAGGTGAAGGACGTTGATCTTAAATTTGCCAGCGGGAAGGCAGAGCTTACGGCTGCGAAAGGTATTGAGTTAGACAGCGCTAAAACCATTAAGCTTGCCGCGTCGACAAAAGTCGATGTGAATGGCAGTACGTTCACAAAATCGTCGGTAAAAATACCCTCAGGCAGTGTCTCGATTGGCAGTGCTGCATCGAATGTGAAGATAAGCAGCTCCGGTCTCACTGTGACAGGTGCTAAGGTGGGCTTTACTGCCAAGGCCATGTTGCAGCTTTCAGGCGGAATTATAAAATTAGGGTAAAACGAAATCTATGAAAAATTCAATTATTAGCACGCTATGGCTCCTGATCGGCACAATTAGCCTATCGGGCTGCGCCCTATTCGGCGGCGCCAGCCGAGTCCCGGTGAGTGACTACTTACGGCAACAGTTCTCCCTGCAAGAGGCCGAACTGAAACAGTTGCAGGTCTATGTCTCGAGTACCATTGTGCTCGAGCGGGTCACCGACAGCAGCGGTGCCGACATCGCCGCCGGTGAACTCAATGTGTTTGGCGAGCGACTCGAGCAGATTGTCATTAAACCCTCAACCCCGGGCATTATTTTGCAGGCCACCGAGACCTGGGCCAAGGTCAGTTTTTCCGAGGGTACCTGGCTGATCTTCGGCAGCTTTGCCGCCAGTCCGAACGACCCCTGGGGTGGCAAATACGCCCTCTATGCGCAGACCTGGGCCGGCGGCGTGGGCGAGTTGGAATTTAATGGCCTCAGCTATCGGGCGATTAAAACCAGCGGCCAAGCGGTGCTGGAAATTCGCCAAAAAGATTTAAACAGACGCGTGATCGAAAAAACCAAGTTAAGCGGCGTGCCGTTGGCAGCAGAATAGACCTATGGATATCGAAGCCCTATTGGCGTCCGGGCAGGTCGTCGGCTATCAATTGAACGAGCTCAGCTTGACCGGCGTGACACTCGACGGTGTCGACTTCAGCACCAGTCAATTGAGCCAGTGCCGCTTTAGCCAATGCACGTTTCGCGCCTGCCGGTTTAACGAGCTGGTGCTGCAGTCGTCGGTCTGGCTCGACTGTGTCTTCGAGCAGTGCCAATTTAACAACAGTCAATTTATTGAGGTTGAGCTGAGCAACAATCGCTGGCTCGATTGTCAGTTGGATGCCAGCGTATGGCAGCAGGTCACGGCCAACAACCTGCAGTTGGCGCGTTGCCAGGGCGAGGCGGCCAGTTGGGTCGAGTGCCAGTTCGAGCAGCTGCAGGTGAGCGATTGCGAACTGCCCCAATCGATCTGGGAAAACTGTGCGCTGCTGTCCTCAGGCTGGACCGGCACCACCCTGACCGGTGCTGATTTCCAAGCCTGTTTGCTCAATAACAGTTGCTTCGAACGCTCACCTGCCCAAGGCCTGACGCTAACCGAATGCACCCTGGACGACCTAGTGGTGAGCGACGCCAATTGGGCCAACCTGCGCTGCTACTGTTTTAGTCCGCAGCAGAACCTGCGCTTTGACACAGTGGATTTGAATTCTGCCAACTTTGCCGACACCGACCTGACCGCCTGCACCTTTTCCGCCTGTCTGTTCGAGGCGACTAACTTTATGGCGGCGACCCTGCTTAACTGCCAGCTAACTAAGTGCCAGGCAGCCAATGTCACCTGGCTCAATGCCCGACTGAGCAGCTGCGATCTGAGTAAGAACCTGCTGACGCAAAATATTTGGTTGGGCAGTCGGCTTGAACAGGTTAGCTTTCAAGGTAGCGATCTGTTCGAAAGCGACTTCCAGCACGCGACCTTTGTCGAATGCAACTTCAGTCGCGCGCACACATTGAACACCCTATTCGAGGACTGGCAACCGTGACCACCGAGCCAACTAAGCCTGAATCATCCGGGCCAGAGCCAGAGGCGCCCAGCGCGAACGATACCGCGGTTGAGATTGAACCGGGTCACTGGCTGACCGCCTATGTAAAGGACGGCCGCGAGTTCGACCGGGCCAGTTTTAAGGGCGTCGATCTGAGTGGTGTCGACCTGGCCGGCGGGATTTTTTTGGCCTGCGATTTTTCCGCTGCGCTGTTAGTGACCACCGACTGTCGGTATGCCAGCTTTGTTGACTGCGCTTTTCATCACGCCGATCTGACAAGTTTTCTGGCCCAAGGCGCGACGTTCGAGCGTTGCCAATTCCTCAATGTGCTTGCCACGGGCGCCGATTTCAGCGACTGCAATTTCGATAACTGTAAATTTGAGATGTTTAAAAGTACCGACAGTCTGTGGCTGGGCTCAAGCTTTGGTCAGTCGGCGCTGAGCCGTATCGACTGGCAACGGGCCGATCTGTCGCAGCAATCCTTTAGTCAATGCGCGTTGGCCGATTTAGATTGCGGCGCGGCCACCCTGATGCGCTGGACGATGAACGAGTCGACGCTCAGTCGCGTGCATGTGCAGGGCGCTTTCGGTCACGAGCAGTCATACTGGAAAAGCACCATCGACAGCATCAACTGGCATGAGGTGGCGATGATCGGCAGTCTGTTTATCGAGTGCTCCTTTCATGCCGTGAGCTTTGCCGATGCCGTCTTGAGTAAAAGCACCTTTAAAGCCTGTGGCCTGTATCGGGCTGATTTTCAGCGGGTAGTGGCCGATAACAGCGGCTTTAGCGACTGCGATCTGATCGGGGCCGACTTCAGCCACGCGCATTTGCCGCAGACGGTGTGGCAGGGCGCCAATGTCGAGCTGGCGAGCTTTAAACAAGCCTATTTGGATATGGCGATTATGGCTAACCTGCAGGCCAAGGGCGCTGACTTTACCGAGGCGCATTTGGTTTACGCCGATCTGTCCTTCGCCAATCTACACGACGCCCTGTTCCTCGACGCCAAGCTGGACGGCGCTGATCTATTTGCGCTGATCGACCACCAGACCGTCTGGTTGGGCGCCAATCGCGAAAAAGCCAAGGCGATCGATCCGAAGCGGGTTGCCGCACAAAAATTTAAACTTTAGATAGTACAAGGCGCCGTTTACGGCATCAAAGGAGAGGTCGATGTTTTTAAATTCCCAGATGGGCGCCATGAATATGGCCATGCCCGATGTCTGCAAGACGCCGGTACCACCGGCTGGCCCGGTCCCGATGCCCTACCCCAACTCGGCGCAAAGCACCATGGCCAACCCGAGTACGGCCTCCAAGAAGGTGATGGTCGCCAACGCACCGGCCCATTCGCTTAAAACCGTGGTGACCTTGAGCATGGGCGATAATGCCGGGGTCGCCGGCGGGGTCATGTCGAGCAAGATGATGGGCGAGTGCCGTCACAGTAAAGGCAGCATGAAGGTGATGATCGAAGGCCAGCCGGCAACCCGCCTGACCGACATGACCATGCAGAACGCCATGCCTGGCAATGGCGTGGGTGCCACCATTAAACCGGCGCAGACCAAAGTATTGGCGCCCTCATGAAGGAGTTGCAGATGACCAATGTCCACGCACTGGCCAACCCTTGGCCAGCAGCCAACGGCCTTATTCTCGGTGAGGTCGTGCTGTTAACGCAGACCGGCTGCCGAGTGCGCACCGACCAAGGTCTGTTGAGCGCCGAACTGGCCGCGAGCTGTTTGCTGCAACCGGGGCTCGGCGATCGGGTCGCACTGCTGGTCGATGGTGCTCGGTTTTATCTGACCGCGGTATTGATCGCGCACGATAGCGGCAGCCAGCGTTTGCAAGTACCCGGGGAGCTAGTGATTGCCGCGGCGTCGATGCATTTTGATAGCACTGAATCCTTGAGCGTACAAACTCGGTCGTTAGAACTCAATGCCGCTGCGGCGCAGTTTCAGTTCGGCCGCTTTCGCCAGCTGGCGCTAAAAATGACGGTGATTGCCGAAAAACTGGACGTCACCGCTGAGAAAATTCATCGCAGTGCCAAGCAGGAATTCACCCTGTTCCACCAGCAGTTTGAACGCATCCTCGACAGCAAAAATACCCAGGCCGATCGCTGGTTTCAGCGTGTGCACAAGCAATGGGTGGCACGCAGCGAACGAACCACCATAACGGCAAAAAAAGAAGTGAAGATCGATGGTGAACGGATTGATCTAGGGTGAGCGCTGCAAAACGACAAAGTGTTCCTCTGTTGCCGTCGCCGTGAAGCCATTTTTAAGATAGAAAGCCACGGCGCGCGGGTTTATATGGAAGCAGCGTAATTTAAGCAGCTTGTCAGGTTGCATGGCTTGGATTGAATCCTGCACCACCGGTTGGTGGCGCTGGGCTATTTCACTTTGCCTAAAAGGTAGAAACCAAAGGTCGCGACCACGGCCCCGATCGCCGTTAAGGCGCCGCCGCGCTGAAAGGATTCAGATACATCGGCACCGATGGCGTGGCCGAGCTCCGTGATCAGTCCGCCAAGGGCGCTGTCCATTCGGTTAAATTGGGCATTGGCAGCCCAGGTGCTATAGAGGATATAACCGCCCAGCACCAATACTGCCAAGCCCACGGCCAGCAATAGCAGCCCACCAACCCTAAACTGCATTTCGGACATAGTTCCGATCCTTGATTGACTCATTAGTTAGGCTTCTGCTCTGGATGCCGCCGATCGCGGTAGGTGACTGGGTAAGCCAATTTGCTTAAGTGTAGACCCTGGGGCGCTATAATTCTGCCGACTGGGTCCTTTTTTAGTCAGTGACTGGGCCCGTCCTGGGCCTTCTGCCTGGCCGTCGGTTTCAGATAAGAGCCCGTCGAGTGAGATGATCGCCGCTCGATTTCCAGTTGCCACGGCCACTCTTAGCGGCGACAATCACTGCCATCCTTTATCCGAACTCTAGAGATGCCCTATGTTAATTAGCAAAAATTCCGTAGTTGAATTCCACTATGTTATGAGTGAAGCGGCCACCGAGATCGAGAGTAGCCACAGTGGCGAACCGATGACCATCCTGATCGGCCACAACAATATGCTCGCCGGGGTAGAATTGGCCCTTATGGGCAAGGCAGGGGGTGATAAGGTTGAGGTCAGTCTCACGCCGTTAGAGGCTTATGGCGAAGTTCAGGCCGATGCATTTCAGCGTATTCCAATTAAACATCTGCAGGGCGCACGGAAGTGGCTGCCGGGCATGACCGCGACGGTAGAATCCAACCAGGGTCGTAAGCAGGTCACGCTCGTGAAGGTGGGTCGCTTTAATGTCGACTGCGATATGAACCATCCATTGGCCGGCAAAACACTGTCTTTTGCCATCGAGATTGTGTCGGTCCGCGACGCGTCCAGCGATGAACTCGGTCATGGCCATGTGCACGGCAAGGGCGGTGTGCATCACGACTGAGGGTGACCCATAGCAACTCATTAGTGGGTTGGCGGTTAGATTAAGAAAGGGCAATTAAGCCGATGTCGGAACATCGGCTTGCTTGTGCCGGCGAGGCTTCATTTCAGCGTCAGTCGGCGTCGCTATCCTTAGCCAGCGTCTTCTTAGCAACCATCTGATGGCGGATCCGGGCACCAAAGACATAGGGCAAGACCAGTCCGGCAAAGGCGATCGCCCAGATACCGATGGCCAGCGAACTGCCCCATAATACGCCCCAGTTGCCGTCGGAGATAATCAACGCGTGGCTGAGGTTCTTTTCCATCTCTGGACCGAGCAGCAAGCCGAGAATGATCGGCACCAGCGGAATATCCAGCTTGCGCAACAGGTAGCCGAGAATCCCAAACACCACCATAAATTGCAGATCGAATGGACTGTGGCTGATCGAGTAAATCCCGACAAATGCGACCATGGTGACCATGGGCAGTAAATAATGGGTCGGCACCGACAGCAGCTTGACGAAGATGCCAATCATCGGAATGTTTAACAACAAGAGGATAAAGTTGCCAATCAAGAGGGCGGCAATGATGCCCCAGACCACGTCGGCATGCTGGGTAAACATCAGCGGGCCGGGCGTAACATTGAGCGATATCAGCATGGCCAGCAGCACGGCGGTGGTGCCACTGCCGGGTACCCCGAGCGTCAGCATGGGCACCAGCGCACCAGAGGACGCGCCATTGTTGCCCGCTTCGGGGGCGGCGACACCGCGCGGGTCACCGCGACCAAAAAAGCCCTTTGCACCGATGATTCTTTTCTCCAAGGTATAGCTGATAAAGCTACCCAGCGATGCCCCAGCGCCCGGCAAAACCCCGGCAATAAAGCCGAGTAGACCGCCGCGTAGGGTGCTCGGTACCAACGCCATGATTTCCTTAAACGACAAGGATAACTTGCCGACCACGATTTTCGGCGCCGGACCCTTGACCCGATGTTCGACAAAAAACAGCAGTTCGGAAATGGCAAACAGACCGACGATCGCGAGAATAAAGTCGATACCCTCATAGAGCTTCAGAATGCCGAAGGTATAGCGCTGGGTGCCGGTAGAGATATCCATTCCGACGGTCGAAATCATCAGGCCAAGAGCGGCCGCGATAATGGTCTTGCCGGTGTTTTTGCCGGTAATGCCGCCCAATGTGGCAAAGGCCAACATAAAGAGAGCAAAATATTCGGCCGGGCCAAAGCTGAGCGCAAAGCGCGCTAGAATCGGTGCCAAGAAGATCAACCCGATGGTGCCGAGTACGCCGCCGACAAAGGATGCGATGGCGGAAATGGCCAGGGCTTCAGCGGCCTTACCGTTTTTCGCCATCGGATAGCCGTCGAGGCAGGTCATCATGGCCGGCTCATCACCGGGGATGTTGAGTAAGATAGAGGAAATTCGGCCACCGTACATGGCACCGGCATAGACCGATGTCAGCAGGATCATCGCGGTTTCAACCGGCAGCGCCAGGGAAAAGGCGAGCGGAATCAGGATGGCTACACCATTGGCGGGGCCGAGGCCAGGTAAGGCGCCAATAAGGGTGCCGACAAAGGCGCCAACAAAGGCAAAGAGCAGGTTTTGCGGGGTTAAGGCGACCGCAAAACCGTCCATAAGAAGACTAAAGGTTTCCATCAGTTAAACTCCAACAGGCCCAATGGCAACGGTAAATCTAGGAGGTTGTTAAATAACAGGTAAACGACAACCGCACCGACGGTGGCAATGATCAGCGCCGGCTTGAGTGCCGCGCCCATCCGCCAGGCCAAGAATGCAACACAGGCCAGGGTGGTCAAGATAAAGCCGACCGGTTCGATCAACAGCGCATAGATAAACAGCGCTAAGATCGCCATGGCCAGTTCGATTAAGGTTTTACGCGGCGGCCAGTCGGCATCCGGGTCCGGTTTGAACATCATATTGAGGCTGGCCAGCGCAAGTATGATCGCCAGTAGGGTGGGAAAGGTTTCCGGTCCAACTGTCTCGCTGCCGCCAAAGGGTTCAGGCCACTGTTGAGCGCCCCAGCCATAGGCTAGGGCGAGAATCAACAGGGAAAGACCCAAGAGTCGATCCCCAATTGATGTCATTTAAGCAGACCAATTTCACGTGAAAGTTGTTCGATATCGGCAACCTGCTGGGTTACAAAGGCTTCGAATTCGTCCGCTTTCGGATGGAAGGGGATTAGGCCATTCTTAGCCATAGTCGCTTTCCACTCTGGCGAGTCATACAGGGTTTCGATCGCCTGAACCCAGTATTGTTTCGCGTCGGCATCGGCACCTTTAGGCATATAAAAACCGCGCCAGTTTGGACCCAGAGCATCAATACCCTGTTCACGAGCGGTTGGGATAGAGCCAAACTTGCCGGGCAGACGAGTTTCACTTAATACGGCGAGCAGGCGCAGATCGCCCGATTCCCAGAAACCAGCGGCTTCGGAGATGTCACCGGTGAAGGCATCAACGTGTCCGCCAACGACCTGAGTAATGGCTTCGCCGCCGTTGTTATACGACAGGTATGGGATGCTCGGCAAGCTGCCGACACCGGCCGCCTTGGCGGCAATCAGCACTTTCAAATGGTCCCAGCCGCCATTGGCTGAGCCGCCGGAAAACTTCACCGCACGCGGATCGGCTTTTATCGCCGCCATCAGCTGATTCAGGTTCTGGTATTTGGAGTCTTTGCCGACGGCAATAACGCCATAGTCCGCGCCTAAGGCACCGACCCACTTAACCATGCCGGCGTTCATGCCAGTGTACTGACCTTGGGCCAGACGGGTGGTGGTGGCGGTAGAGGCCGCAACGATCAGTTGGTTGTCGTCACCGCGTTTGCCAATAACATGGGCAAAGGCAACACCGCCGCCCGCGCCGGCCATATTGGTGGTCTGCATGGAGCCGGGGATCAGCTTTAGATCGGCCAGGGTTTTACCCACACTACGGCAGGTAAAGTCCCAACCGCCGCCTGGGCCAGATGGTGAAATGCAATCGACCTTACCGGATGGCTCCCAAGCCATGGTCAGGCTGGCCGACAGGCTCAATGCCGTGGCCAGAACAGTTGTTAGGGTACGCTTTGAATTCATGGTGGTTCCTTATTGGGTGCGTTGATTGTTGTTTTTATTTGAGCCGGTCGACTGCTGCTGAGTCAACCGGACCGGCCGAGCATAGGACGCTACTCTGATTGGCAACAGCTTAAGTGCGTTGATTGCATAAAGGTCTTTGTGATCATTTTGTTCATATTGTTCACGCCGGCGAGCGGACCTTTTTGCTAGACTCAAGCTCCCCTTGAGCCGAACCTGGAACATTATGAAGTCACCCAGCGGCAGCTATCGCAGTCTCAAACTCAATACCCGCTTGATTATCGTGCTGTGTCTGCTCTCTGTCGCCCAGGCGATCCTGATCGGTGGCTTTGCCTGGCTCAATCTGGCCCGTTCGCTCGATCAGGAAATTGGTCAGCGCGCGCTCAATGTCGCGAAGACCGTGGCGTTGACGCCGACCATTATTGTGGGCATCGAACGGCGCGATATGGCCGGGCTGAACCGGTTCGCGAAAAATTTGGCGGCCACCAATGAGGCACTTTTTATTGTTGTAGGCGATCACAATGGCATTCGGTTAGCCCATCCCAATAGTGCCAAACTGGGTAAGTCGATGGCCGATGATGATGGCGACGAGGGCACGCCGGCGCTGATTCAGGGCCGGGGCTATATCGACAAGGCAAAGGGTAGCCTGGGTTATTCCATGCGCGGTAAGGCGCCGGTCTACGATCTGAACGGGGAAAACATTATCGGCATTGTCTCGGTCGGCTATTCCTTGGACCAGGTCGACGCCACCATTGCCCGCTATTCGGTTTGGCTGGCCGGGGTGTTGCTGCTGGCCATGGGCGGCAGCGTGTTCTTCGCCATCACCATCGCTCGGCGCCTCAAGCGGGAAATTCTTGGGTTGGAACCGGAGCAGATCGCGCGTCTTTTTACCGAGCGCGATGCCACGCTGCAGTCGGTGCGCGAAGGCATTATTGCCATCAACCGCGCCGGCCAGATCACCACCTTTAACCGCAAGGCGATTGAAACGCTTGGCCTGTCTCCCGATACCCTGCTTGAAGGTGAACAGATCGACACCATCTTGCCCGATTCCGGCCTGATGACGATGTTGGAAACCGGTGCACCGCAGTTTGACCTGGAAGTCTGGCTGCGCGGCAAGCAGATGATTGTTAATCGGTTGCCGGTGATGCAGGGCGATGAAATCATCGGCGCCGTATCGAGTTTCAGACCCCGTAATGAGGTCGACCTGATCAGTCAGCAGCTAACCAAAATCGAACAATATGCCGAGACGTTACGCAGTCAGGCGCATGAATACTCCAATAAGCTGCACACTATTTCTGGGTTGATTCAACTCGACGCTAAGCAGGAGGCCCTGGCCCTGATCGGGCGCGAGACCAGTGACCATCAGGCGCTCTTGGAATTGCTGCTCAATGCCACGCCGGACCCGGTGATTGCCGGTTGCCTGCTGGGCAAGTTTAACCGCGCCAAGGAGTTGGGCCTGAATCTGGTGATCGATCCGGAAAGTCATCTGACCGACTTACCCCTGACCCTAACTCAGGATCAGCTGGCTTCGATCCTCGGCAACCTGATTGAAAATGCCTTCGAGGCCACACGCCAATTTACCGGTGTCGGGGGTCGGGTGTATGTCAGCTTGACCGATATGGGCAACGACGTAATAGTGGAAGTACAGGACCAGGGCGATGGCATCCCGGAGGCGATTCAGAGCAAGATATTTGCCAAGGGTTTCTCCAGCAAGGGCGGTAACGATCACGGTTATGGCCTGTACCTGATTCACAATCTCATGCACCAGTGTGGCGGCACCATTCATCTGGAAAATGTTGATCCCATCGGCACCCGCTTTATCTTATATATACCTAAAAATAATAAAAAAGGTTAACCCAGTACCATGGCCGAGCCACTCAGAATTGCGATCGTTGAAGACGATCCACAGAATGCCGAGATCCAACGCCGCTTCGTGCAGCGCATTGCCAATACCGAACTGTGCGGCATCGCGCATTCGGTGCAAGAGGCTCAGGATCTTATCGATGTTTTCCAGCCGCAACTGGTCTTACTCGATGTCCACCTGCCCGACGGCAATGGACTGGAACTGTTGCGCCAGTGGCGCATGGCCAATCAGCAGGTCGATATTATTCTGATCACCGCCGCCAAAGACGTGGAGACCTTGCGCACCGCCTTGCACGCGGGGGTGTTTGAATACATCTTAAAACCTCTGGCGTTCGATCGGCTGGAGGATGCCATTCAGCGCTATTCCAAACACCTGACCCAGCTCAACCAATTGCAGCTGGTTCAGCAGGACCAGGTTGATGCGCTGATGCCGATCAATGATGTCTCAAGCCCGAGCAAGGCCACGCGGCCCCCCAAGGGCATCGATGCCTTGACCCTCGATAAGGTGCGCGACACCATGCAACACACCCAACACCTCAATGCCGAAGAGTTGGGGCTTGAGATAGGCGCATCGCGCACCACCGCACGCCGCTATCTGGAGTATCTGGTCAGTACCCAGGAAGTGGTCGCGGAAGTCAGCTACGGGCAGGTCGGTCGACCCGAACGGCGCTATCGTCGCTCTTGATCGAGAACGGTTGCGCCACTTGAATAGGTTGGCCCTAGGCGCGCAAGGGCGACATTTAACTGCGACTAAATTTTACTTTTTTCAGTCAAACCGGCCTTGAAATTCGGTCCGGAATCCTTAAATTTATAACTGTCACGGGTGGGTCTGTTGGGCCGCCTGGTGACGAATTGGTTTTATTTAGTATTGCTTCTCTTGGAGGATATATGATGAACTCAATTGACCTTAGCCCCCTGTACCGCAACAGCATCGGTTTCGACCGCCTCGCTGCCCTATTGGATTCAACCCTCAGCATGGACAGCAGCGCCGTGGGGTATCCGCCTTATAATATTGAAGTGCTGGATGACAATCGCTATGCCATCGGACTGGCCGTCGCCGGATTCGCACCGGATGAGTTGTCGATCAATGTTGAAAAGGGCGTGCTCAGCGTCTCGGGTAAAAAGCAGGACGACGCACAGCATCAGTACACCCATCATGGTATTGCCCACCGCACGTTCGAGCGCAAATTTAATTTGGCCGACTACGTTGAGGTCACCGGGGCGACTCTTGAAAACGGGCTCCTGTCCATCAGTTTGGTAAAGGAAGTGCCCGAGGCGATGAAGCCCAAAACCATTGCGATCAACGCGTCTTCCGACGCAGGCCAGTCGGTATTGGAACATGCCCAAACAGCGCAATCCGATGCGAAATCGGCGCGCGCGCAAAAAGACGCTTAGGCTAGCAACGGCTCGGCCGGCGAGCTGATACCGGCCAGCCTAGGCAACCTGGCAGACCGCGCTCTGTAGCCTTCTTGGGCCGCGAGCGCGGTCTTTTTAGTTTAGCCGAAGCCCTCGGCGCAGAGTTTGGCGGCAGGCCATACGACAAAAGATCGACACCGAGCTCGGCCAGCCTATGGTAGAGTGCGCCTCCCTCTGCACAGCGGTTCACTATGCCTGCTTTTCCTTACCTGCGTTTGCAATTGATGGTATTCGCCTTAGTCTCGGCGGCCTTTACCAATATCTATCTGGCGCAACCGGTGTTGCCGATGGTGCAAGCCCAATTCGGTATCGATATTGCGGGCGTATCTTGGGCGGTATCGGCGGTTATTCTGGGTATGGCGTTGGCCAATCTGCCCTTTGGTTTGCTGGTCGATCGTTGGCCCATTCAGCCCATTATCCTGGTCGGTGGCCTGATGGTGGCCGGCGCAGGATTGGTCTGTGCCCTGACCGACAGCTTCCCGGTTTTAATCGCGGCGCGCTTCGTCCAGGGCCTGTTTATTCCAGCTCTAACCACCTCGATCGCCGCCTACCTAGGTAAGACACTGCCGATCGAGAAGCTCAGCGTGGTCATGGGCTCCTATGTCGCCGCGACGGTCTTGGGTGGCCTGGGCGGCCGGCTGATGGGCGGTTGGTTGTTCCCGGCCGATGACTGGCGCTATGCCTTTATGGCCACCGCCATCTTAACCGTGCTGACTACGGTCATTGCGGTTGTCGGCTTGCCCAAGCCGAGCAACGCAGGCCCTCATGTAAAGAGCACGCTGAGCTATGGTCAGCTGTTGGCCCAGTGGCCGCTGGTACGTTACTTTATTTGCGCCGCGGGCAGCTTCGCGGTTTTCTCGTCGGTTTTTAATTACCTGCCCTTTCGCCTAGCAGACGCCCCCTTTGGCTGGTCGACCGAAGCGACTACAACGCTCTACCTGGTCTATATTATGGGCATCTTTATGGCCCCACTGGCCGGTCGCTGGAGCGTGCGCTTTGGCAGCCGGGCGACTCTGGTCGCCGGCAGCCTGGTGCTGTTGCTGGCCCTGTTATTGCTGCAGCTGGCGTCCTTGATCGCGGTGGTTGTCGGCCTCACCGCGGTCTGTGCCGGGTTTTTCTGTGTTCACGCCGCCGCTGTGGGCGCCCTCAATCGCAGCCTGACCAGCGGCCACGGCCGCGCCAATGCACTCTATGTGCTGTTCTATTATGTTGGCGGTTGGCTGGGCATCAGTTTGAATGGTCTGCTCTACCAGCATTGGGGC
Source organism: Reinekea forsetii (assembly GCF_002795845.1). Taxonomy (GTDB): domain Bacteria; phylum Pseudomonadota; class Gammaproteobacteria; order Pseudomonadales; family Natronospirillaceae; genus Reinekea; species Reinekea forsetii. Next base: position 150,764 of record NZ_CP011797.1, read on the forward strand.
TGGACTGGGGTGATCGGCTTGTCGCTGTTACTGGTGCTGATTCCGTTGACCGTAGGTTTAACAGAGCGCCGGCATCCAGCCTGATGAGGCTGGATGAGCATCTCAAATTCAACTCATTTTTTGGTAATTTTATCCTGCGACCGTTCGGTAAAATCACTCGCATCATGACGTTCATGCAGTTGGCCCGACAACTCTCCCCAAGCCTTATTAACCATCACGCCACGCTTAACCGCAGGGCGTTGATCAATTTGTTTAGCCCAACGCATTAGGTGTTGGTATGAGGCCAAATCTAAAAATTCTGCCGCATCGTACAGTCGATTTAAGGCCAGCGCGCCATACCAAGGCCAGATGGCAATATCGGCAATGCTGTATTCATCTCCACAGATATAGTCGTTATGGGCTAAGTGCTTGTCCAGCACATCCAGTTGACGTTTTACTTCCATAGAAAATCTATCGATACAATATTCAAATTTCTCCGGAGCATACGAATAGAAGTGACCAAAGCCACCGCCTAAATAGGGTGCACTGCCCATCTGCCAAAACAACCAGGACATGCATTGGGTGCGTTTATCGCCTGTAGGGATCAGGACTTGAAATTTTTCAGCTAAATAAAACAAAATCGATCCCGATTCAAATATAGGAACGGTTTGTGTTTTGCTTTGATCGAGCAAGGCGGGGATCTTTGAATTGGGGTTAATATTAACAAAATCACTACCGAACTGATCACCCTCACCAATATTGATTAGATAGGCATCGTATTCCGCCTCTTTGATTCCCAAGGCGAGTAACTCTTCAAACATAATGGTTACCTTCACCCCATTGGGTGTAGCTAACGAATACAATTGAAAAGGGTGTTGCCCTTTTTCTAATACCTTGTCGTGCGTTGCGCCGGAAATAGGCCGATTAATATTTGCCCAATTGCCGCCGCTTGGCGTATGCCATTGCCATACCTTGGGTGGAATATATGAATCGTCAGCACTCATGGTATTTTCCTGTGTTAGTTAATATGAATAAAATTTATCTATCGACAACGCGTTGGCAGGCCGTTCTCCGACTGCACTAATGCCGGTCTGTATCGACAGTTCGACAAGGTACCTGCAAGAGGGGGCAACAATCAATGGCCCTTACCCATATGGCTCTTGGCTTTAGATTGTTTTTAACAGCGTAAGAACAATCGACATGCACAGCCCACAACCGTCGAATGATTATACAGTTCACCGCGCCGATTACAGACACTCGGGTCCGCCCCACCTGGGGCCAGTGTCGCCTGGCCGCGCTTAGGAATAGGTCTGGTTTTTGCTTTATTGAATGTGCCATTCAACCAGCAAAAGGAATATGCCCTATGTTGTCTTACGCAAGAGGCTGGCTCGCCGCCGGCGCACTCATTGTTGCGGCCAGTGCCGCCCACGCCACGTTGATCGACTTCACCGACGCTACTCAATGGTCTGCCGCTGGCACGCCACACACCGTTGCCTATGGTGATTTGGATGTAACCCTGATCGCCTATAACCGTTATGGCCAGCAGGTGCCCTTCACCAACACCCCCTATGACGGCCAGCAACCCTGCTTAGATGTTGGCGGCCAGGGCCTGCAATGTGAAACCGATGGTATCGGCATTGGCGATGACGAAGTCACCTATGGTGTTGAGTTGTTGCAGGTGATGTTTTCATCGGCGGTCGATATTAAATCGGTTACTTTGCTCGACCTGTTCGCGGCCTCACCCACCGATCGAGTCGCCGAACATGCCTCAATTGGTAGCGACGTCGGCTATCTGAACTATGGTATCTGGGAAGGAACCGCCGACAATGATCACACCGGTTTTCTCACCGCGACGCTAGATAATGCCTTAGACCTGACCAGTGCCGGACTCTTTAGCGGGGTGACCAACCTCTACCTGGGCGCTCATCCGTACTTGGGCAATCCGTACAACAGTGACTTCGCGCTGGCCGCGATCGAGTTGGTGGATGTGCCCGAACCCGCTACCCTGTTGTTATTTGGCATGGGTCTGTTGTCGATTTTGGGTCTGCGGCGGATGGTTAAACATCGCCCTGAATAGCCGACAGAAACAGTCCTGGAGCCCATTTTGAGGCGCTTGTGTCGGTTTTTTTTGCAGTCAAAGTGGGCAGAGCCTCGTGCCGGTTCGGCCTGCCCGCTCGCTGAGTCGGCACGGCGAGGCCTAAAATCGACCTTTCTCGTTGGGCCAGCGGTTTTCTTTGCCTTTGCGCCTGTTTAACCGGCCGGGAATCGTTATAATCGGCGGTTCCCACGCCCTGGAACAGAGAAGCGCCTACATGACTGAACAATCGTCCAACTTTTTGCGGACAATCATCGACAATGATCTGAAAGCCGGCCTGCACACTAAAATCGTTACCCGTTTTCCGCCGGAACCCAATGGCTATTTGCATATCGGCCATGCCAAGGCGATCTGCGTCAATTTTGGTCTCGCGCAGGAATTCCAGGGCGAAACCAATCTGCGTTTCGATGACACCAACCCGGAAAAAGAAGAGCAGTCCTATATTGACGCGATCGAGGAAGATATCCGTTGGTTGGGCTTTACCTGGCAGGCGCCGGTTAAGTTCACCTCGGACTATTTCGATCAGTTACACGCCTGGGCGGTCCATTTGATCGAGCAGGGCAAAGCCTATGTCTGTGACCTAAACGCCGAGCAACTGCGCAGCGCGCGCGGTTCGCTCACCGAGCCGGGCCAAGACAGTCCATTCCGCAGCCGCAGCGTGGCCGAAAACCTCGAGCTGTTCGCGCAGATGAAAGACGGCGCGTTCGATGAGGGCCGCTGTTCGCTGCGTGCAAAAATCGATATGGCCTCACCCAATTTAAATATGCGCGATCCAATTATCTATCGCATTCGCAAGGTTGAGCACCACCAAACGGGTAACAAGTGGTGCATCTACCCGAGTTATGACTTTGCTCACGGTCAGGGTGATGCGCTCGAAGGCGTGACGCATTCGCTCTGCTCGTTGGAATTTGAAGACCATCGGCCGCTTTATAACTGGTTTCTCGATCAGTTGCCGGTGCCGTCTCGGCCGCGCCAGGTTGAATTCGCGCGTTTGAATTTGAACTACACCATTACCAGCAAACGTAAGTTGAAAAAACTGGTCGATGAACAGGTAGTCGACGGTTGGGACGATCCGCGGATGCCGACCATCAGCGGCATGCGTCGGCGTGGTGTGTCGCCCGCGGCCATTCGTCATTTTATCGATGCCTCGGGTATTTCTCGGGCCGTCGGCACGGTCGTCGACCTGGGCATGTTGGAAGCCTCAATTCGCGACGATCTCAACGACAATGCACCGCGCGCGATGGCGGTGATGAACCCGCTGCGGGTCGTGTTGACCAATCTGCCCGAGGGTCATCAAGAGATACTGAGCATGGCAGCCCATCCGAATAAGCCGGAACTGGGTGAGCGAGATGTGCCATTGAGTCGAGAATTGTGGATCGACCGGGATGACTTTAATCTGGACAGCAGCCTGTCGCGCAAGAAATTCAAACGCCTAGTGCCCGGCGATTACGTGCGCTTGCGCGGTGCCTATATCATCAAGGCGGAAAGTTTTAGCCAAGATGCCGACGGCCAGATCAGCGAAATTCAGGCGACGGTGGTAGCCGACTCGGTCGGCAATAACATCGACGGCATCAAGCCGCGCGGCGTGATCCAATGGGTATCGGCCGAGCACGGCTTGCCGGCCACGGTGCGGGTCTACGATCGACTCTTTAATCATCCGACCCCGGATAAGGGCGACAATGATTTCATGAGCTTTATCAATCCCGATTCATTGTCGATTCTGACCGACTGTATTGTCGAACCCAGTCTCAAGACCGCCGCACCGGAAGCCAGTTTTCAGTTTGAGCGTGAAGGCTACTTTGTCGTCGATCGATTCGATTCCACGGGCGATGCTCTAGTGTTTAATAAGACCATCGGTTTGCGCGATGTGTGGCAACGCTAAGGCTCAAACAATCGGTCCACGCTAGTTGCTAAAATAAAAAAACCGCGCTCGGCGGTTTTTTTATATCGACCTGTAAATGTTTGTTTGCAGGTTCGTCGCCGGCGGCTCGTTCAGGACCGGGTAAGGATGAACAAAAGCCTAGAGCCGGCCATCGGCTGTGCTAGACTGCGCGGCCGAAGTTCGCCCCGTAGGAACAACATGACCGCCTCGTCTCAAGCTCGAACCAAAGCCTCACCTCCGCTCGCCGAGTTTATTGCCTTGGTCGGGCTGATCAGCTCGTTGGTGGCGCTGAGTATCGATGCAATGTTGCCCGCCCTGCCGCAGATAGCCAGCGATTTGGGTGTTCAGGATATGCGTCAGACCCAATGGGTGATTACCTCGCTGATATTTGGCATGTCATTTGGACAGCTCTTTTTCGGGCCCCTGTCCGACTCCTATGGCCGAAAGTTCGGCATCCTCACCGGCATCCTATTATTTTGTCTCGGTTCCATGTTGGCCATGACGGCGACCAGTTTACCGATGTTACTGGTCGGTCGAGTGCTCCAGGGTATTGGTGTCGCCGGACCGCGTATCGCATCACTGGCATTGGTACGCGATATCTATGTTGGCGACGCCATGGCGCGGGTCATGTCCTTTGTTATGATGGTCTTTATCATGGTGCCGATGGTGGCCCCTCTGGTCGGTCAGGCAGTCCTGCTGGCGTTCAGTTGGCGCGCCATCTTTGGTTTGTTTATTGTCCTGTCGACCATTGCCGCACTCTGGTTGGTGATAAGACAGCCAGAAACCTTAGGCGTTGCCAATCGGCGGCCGTTTCGCGTGCAAGCCATCTGGCGCACCACCGTCGCGGTGGTGCATCACCCGAGGGTACTGGGTTTCTCGATTACGGCAGGGCTGATTTTCGGGGCCCTGTTATCCTATGTAGCCTCCGCGCAGGCCATTTTCCAGGGTATATACCAACTCGGCGAGGCTTTCCCGTTCTACTTCGGCGCCCTAGCCTTTGGCATCGGTGTTGCGTCCTTTGCAAACAGTGGCCTGGTGGTGCGCTTTGGCGCCGAGCGTCTGACGGTGACTGGCCTCTGGGGCCTGCTATTTTTTACCACGCTGCTGACTCTGATCGCCTTTGGGAATCAGGGTATTCCACCCTTGTGGGCCTTTATGGGCTTGGGTTTTCTGATGTTTTTTTGCGTCGGTATTCTGTTCGGCAATTTGAACGCCTTGGCGATGGTGCCACTGGGACGGATGGCCGGGATCGGCGCTGCGGTGGTGGGTTCGGTATCGAATGTGGTCGCCGTGCTGGTGTCGGCTCTGGTGGGTTGGTTCTATAACGACACCCTGTTGCCTATACTGCTTGGCATCTGCGTTTGTTCCATAGCGGCGCTGTTGATTGTCGGGCAGATTCGTAATCTGCCCGACACGCCACTGGAATAAAGCCGGGCGGCGCACTCAGTGGCGAATCTTGTCAAACACCACAAAGGAATAGTCATACGGATTGGGACCGTCCGCGCTGAAGTCCTCGCGGCCGATTTCTTGATAGGCCTGCCGATCCCACTCGGGGAAGCGCGCATCGCCATCGACATCGGCATGCACTAGGGTCACGTAGAGGCGTTCCGCCAAGGGCAGACAGAGCTTATATATCTCGGCACCGCCGATCACGATGACTTCCTCGGCGCCGGCTATCAGCGTCTCGGCCGCCGCCAGCTCCAGTGCGGCTGGCAAACTATTGACCACCTTGATGCCCTCGGCGTGAAAATCCTTCGCACGCGTGATGACTATGTTGATCCGATTCGGCAACGGGCGGCCAATGCTTTCATAGGTCTTGCGGCCCATGATCACAGTTTTGCCGCTGGTCAGGCGCTTGAAGTATTTTAGGTCATTGGGCAGGTGCCAAGGCAACTTGTTCTGGCGCCCTATGACGCCGTTATTGGCCATTGCCCAGATCATGGCGATGCGCATCTGTGTCTCCTATCGACGGGTTTTCGCGTCAGTATGGCCAAGGCGGGCGGGCAAGTCGATGGTTTTTGAGTACAGCAGGTCGCCCCGGGACGTCGGCTCGGGCGCGCTCTAAATCTCGGTGTTGGATGTGGAAAATCAGCGGATCAACAAGGCCAAAGCTGTTAAGCTGATTCCATTCCCCTTTTGTTCCTTCGAGGTTGAGTATTATGCCGCACATTAAGCAGGTTGCCATTACCGGTGGCACCCATGGTAATGAATTGACCGGTGTTCATCTGTTAAAACATTGGCGCTCTGACCCCGCACAGGTGGCTCGCTCGAGCTTTACCACCGAATTGCACCTAACCAACCCCAGGGCTAACGGGCTCAATCGACGTTATATCGATCAGGATCTAAACCGTCAGTTCAGTCTTGATGATCTCAACAATACCGCTCTCCTCGGTTATGAACACCAGCAGGCCAAGGCCCTCAACGCGTTGCTCGGCCCGAAGGAAGATCCCCGAGTCGACTTTGTTATCGATTTACACACCACCACCGCCAATATGGGTACCTCATTGATCTTTAACAGTGAAGACCCGCTGGTGGTCGGCATGGCCTTCTATGTGCAGCAGCAACTGCCCCATGCGAAATTATTTATGGACCCGGGTGAACGCCTGAGTGACACCTTTCTCACCTCAGTGGGGCGTTACAACGGGTTTTTGGTCGAGGTGGGGCCGGTCCCCCAGGGCTTACTTCGGGCCGATGTATACAATGAAACCCAGGTGGTGGTGATGCATTGCCTGGACTATTTAGATGCCTTTAATCGAGGCACCTTGCCGAATTTAGCGGGGCAGCGCGAGGGCTTCTGCTTTGTCGAAAAGGTGGTCCTGCCGGAAAATGAGCAAGGTGAATTAACCGCGATGGTGCATCCGGACTTGCAGGACAGAGACTACCAGCCGATTGCGCCGGGCGACCCGTTTTTTATGACGTTGGCCGGAGATACCCTAGCCTATACCGGTAGTAAAGTTGTCTACGGTGCCTTTATCAATGAGGCCGCCTACTACGATGCCCATGTCGGCCTCAGTCTGATGGACAAGATCCAGATAGAGCTTAAAAGCGAACCAACAGCTGACTGACCACCATGGCCAGATAGCCCAGAAACAAAGTGTCGGTGCTCGACTTAAAGTGCAGCGCATCGCGACTGCCTAGGGCCAGTAGACCGATGGCCTGGCCATTGAGCGAAATGGCGGCAACGGCCATGGATCGGACGGCGGCGTCGCCGAAGATAAACTGCCGTGCCGCCGAGTCGAATTCACCACATTGATTCCTTAAATGCGCCACCGTCTCTGGGAAATGCAGCTCTAAGGCGTTGGCATCGCAGGCGCGCCAAGAGTCGTCGGTGTCGCCGGGCAGGTGGTTGAAGACCAGTTGTGCTTCTTCAACCTCGAATCGGCCGGTCAAGCCCTGGGTCAGGGTATGGCTGATCTCGTTTAGGGTACGACAGGTAATCAGTTCTAGTGACAAGGCCTGCAAGTTTAAAAACAGCTGGTCGTTGCGCTGGGCGACACTAATAAACTGACTTATACGATCGATCATGGCGCTGTTTTCAGTGCGTAAAATGCTATTCTGACGCTCCATCAAGGAGATCGCCTGGCCACTGTCATGACGAATATGTAGCGTCTTGAGTAGATTCGGATGATCTTCAAAAAAAGTAGGATGCTGTTTTAAATAGCGTACGACGTCGGTCTCGGCCGAACCAAGCTGTTGAAACAACTTTTTCACGATAAAACTCCTTCGAACACCCGGCTGGCGGGACCGGTCATCATAACGTTGCCTTCGCCCGACCATTGAATGGCTAAAACGCCACCTGGTAGTGTGACAGACACCTCATGGTCGAGCCAGCCATTGATGATCCCGGCCACAACGGCGGCGCACGCGCCGGTGCCACAAGCCAGGGTTTCACCGACGCCGCGTTCAAACACGCGCAAGCGGACCTGGCTGCGGTTAACCACTTCGAGGAAGCCAACATTGACGCGTTGCGGGAAGGCGAGATGGCTTTCGATCTGTGGACCCAGTTGTTCTACATCGGCCCGCAGCACATCCTCAACTCGGATCACACAGTGTGGATTGCCCATATTAACGGCGCTGATTTGCAGGGTCTGTTGATTCACCTGCAAGTCATAGAGGTCGAGCCGGTCGGGGGCATTAAAGGGGATTTTTGCTGGGGCCAAGCGTGGCCGACCCATATCGACGGTAACCTGGCCATCGTCCTGAATATGCAGCTCCAGATCACCACCGGCGGTTTCAACCCGGATCGAGGTTTGTTCGGTCAGGCGCTGATCGGTGACGAAACGCGCAAAGCAGCGCGCGCCGTTGCCGCAATTTTCCACTTCGCTGCCATCGGCATTAAAGATTCGATAGCGAAAGTCGCGATCGGGCCGGGTGGGCGGCTCGACCAACAGCAGCTGATCAAAACCGATACCGAAGTGCCGATCGGACCACTGTTCAATTTCTGTCGCACTGAGTTCGACATTTTGGGTGACGCCGTCGATCACCATAAAGTCATTGCCCAAACCGTGCATCTTTGTAAACTTTAACCGCATGCTTGCCTCTGCTGCCTAATTTGGACGGTAGGGTCGTTACCCATACCGCGAATATTCCGCGTTCTAACGAAGCCTATTCAGGCGTCGGCTGTGGCTTCTAATGACCATAAGGACTCCATGGTTTCTCGCTGACGCACCACCTGGACATGACCCTGAGAGACCAAAATCTCGGCTGGGCGGCCACGACTGTTATAGTTGGACGCCATCACAAAACCATAGGCGCCGGCGGACATCACCGCCAGCAAGTCGCCGGCCTGCAGACTCAGGGCACGGCCCTTGCCGAAAAAATCACCGGTTTCACAGATCGGCCCGACCACATCCCAACTCGCCTGTTGTCCGACCGACGCCTTGTTGACCGGGACTATATCCATCCAGGCCTGATACAGAGAGGGCCTGATTAGGTCGTTCATGCCGGCATCGACAATGGCAAAGTGGTGCTCATCATTGCTCTTAAGGTATTCCACCTCGGTCACCAGAATACCCGCATTGGCGACGATGCTGCGGCCGGGCTCCAAAACCAAAGCCAGATCTCGGCCTTTAATGCGCTCTACCAACAGGCCGACGTAGGCCCTGACATCGGGCTCCTGATCGTCCTCGGTGTACTGCACGCCGATGCCGCCGCCCATATCGATATGGTCCAGTTGAATGCCATCGGTCTTGAGTTCATCGACCAGGGCCAGCAGGCGATCGACGGCATCTTCGAAGGGTTTCGAGACCAGCAGCTGGGAGCCAATATGGCAATCCATGCCCACGATGCGAATGTGCGGTAGGGCGGCCGCCCGTTGATAGAAGGCCCGCGCCTGACGGAAATCGACACCAAACTTGTTTTCCTTCAGCCCAGTGGAGATATAGGGATGGGTTTGGGCGTCAACATCGGGATTAACCCGCAAGGAAATGGGTGCCTGGACCTGCAGTTCACCGGCCACCTCATTAAGCCTTTCCAACTCGGCCGCGGATTCGACATTAAAACAGTGTATGCCAACTTCTAAGGCGCGGCGCATCTCGCTGGCCTTTTTCGCTACGCCGGAAAAAACCACTTTGGCTGGATCGCCGCCGGCCAATAAGACCCGTTCCAGCTCACCGATCGAGACGATATCAAAACCGGCACCGCGCTGCGCTAAACAGCTCAGCACACCCAAGTTCGAATTGGCCTTCACGGCATAACAGATTAGCCCCGGGTGGTCACCCAAACCCTCCTGATAGGCCGCAAGCTGTTGCTCGATGGCACTGCGAGAATAGACGTACAAGGGCGTGCCGTAAGTCTTGGCCAGCTCTGCCACAGAGACCTGTTCGATAAACAGTTGGTTCGCTTGGTAATGAAATGCAGCCATATTAGGGTTGGGCCTTAATGCTTTAGGGTTGAATGCGGTCAGCATTGCTCATGTTAGTGCGCTCAGCGCTCGGCAAGGTCAGCTCTGTCGGCCTATTGCCGCAGCCGGTCAGGGCCAGGGTGGTCATCAGCAGTAGACTGCTGAGCAAGACTCGAATAGACATTAGACTCATTCCGGCGCTAGTTAGGTGCCAGTATACCTAAGATTGGCCGCAGATCGAATGGCTCTTTGATCCGCGTTGTATGCCGCAATCGGCAAGGCTCGCGCCAGACAACGCTAAGCCCGGACCCGGACACCAAGGATTGTCACGCGTCAGCGCAAGGAGTTTGATGTGTCTTGGCGTCGACGCAGCCAAGTCAACGACTTTCGAGCCACCAGCGGGAACAGACCGAGCAGCACAAAAGACAACAGTAGGCTGGGTGAGGCGATGCCTGACAGGCTATCGATTTTTGCCAATTGGGTGCCGGCATTGGCGTACACGGCGGCACCGGCCAACATGCCGACCTGGCTGACCCAATAGAAGGTCCATACCCTAATGGTGGTCAGGCCCATGACCACGTTGATGATAAAGAATGGGAACACCGGTACCAGGCGGAGCGAAAACAAGTAAAAGGCGCCATCTTGCTCGATACCTCGGTTGAAGGGGGCAATGCGGTCGGCAAATTTGCTTTGCACCCAGCCACCGATCACGAAGCGAGCCATTAAAAATGCCAGGGTGGCGCCAATGCTGGCGCCAATGCTGGCCAGCACGGTGCCCTGAACCAGGCCAAAGACAGCGCCCCCGGTCAGGGTCATGAGCGCGGCACCGGGCAACGACAAAGCGGTTACGCCGATGTAGGTCAGCAAATAGAGCAGCGCTAGCCCGATCGGATGCTCGGCCCGATAGGCGGCCAGGGTGCTCTGCTGAGTCTTTAGTTGCGCTAAGGTAAACCAAGCGCCTAGATCCAAATAGAAAAACAAGCCGACAACAAGCAGTAATAGGGCTAAAAGCAATAATTTCTTCATAGTGATGGTGCTGCCTCATTGAGTGACCAATCGTATTCATAGCTGATGCGGCCGTTGTAGTCTGCCAGCTGGGCGCGCAGCATGGGTTCGGCAAAGGCAGCTAATAATATCGGCAAATCCCGTTCCTCGGCCACAAAGTCGGCCCGATACCAGTCGAAAATCTTGGACAGCGTCAAACTGCCGTCTTGCAGACGCACGCCCCGTGGGTGATTGATAAAGGCCCGCGCCGCAGCATTGAGCTCTGCCTCCAGGGTGAGTCCGGTGAACGCCTGGGCCGCTAAGTTGGGACAGCCCTTGGCGCCACAATTAAAGGCAAAGTGAGCGCGATAGTCGTTAAACTTGGGGCGAAAGATGCCATGTTCAATATCATCCAGGCTGAGCATCTGGTTATTGACTCGAACCCGTTCAGCGCTCCAGGGGCCAGTCGGGACAAGGCCTCCAAATGCGCCACCAATAGCGCGAATGCTCTTGACCGGATAGTCGCCCAGCACCACCTCGACGGTCGCGGCATTATAGAGATTAAGCCAATAGGCCTGCTGTTCGGCCCGGTTTAGGGTGAGCGGGTCAATGGCTTGCAGCTCAGTCAGATAGGCACCCAGCTGAGCTCGGTGGGACGGGGTCACCCGAGCGTAGTCAAGGTAGGTCTGGCCGGCCGCGTCGGTGTGTAAAAAGGTATCGAGGAAGCGCTGCCAGGCGCCATGATCAACAACCTGGGTGCTCTGCCCGTCGCTCGAGGCCCAGCCCGGCAAGGCCTCGGCCAGGCCGCCGCTGGCGAGCAAGAGGCCGACGAGCAATACGCGCAGGATGTTTCCGATCAACAATTGCCCGTTTCTTAATACACGCTGCATCCAGGGATCTCCATGGAGGGGGATAAGTCAAAACGTTGCGCCGGCCTTGAGACCACGGCCACCTGCGCTCTGTCTGCGTAGCCTTGACCGATAGCGGCTCGGAGCAGTTTTGCCGACCGCTCGGATAGAGTCAGCCGGTGCCCGATACTCGTCTGCTCAGTCTATGCCGTGCTCAGCTCGATAGGCGGCCATTTTTGGCAGATACTCGCTATAACGTGTGTCTTCAGCGATGTAGGCCATAATTTGGTCGAGGCGAATGGCCGGCAGTATCGATAAGCCATAGTCGCGTTCGAGCGCTTGAATCGCCGATAAGGCGGAACCCTGTAATTTTTCCTGACGATCGATTAACACCACCGCCGCAACCAGTTGCGCGTCGGGGTGGTTCTCTAAAATACTCAGAGTTTCGCGAATAGCGGTACCGGCGGTAATGACATCGTCGACCAGGATGACCCTGCCGCTCAATGGCGCGCCAACCAGTTGCCCGCCCTCGCCATGCGCCTTGGCTTCCTTACGGTTGAAGGTAAAGGGCACATTGCGGTGATGACCGCTGTTTAGCGCGATAACTGTCGAGGTGGCTAAGGGGATGCCCTTGTAGGCCGGCCCAAACAGGGAATCGAACTCAATGCCAGACTCGATCAGTGTGCGGGCATAGATCTCGCCCAGTAATTGCTGCGATTGACCGTCATCGAACTTGCCAGCATTGAAAAAATAAGGGCTTTGGCGGCCGGATTTCAATGTGAAATCACCAAACTGCAGCACGTCTTTGTGGATCGCAAATTCAATAAATTCCTTTTGCCAGCGTTGGAGCGGCGCTGTACTTTGATGCGGATTTGGACTATTCATTAATTAGGTCCCTTTAAATAAAACAACAACAGATTGTATCTGTGGATATATACACCGCATTATACCTTATAATCGGTTAAGATATGCACCTTGAAAAACTATGTCATTCGCGATAAAGGCGACCAGCCCCTCGTGCGGAATTTTGGATTGGAAGGAACAGATGAAGGTCATCACGCTAAATGTAAACGGAATCGTTAATGCTGTCGAACGAGGCCTGCTGGAATGGTTTGCACAGCAGCAGGACGTGGATGTCGTTTGTCTTCAGGAAACCCGAGTCAAAGAGTATCAGCTCCCGACGAACCTACTTGAGATACCCGGTTTTTACGGTTTTTTCTTCGATGCTGAAAAAGACGGCTATGCCGGCACGGCGATCTATTCGCGCACCATGCCCAAGGCGATTATTCGCGGTTTTGGTCACCCCACCTTTGATCTTGACGGGGGGTTTATTCAGGCCGATTTTGACAACGTCAGTGTCGCCTCGGTTTGGGTCCCCCCGGCTCAATATATTGAAGATATAGAACATAAATTGGCCTATCTGGATGGGCTGCAACAGCATCTCAAACGCACCCGGCGCAAGCGCCGGGATTTTGTGTTTGCCGGTTGCTATCAGGTTGCACATCGCTCGGTCGACCTGGGCAATTGGGAAAGCCATCAGCGCGAGCCGGGTTTTCTGCCCGAAGAGCGTGCCTGGATGGATCAGGCACTGGGGCCCATCGGGTTTATCGATGCCTTCCGCCTGGTTAATCGTCAAGATCGGCAGCATACCTTTTGGCCGTTCGATGAAGCCCAGGCCAATGGCGCCCGCATCGATTATCAACTGATCACGCCAAATCTGGCCGATTACGTGCTCGATGCCAAAATCATCCGCGAACCGCGCTTGAGTCCTCATTGTGCCTTTATGGTCGAGTATGATATGGACCTCTAGCCGCCGGCGCCGGTGAGCTTTTCCAGTTGCCGGCAATTGAGCGCCTCGATCAGGGCCTGCCGATCTATGCTGGGTTGGCCATTGAGATCGGCAACGGTTCGGGCCACCCTGAGTAAGCGGTGGTAGGCCCGGGCACTCAGGCCGAGCCGATCGATCGCCTTCTCGAGCAGTTGCTGTTCCGCCTGGCCCAGGGCGCAAAATCGGTCCAACTCCTGCCCTGCCAACTCACCATTAGCACAACCCTGCCGTGCCATCTGACGATCCCAGGCCTGCCCAACGCGCGCGCGCACCGTGGCCGAGGACTCCGGATGCTGGTGCGCCAGCAGTACCTCCTTCGCCAAGGTGGGCACCTCTATATGCAAATCGATGCGATCCAAAAAGGGCCCGGACAGCCGCGCAATGTACTTTTGAATTTGTTCCCGACTGTAACGCGCCGAACGTGGATCATTGGCCGCATAACCACCCGGCGTCGGATTCATGGCGGCAACGAGTTGAAAGTTGGCGGGAAATTGACAGTGTCGCGCAGCTCGGGCGATATTAACGCTCTGGCTTTCCATCGGTTCGCGCAGTACATCAAGCACGGCACGAGGGAATTCCGCCAGTTCGTCGAGAAAGAGCACACCCCGGTGGGCCAGCGTGACCTCGCCCGGCCGCGGCACACTGCCGCCGCCGATCAGGGCCGCGGCCGAGGCCGAATGGTGCGGTGCCCGATAGGGCCGTTTGCGCCATTGCATGGCTTGTCCGGCAACAGATTGCACGGCTGCGACCTCGAGCGCTTCGGCGTCGGTCAACGGTGGCAAAATACCGGGCAGGCGCGAGGCGAGCAGGGTTTTGCCCGTGCCCGGTGGGCCAAAATAAAGCAGATTGTGGCGCCCGGCGGCGGCAATCTCGAGTGCGCGCCGTGCCGCATGCTGACCCTTTACATCGGCCAGATCGGGGTAATGGCTTGGGGCGGCCGCCAACAGACGATTTGGTCTGGGTAACGCGGCGGATGGATCGCATAGCATGCGCGTGACCTGGAGCAGGTGGTCCGCGGCGAAGACCACCTGATTTTCGACCAGGCTGGCCTCTTGGGCGTTTTCAGGGTTGCACACCAGCACCCGGCCCGCCCGTTGGCAGGCGAGCGCGGCAGGCAAGGCACCCGGACCGCGGCGCAAATACCCGCCGAGCGATAGCTCTCCGAGCCACTCATAGCCGTCCAGGGCCTTGCCATCGATCTGCTCGCTGGCGGCAAGGATACCCAAGGCAATAGCCAGGTCGAATTGGCCGCCCTGCTTGGGCAGATCGGCCGGTGCCATATTGACGGTGATGCGCGCATTGGGGAAGTCGAACTGACTATTGAGAATCGCCGAGCGAACCCGATCTTTCGCTTCTCGGACCGCCGCTTCGGCCAGGCCGACGATGGAAAAGGCGGGCAGACCACCGGACAGGTGAGCTTCAATAGTGACTTCTGGCGCGACCATGCCCAGATGGGCACGACTGTAAGTGATGGCAACGGTCATAAGCATCCTTGCGCAGACTGTGAATTTCTGACAACGTAGGACACAGAGATAATAAAAACAACCGTGGTGGCCCGGTCCTGTGATCCGCCGCCCATTATAATAAGACATTTATACGTGCCCATTTTGACTTCACTGCAGCAAAATCATCGCCCGTTAATGGCCCTCGCCCTGCTCGCCTCGGCGCTGCTATCTGGCGTGCTGTTTTACCGCTCCTTTCACCTCCATGTAACGCTGGTGGACGAGTTTCAACAGATCTTGGCCGAGGTTGCGGCGGGTGAGCAGGGTTTGAGCGCCAATCAGTATCGACGGATGGCTTTGGCTGAGCAGGAAAGCGCGCGCACATTGATCAGCCTGCGCGCCGATTTGGCCGCCAGCAACTCGCCCGACAGCGACGCGCATGCCCTGCTGCTGTTAGCCGAAGCGACCGCCTTTCTGCACGATCCGGATCGCTTTCAGGCTTGGCTCGAAGCCCAACTGCAGGCCATCGAGACGCCCAGCTCGGACTGGACTCGAACGGTTTTGGCATCGGGTGCACAGGAGATTAAAACGGGGCGTTGGTGTCTGCAGATCGAACAGGTGGGAAGCGATTGGCTGTTAACCTCGCTCGCTGACTGCACCACCGAGCGCTAAGACGCTTCCGACTCGGCGGGCTGGCGCGGCCGCGTAAGTGGGCCACCAATAATGATTTCGTTGATGTCGGAGTCGATGTAGTTGTTCGCCGTGCGCACCGCGAGCCGGGCCGAGCTTTCAACCAAGGAATTGTAAGGCGACGCCAGGTAGGTTGCGGTGAAGTTGAGTTCCGTTGGCGTCCAGGCGACATCCAGAGCCTTGACCACCTGGTGCGCCAGAGCCTGCTGCACCATGCTCTTGGGCAAGGTCGCCACGCCAACGTTATCGACCGCCAAGCGGAAACAAGCGGCCAGTGAGCTGGAGGAAATAAAGCGCACAGACTTCGAACTCTCTTCGCGAAAACGATCTTTGATCTCTCGAAAGGGTTTGGTATTGCGCGCATAGGTGAGGATGGGCCATTGGGTTAGCTCGTCGAGTTCCAAGCGCCGATTGGGTATGTCTAGCCCGGCACCGGCGACCCAAACTAAGGGAAAGTTACACAGCGCTAAGTTGACGGTGGTCGGTTCTAATACCGGTCCCATTAAAAAGGCTAAATCGATGGTGCGCGCCGCCAACGCCTTGCTCAGCTCGGTGGTGACATCGACGGTCAGCTCAACTTCCAAATTCGGCATTTCAATATTGAGGGTTTGCAAAAAGGCCGGTAACCAGGAATGCACAATGGTTTCCGAGACACCGATGCGGATAATGCCCGAATCCTTGTTCTTGTTCATACCGCGCTGCTTTATTTCCTCTTGAAGCAGGAGGATCTTCTCGGCGAAGGGCAGCAGTTCGACCCCCTTGGCGGTGAGCGCTATGGGCGCAGGACCGGGTACCCGTTCAAAGAGGATCACGCCCAACTCGCTTTCTAAGCTCGCGATGCGGTTTGAGACCGCCGGTTGGGTGGTATGGAGAATTTCTGCTGCCTTGCGAAAACTGCCTAAGCTGGCGACCCAAACATAGGTTTTCAAATTATTTATATTCATCGGAAAACCTTAATAAGGGAGCTTCAACGGCACGGTACAAGGAGGCTTCTACGCGAAGTTGCGCTCAAACAACAGACGTCTATTTTCGGCATCGGCGACATCCATTAGTTTAAAGCTCACCCAATCACCTGGCATGGCTTGCCCCAACAAGGCCAGATCCAACGAAAACACCGTACCAATCTTGGGATATCCGCCAATAGTTTGACGGTCGCGCATCAGCACTATGGGTTGCCCATCACTGGGGATTTGCACCGAACCCAAGGCAATGCCTTCTGAAACTATACCATTTATCCCGGTTTCAATGGCATCCCCTTTCAAGCGATAGCCCATGCGATCAATCTTGTCCGTGACCCGATACTGGCCGGAGAAGAACAGCGCCCGCTGCAGCGCCGGAATGGCCGTAAACTGGTAACCGGGAATTAGCCCCAATTCGATGCTACGACGGTAAGTCGGTATGGCCCACTCTGGCATGGTGCGCTGCGGAGCCGGTCGGGATTGTTCTGCGGCGATCCGGTCGCCCACCTTGATAGCGGAGCCGTCGCCGAGCATACCGCCAACCTTTTCGCGTTTGACGGTACTGGCACTGCCGAAACTTTTCTTACATTGGATACCACCGAGCAATGCCAGGCAGGCGCGCATACCCTGCACCGGCGTGGCAAAGCAGAGTCGGTCTCCGGGCCTTAGCTCAAGCCGTCGCCAAGGTTTGACCGGCAAGCCATTTAAGGTTGCGCCGAGGTCTGCGCCGGTGAGGGCAACCGAACAGGCCGCTTGGCATTCTAGGCCCAATTGGCCGTAGGTAATTTCCAGGCTGGCGCTGTCCAATGGATTATCCAACAACCAATTGGCCCAGCAATGGGCGACCTCATCCATCGGTCCGCTGTGGGTCAGCCCATGGGCGCCATAGCCATAGCGGCCGCGATCGTGAATTTGGGCCAGCAAACCGGTTTTAACGACGACTAACGACATTAGCGTTGCCCCCCCTTCGCCAGATAATCGGCCTCCGATATGGGTTCAAAGCGCACCTTACAACCGGTTTTGAGGAAGGCGAACTCATCACTGTCCCAGTCGACCATCTTCTGCCAGGTACGGCCAATGACCTGCCAACCGCCAGGCGACTCGCTCGGGTAGACGGCACTTTGGTTGTCGGCCAAGGAGACACTGCCGGCGGGTATTTTTAATCTCGGGGTTTTTCGTCGGGGCACAAAAAGACTCTTGTGGGTATTGCCCAAGAAGCCAAATCCCGGACTAAAGCCAATCGCATAGACTCGATACGACTGGCCGGCATGTAAATCGATGATTTGCTGCGTCGTGAGGCCGCAGTATTGCGCGACATACTCCAGATCGTTGACCGCACCAATGCCGTAACACACTTCGATGACAATGGTTTCCAAGGCTTGATCGACCAGTTCAGTGCTTATAGTGCGCTGGTAAGCCTGACGCAATATGGCCGCCATCGCGAAGCGGTCGATCAGCCTTAGGTTAAAAGTTACCAGCACGGAGGTATAGGACGGCACCGTATCGAGCACGACCTCGGCATGGCTAAGCCACAGCAAGTCGTTAAAGTGTTTAACCCGCATGGCAACTTGATCGGATATTATTTCGCCAAAATAGACAATCCACGTATTTTCATTGACGGGACTTATTTCGAGCATCCGGCAATGACCTCACGAATCACCTGCGCGGTTTGCACGGCATTGGGCTCGTCACCGTGAATACAGAGGGTATCGGCCTGAAAGCGAACCACCTTGCCGGAGATCGAGGTAACCGAGCCCTGAGTCATTATCTGCTCGGTTTGGGCCCTGACTTGCTCGGCTGTCTTATAGACAGAACCGGCTATGCTGCGACTGAGCAAGGTGCCGTCGTCGGCGTAGGCACGATCGGAAAAGGCCTCAAACTGGACGCGTATCTTATGCGTATCGGCGAGCCGTCGGATCGCATCGGAATCGGGTGCGGCCAGCACCAGCAGCGACAACTGGTCGTTATAGTCGTGCAGCGCTTGCATCACGACCGCCATCACCGCCCGATCGGCGAAGGCTCTATGGTAGAGCGCGCCATGCGGTTTGACATAGTCCACCCGGCTGTTGTTGGCTCGGCAAATCGCATCGAGCGCGCCGACCTGGTAGAGAACCATGGCGCGTATGTCTGCCGTCGGAATGGCCATATCACGGCGGCCAAAACCCTGTAAATCAGGATAGCCCGGGTGAGCGCCGATGCTGGTACCCGATTGCACGGCAAGCTTTACCGTGCGTTCCATTATTTGTGGGTCCGAGGCGTGAAAGCCACAGGCGATATTTGCCATATCGACCAACGGCATCAACTCGGCGTCGTTGCCCATTTCCCATGAGCCGAAGGCTTCACCCATATCGCAGTTTACGTTCAAGCTATAACTCCTGATTATCGATTAACCCCAACGGTATCAATTTAGAGCGGCAAAGGCCGCAGGTTTATATCAAGTCAGTGGATCATTATTGGTTCATTGAATAGGGCAGATAGGTGGCGATACCCGGGAAAATATAGATCAGTATCAGGGCGAGAAATATCAGCAAGAAAAAGGGTAATGCCGCCCGCGCCACATAGAGAATATTCTTGCCCGTTAAGGACTGAATGACAAAGAGATTAAAACCAACCGGTGGTGTTATTTGCGACATCTCCACGACCAGCACGATAAAGATACCGAACCATAATAGATCGATACCCGCCTGCTCGATCATCGGCATGACCACCGATACGGTCAATACTACAACCGAAATGCCATCCAGAAAACAACCGAGAATAACGAACAGTAGCGTTAGTGCTGCGAGCAGTTGAAATACAGTGAGGTCGAGGCTGCCAATGCTTGCGGCCAATGAGCGGGGGATGCCGAGAAAACCCATAGCGAGACTTAAAAAATGCGCGCCGACGAGAATAAGGCCGATCATGCACGAGCTTTTTACCGCACCCAATAAACTCTCGTTAAAGGTGGTCATATTCAGCGTGCCGGTCACAAAGGCCAGTAACAGAGCACCAAAGACGCCCAGGGCAGCCGCTTCCGTTGGGGTGGTAAAGCCGGCATAGATGGAACCGAGGACAAAGCCAATGAGGCCGAGAATGGGTAAGAGTTTTTTCAGCGCCTTGAGTTTCACCCTGAAGCTGAGGTCAGCCGCATCGTCCTGGGGTACCTGGTCTTTGTTCAGTAAGGCCCAAATAACGATATAGCCCATGAACAAAAAAACCAACAATAACCCGGGCAACGCGCCGGCAATAAAGAGTCGGGAGATAGAGACTTCGGCGGCGACGCCATACACGATCAGGATGATCGATGGTGGAATCAATAGCCCCAAGGTACCGGAGCCGGCCAACGTACCGATAGACATACGATCGCTATAGCCGGCCTTCTTAAGCTCCGGCAAGGTCATGCGACCGATGGTAGCCGCGGTTGCCGCGGACGAACCCGAGACCGCGGCAAATATGCCACAGCTGAGCACATTAACATGGAGCAACTTACCCGGCAGACGGTTGAGCCAGGGTGTTAAGCCTTCGAAGAGATCAGACGCTAAGCGAGTACGGAATAGCACTTCACCCATCCAGATAAACATCGGTAAGGCTGTCAATGTCCAGTTGGTACTCGCTCCCCACGTTGTTGTGCCGAACAGTAAACCAATTTGCCCATTATCAACTAACATCAGGCCAATAATACCCACCCCGATAAGGGCCAAGGATACCCATACACCAATCGCGAGCATCAATAGCATCGAGGCGACCAGCACGATTGAAATTACGACAAAATCCATTAGATCTCCTCCAGGTTAACTTCGCCTTCGTGCTGGGTATAGATCGGCAGCTTGCCACCGAGCATTGCGGCCAGCGCATCAAGGACTGCCAATAAGAGCCCGGTCGACCCCAGACCCACTGGTACCTGTACCGCCCAGAGTGGCATGGGGATATAGCCCTGTGTGAGCTCTTCAAAGAGGTAAGATTCCCAAATCATATACCAGCTATACCAGCAGACAAACGAGGCCAACACCAGACCGATGATCAGGACAAAAAATTCTTGCGCAAAGCGCGCCTTGGGGGGGAGGTTTTGAAAGAGTAATGTTACACGAATATGACCACCATCCCTAAAAGTGTAGGCCAGGCCAAAAAAAATGGAGGCCGATAAACAGTAGCCGGATATATCTTCAGCAGAGGGGACGATAAAGCCCAATAGTCGGCCAATGATTTGAGCTAAAACCACCACCATAATAATGATGATGCACAGGCCCGATAGATAACCGGAAGCCAGATATAATCGATCTTTATAGGAATGCATAAAATGTCCCACGCAAAAGGCCCCCGACAATAGCTTGCCGGGGGCGATAAAGCTTGATTACTTGTTATAAGCTTTGAGAATTGCGCCTACTTCTTTTGGAGCTTCTGCCAACCACTCGTCGGACATCACTGCACCGATCGCTTTGAGCTCAGTGATCAGTTGATCAGTTGGTGCCGTTACGATGATGCCGTTGTCAATCAGGGTCTGAGTATCCTTACGAGCCTGTTCAACCACGCCGGCCCAGCCGCTCTTCTCTGCATTTGCAGCCGCTTCCAGGATGATGGCTTGGGTTGCCTTGTCTAAACGCTTGAATGCGCGCGTATTGACAATAACCATGTTTTTAGGGATCCACGCGTCGATCGACGTGTAGTGAGTCAGATAATCCCAAGCCTGACCATTGGCGCCGGTTGATGGCGATGTCACCATTGAATCGATGATGCCGGTGCTGAAGGCTTGTGGGATATCCGGTACCTGAACCGTAGTAGGCGTCGTGCCCATCAGATCTGCTAAACGAGACGTGGATGGGCTGTAGGCACGCATCTTGGAATCGGATAGGTCAGCCAACGATGCGACTGGGAATTTGGTATAGAGACTTTGCGCAGGCCAAGGCACTGCGTAGAGCAACATCAGGCCGTCTTTTTTGAGCAACTTCTCCATTTCTGGCTTAGCGGCCAACCACAACTTCTCGGAGTCGGCATAGCTGGTTGCTACGAAGGGCATGTTGTCGTGCTTAAACACCGGGTGTTCATTGCCGAGCGTGCCGATAAAAACTTCGCCCAACTGCACCTGGCCAGATTTTACGGCGCGTGGAATCTCGGGATGTTTAATTAACGAGGCACCGGAGTGAACGGTAATGACCAACTCGCCACCGGTTTTAGATTTAATTTCTTCAGCAAATTGATAGGCTATTTTAGTCGGCATATTCGCATCGCCATAAGGCGTTGGCATGTTCCATGTTTCAGCGGACGACTGCACACCTATTGTGCTGGCAAGAACGGCTAGGCCAATAACTTTTTTTATCATTTTTTTTCACCTTTTTATTAAAATGGTTACAGAACGGCTAACTCGTCGTTCAATTTGTCCGTCACTAACATTTTGCCAGGGACATGTGTAATGCACAGTGGTGGCTTGGCATTACGGATGGCGACCTGTGGCGTAACACCACAAGCCCAAAAAACGGGTATTTCATCATCGTTGACCGGCACACTGTCGCCATATTCTGGCTTGGCCAAGTCTTCGATGCCGATCTTATTCGGCATGCCAATATGGATCGGCGCGCCATGCGCTTTAGGCAATCGAGTGGTTATTTGAATCGCACGGATGGCGTCTGCCGGCTTGAACGGCCGCATGGTAACGACCGTGTTACCGAAAAACTTCGCACTCGGTGCCGTGGCGATATTGGTTTCAAACATGGACACATTCCGGTCCAGATCGATATTGCGTATCGACAAGCCGGCACGCAATAAGGCTTCTTCAAACGAGAACGAACAGCCTAGGACAAAACTGACCATGTCATCAGACCAATACTGTTCAATGTCTGTGACCTGCTCGACCAGTTCCCCGTCCTTAAAGACATTGTACTGGGGAATGTCAGTGCGAATATCGATATCCGCACCGAGCGCCGGCACCATGGCATCGCCAGGCTTAGACATGCTGATCAAAGGGCAGGACACCGGGTTTAAATAACAATAGAGCAAAAAATCTTCCGCCCAAACCTTGGGCAGAATAACCACATTACCCTGCACCAAGCCCGGCACCAGACCACTGGTGTAGCCCGTAAAGGAACCATCACGAATGTCGTGGCGCAACAGACGGGCTTTGTCCAACAGTTCGGCGTTTTGATTGTTAGCCATGGAGCAGTAACCTTGATTTGAACGATGCAGCCAATCTAGCTCGAATCGAAAAGCAAAGTCTAATTGTTATTTATTGTCATTATTGATAACTAAAGCTTATATAGGGGATGCTTCGGGTAAAAAACGCCGTCGCCGATTAGGGTTGCCTGCCGAATACCGTTCAAGGCGCGGTCGAATTGCGCCTAACTAACGGCGGCTATCAGTTGCTTCGACGGAATGCGCCGGCAGCCCAATTGGCCATCCAATGCGACGCGGATGAGCACGGAGGCAACGTCCTCAGCGTGGACCGGTCGATAGGTGCGCAGCGGCCCGATAAAGACAAAGGATAAGCCGGAAAAAAGCACCTGTGCAATCCGTTCACCGAGCCGGAAGGTCGACCGTTTGCCGAGCAAGAGTGAGGGCTGGACGATGGTTAGCGAGTCGAACTGCAGGGCCACCAAGGCCGCTTCCATGCGGCCCTTGGTGGCCAGGTAAAAATTCCCGGCGTCGGCGTCGGCACCCAGGCTGGAAACTACGACAAAGCGCCGGTAGCCGGCCTGCTTTGCCGCTCTAGCCAGATCGAGCACCCGGCCAAAGTCTACCTCGGCAAAGGCTTCGCGTGAGCCGGCCTGTTTGATTGTGGTGCCCAGGGCACAGATAACGGCATCGGCGTTGTCGCTAACCGGGGGTAAGGCCAGCGGCATAAAATCACTGACCCATTGATGATGGTGAGCGTGCAGTGGCGCAATGGGACGACGCACCAGCAAGAGCACCTCGTCGACCCGATCGGGCGCTAGCTGTTGCACCAGATGCGAGCCGATTAGACCGGTTGCGCCGGCAATGAGAATGTTAGCCATAATAGGGTTTCCGGTCGGTGTACTGCCCCAGATTAGGGGCTAGCGATACCAATGCATTGGGGTTGGCGTATAGGTGTTTGCGAATACCTACACGCGGAATGGAATGATATTGGTCGTATTCGATCGAAAAGGCCAGGCCTGCTTTCGCCCCAGGGCGCTCGACGGCCTGGGGTTGCTCCTTATTGAGGCAACCCCATTGCCGAGAATGGCCCGGTTCGTTCAGTGACGGCAGGCGGTAGCAGGTTGGTGGTCGCTCACCCGGCGGGAGACCAACGGCGCTTCAGGCGGTTGACGCGCTCGATGACTTGTTCCAAGGTCAACAGCATTGCCGGCACAAAAAGGAGGATCAGCACGGTCGCAAAGAGCAAGCCAAAGACCAGGCCGGCGGCGATTGGTTTGAGGAATTGGGCATCCAAGCTGGTTTCAAACAGGAATGGCGTCAGGCCGCCGACAGTGGTCAGAGTCGTCAGCAGAACAGGCCGCAAGCGACTGGCCACCGCCTCTTCTAGCGCGCCATAGAGAGGCATGCCGTCTCGGCGTAGATCCCGATAGACACTGATCAGCACGATACTGTCGTTGATCACAATCCCCGAGAGGCCGAATAGACCGAGTACCGACAGAGACGACAGCGGCAAGTCGATCAGCCAATGGCCATAGATGGCTCCGGTCAGGCCAAAGGGAATGGCGACCAGGATGGCCAATGGCCAGACCCAGCTTTCAAACACCCACGCCAGAATGCCGTAGATCAGAGCGAGTACGCCAATCAACACCAGGGTGGCGTCGGCAAAAAATTCGCGCTGGCCTCGGGCATCGCCACTCAAGCTCACCTCTAAGGTGCCATAGTTGGCCCGAACGCCGGGTAACACGGTGTCATCCAGTAAGCTGTACATGCCATCGCTGGTCATCACACCGGCATCGAGGGTGGCACTGACATTAACCGAGATCTCGCCATCCTCTGCGCGGATGCCATCGAGGCCCCGTTGATAGCGGCTGATCATCAGATCATCGAGGGGGATCAATTCATCATTCAGGGCGAACGGCAGGCTCAAAATAGCCAAGATATCGCTGCGTTGCCGTTCCGGGAGCAGGACCCTCAAATTGAGAGTTTGCAAACCGGCGACCTGATCGGCCGCGCTGACACCTTCGATCGCTTGACGTAAAAACCCAGCAATGCTCGCTTCAGAGATACCCAAATCCCGTGCCAGGGGCGTCAGTTCAAACTGCAGTTGCTCATCGCCATAGGGCAAGGAATCGATGGCATCGGACAACCCGGGAACCCCATTCAATTGACCCTGCAGGGCCATGGCCGCCGATTTTAGGGTGTCGATGTTGTCGCCGGTCAGGGCGATCACGATATCGCCCGACTCCCCGCCCCAGCGGTTGCCGCGACCAAAACTGATATTGTCAATTTCAGAGGGCAAGGTGGTGGCCGCACGCCATTGATTGACCAGCTCTTGGTTGGTGTAGGGCCGGTCCTGATCGCTGATCAGCTCAACATCGATGCGCGCCCGATTGGCTTGGTCGCCCTGATTCCGGATAACCAGAGCCGTCTTGATAAAGTCGTAGCCGGTTTGGTCCTCAACCTCTTGCAAGGTCTGGGTCAGTTGATCGATAAAGGCGTCGACCTTGCCGGGCAAGACGCCTTCGGCGAAGGTCACACTGACCGATAAGGACGGTGATTCAACCGAGGGTTGAAACTGGAACGGCACAATTTTGCTGCTCACCATGCCAAGGGCCATTATAAGATTGGCGAGGATAAAGGCCATCAAGATCGGCCGATGTGTCAGGCTCCAGCGAACAATCGGTCGGAACCAGTTGTCGCGCAAGCGATTGAAGGCAGCGTCAAGTTTTTGGCGCATCGGGCGGTCTTTTTTGTGGTGGCTGTGCGACAGATGGCCGGGCAGGATCAAAAAGCACTCGACCAGTGAGGCAACGATGGCCACGGAGACGATAATCGGGATGTCGCGCGCCAACTGTCCGATCGGCCCACCAATCAGCATCAGCGGCAAGAAGGCCGCCATGGTGGTTAAGCTCGAGGCGAGCACTGGCGGCCACATCTTTTTCGCCGCCTGCAATGAGGCGGCACTGGCCGACATGCCCTGTTGTTGATAAGCCCGGGCCTGTTCACCGACCACGATGGCATCGTCGACAATGATGCCGAGTGCGATCATGAAGCCAAACAGGCTGATGGTATTCATGCTGACGCCGGCCTGAGCCATAAACAGGAAGGTGGCAAAAAAGCTGATCGGAATGCCCATGGCGACCCAAAAGGCGAGCCGGCTGTTGAGGAAGAAAAACAACATCACCAGCACTAAGCCCATGCCGAGAGCGCCATTTTTGAGCAACAGACGCAATTGCGCTGCGACGATTTGCCAAGTTTCATTGTAGACATGGATCTGCACGCTGGCCGGCAGGGTTGGCGTGAAGGTGCTCAGCCAGGTCTGCATGGTCTCGGCGTTGTCGAGTGTATCCTCACCCGGCGTGCGCATCAGCGACAGGCGAACGGCTGGTGTGCCTTCGAAATAGAGTGCATTGGAATTGCGATTGATGACCCGTTCGATCTGCGCGATATCGCCTAGGCGCAGCGCGCTGCCATCGTCTAGGGTGGTGACGATCAGATCGTACAGGCTGGCAAAATCGATGTTCGGCGTTTGCGATAGCAGCTGCAGGGTTAGAGCATCACCGGTCGAGGTGCCGGCCGGTTGCGCGGTATATTCGGCGCCAATGGCGCTGGCAATCTGAGCCAAGGTCAGGCCAGTATCGAGCAGTCGCTCGGTGCTCACCGCAATCTGCACCTGTTGGCGCGGGATGCCTTGCAGATTGATTTGCGCAAAGCCGGCCTGCAACAGTTGGCTTTCCATCTTGTAGGCCAGATCGGCCAATTCGTCAGCCGGCACCTCGCCATAGATCAGCAGGTCGGCGACATTTTCGCGCCGCTGTGGACTGCTGATGCGCAAATCGTCGACCGGTTCGGGCAAGTCGACGGCGTTTACCGCTGTTTCAATGATATCGCGCGCCGAACTGAGGCTCTCGGCCCGGTCGGACAGACTGATCCAGAGGCCGACTCGGCCAGAGTTGGCGCTGGTCGAGATCGAATCGATCTCGGGTAGGCCTACCAAGGCCTGTTGTAAGGGGATAGCGACGGTGCGATACATGTCTTCGGCACTGACGCCACCCCAGGTCGCTGAGACGCTGACGCGATCGAAGCCGAAGTCGGGAAAAAACTGATTATTGACCTGATTCAGACCCCAGATGCCTGAGGCGATAATCACAATCATGGCACCATTGGCGGCGATGCGGTGTTTGGCAAAGGTTTCTATCCAGCCCATCACGGTCGCGCTCCGTCTTTAGACGTCACGATGGCCACGGCCATACCACTGACTGGCGTCTTCAGGCGAGTGGTCACCACGGACGCGCTATCGTTGAAATCTGGGCTGCGCACCAAGTAGCCACGCTGCGTGCGGCCCAATATCTCGATATCGGCCGCGTTGATTACGCCGTCCGCAAATAGATAGACCCGCTGTTGATCGTAGACCGCGGTAACCGGCACCTCGACGGCGGGCTCGGCGATAGGGTAACTGATGGTCAGGGCGACGTGGCTGCCCGGCAAGAACGCCACCGGGTTCACGCCACTGGGGACTAGGGTCAGCCGTTGGGCACCGGATTCATTGATCGGACGCAACGCCTCAACTTGCCAAGCGTAACCCTGACTGTCAACGGCGCTGATCTGCGTGGCGTTGAGCTGATCCAAGCGGTAGCGCAGCGGTACGCGCACAAACAGCGCTAAGCTGGCTGGGTCGTAGAGTTCCACTAGGACATCGCCACTGCGCAGTTCCTGACCCTGAGTGACCGATACTTTGGCGACCAGGCCGGCGAATGGGGCCGTGACTTGAAGATCAGCAACCACTTGTTTGGCGAGGCGAATTTGACTGGCGAGGGCATCGCGTTGTGCCAACATCTGCGCCATCTGATCGGTATATTGCGCCAACGTGAGCTGTCGATTTTGCACCGACATCAGCTGCGTCTGATACGCCCGTAGGGCGGCCTCATAGTCGCTGCCGGAGGTGAGCTGCTGGGAATTTAGGCTGGTGAAGCGGTCGACGCTGTTTTTGGCGATGCGCAACAGCTCGCGGTCGATCGTTAAGGAGGCCTGGTCATTATCGTGTTTGAGTGTTTCATTGCGAATTCTCGCGGCCAGTTCCTGCTGTGCGGACCGGCGCTGTGTCAAGGCTTCCTGCGCCGAGTCGGCCGATAAGCTGAGCAGACCTTGACCCAGCTCGACCGTCTGGCCTTCACTGACATCGAGCGCCAGCACGCGTGCGTTGCTGGTGGCACTCAGGCGGGTGTGATGCTGAGCTTGAATTACCCCAAACAGGTCGAGCTGGGCCAGTGTCTTGTCGGCTAGGGCGGGCACGATTTCAACCGAGGTTGCGCCCTGTTTGCCGAGCTGACCGGCACCTCTAAAACCACGACCCCTTGAAGGGGCTGGCGCCTTTGCTTTCGCCTCGCCTGGTGCCGCTTGTGCTGCGTCGGTTTTGCGCGCGTCAGCGCCTGGCTTGGCCTTTGGCTCACTGGATTCTGGGCTCGGCGCGCTCACGGGGGTTGCCGGGCGACCCCCATACGAGTTTTCCTTGGGCGCGTTCATCATTCGATAGGCACCCAACGCGATGGCCAAGATAACCACCGGGATAATAATTTTCTTCAGCATGTGACGTCTACTTTGATTTTAGTTGTCCGATATTGATAGAGTGTGGCCGAACAATGTGCAAGAAAAATGAATCAGATGACAACAATAACGCACTGGTGGGTCTATTTGCTGTCCTGCGCCGATGGCACCCTATACACCGGGATCACCACCGACCTGACTCGCCGCGTCGCGGAGCATAATGGCCTCCGACCGGGTGGTGCGCGCTATACCGCTGCGCGCAAACCGGTCCAGCTAGTATACGCGGAAGCCAGTGCGACCAGATCAACCGCCGGGCAGCGCGAATACCAACTCAGGCGACTGCCGCGCCCACACAAGTTAGCCCTGGTCGCCGCCTACCAAGCTGAAACGCTCGCCGACCGGGCGCCTATGCCAGTATCAACAGCAGACTAAAACCTCTGCCCAGTGGCAGTGAAACCTAACCAGACCGTTGCGTGGACACCGCGCCGATCCGGGGTCTGACGCTGCTCACCAGAGTCCCTAGGGCTTACAGTGGGGCCGGCTTTTGCTACACTGGCGAAAATTCTCCTAAGGATTGCCATGTACATGGTGCACCCCCAATTTGACCCGGTTGCCTTTAGCCTTGGGCCCCTGTCTGTCCACTGGTACGGTATCATGTATCTGCTCGGCTTCTTGGTCGGTCAGTATCTTGGTATTTGGCGCGCGGGGCGCGACGCTTGGCGTAACTTCAGCACCGAGGAGGTCAAGGATTTACTCTTCTATATAGTGGTCGGCATCATCATCGGTGGTCGGGTCGGTTATGTGTTTTTTTACCATTTCGATCTGTTTATACAAAACCCGCTCTACCTAGTTAAAATTAATCAGGGCGGCATGAGCTTCCACGGCGGATTTCTCGGGGTTGCCGCAGCAGTCATTCTGTTTGCCCGCAAGACCGGTAAGGCGATCTTCAGTGTTGGCGATTTTGTTGCGCCCTTGGTTGCGCCGGGCATTCTGTTTGGTCGCTTTGGTAACTTTCTCAATGGCGAACTTTGGGGCCGACCAACCGACGTGCCTTGGGCGATGATCTTCCCTCAGGCCGGTGATGCCATCGCTCGCCACCCGTCACAGCTCTATCAGATGGCGGGCGAAGGCTTCCTTCTGCTGGTCTTGCTCTGGTGGTGGAGTGCGCAGCCAAGGCCGCGCATGGCGGTCTCAGCGATGTTTATGATCGGCTATGGCGTGTTGCGTACCGCGGCCGAGTTTTTCCGCCAACCGGATCAACATATTGGTTATCTGATGGGCGGCTATCTCACCCAGGGTATGTTGCTGAGTGTGCCATTGAT
This sequence comes from Reinekea forsetii, assembly GCF_002795845.1. Lineage (GTDB taxonomy): Bacteria > Pseudomonadota > Gammaproteobacteria > Pseudomonadales > Natronospirillaceae > Reinekea > Reinekea forsetii. The sequence continues at coordinate 180,263 of NZ_CP011797.1, forward strand.
CTTGGTCGGTGGCGCGATGATGGTGTTCGCCTATCGGCATCCGGTGTTCGATGTCTTGCTGCCAGAGGGTAAAAAAGCCAGCGCCGGTCAAAAATCCTCCAAACGCAAAACACGGGCTAAGACAAAATGAAACAGTATCTCGAGCTCTGCCGGCGGATCGTCGATGAAGGTCATTGGATCAGCAATCAGCGCACCGGTAAGCGTTGCCTGACGGTAATTAATGCCGACTTGGAATACAATGTCGCGGCCAATGAACTGCCGTTGATTACCACCCGAAAAAGCTATTATCGTTCAGCCATCGCCGAGTTCCTCGGCTATATTCGCGGCTATGATAACGCCGCCGACTTTCGCGCCCTGGGCAGTAAAACTTGGGATGCCAACGCTAACGAGAACAGCGTTTGGCTGAACAATCCGGCGCGCAAAGGTCGCGACGATATGGGCCGGGTCTACGGGGTTCAAGGGCGAGCTTGGGCCACCCCCGATGGCGGCCAGGTCGACCAGCTGCGCAAGATCGTCGATGATCTGCGCCAGGGTATTGATGACCGTGGCGAGATCCTCAGCTTTTATAATCCAGGCGAGTTTGATTTGGGCTGCTTACGACCCTGCATGCACAGCCACACCTTCTCCTTACTGGGCGATACGCTCCACCTGACCAGTTATCAGCGCTCCTGTGACGTGCCACTCGGGTTGAATTTTAATCAGGTGCAGGTGTTCTTTTTTCTCGCCATTATGGCCCAAATCACTGGCCACAAAGCGGGTATGGCCTATCATAAGATAGTCAACGCGCACATCTATGAAGACCAGTTGCCGCTGTTGCGCGACGTTCAGCTGCACCGAGCGCCCTTCGCGTCGCCCAAACTGATTATCAACCCAGCGATCCGCTCGCTCGAAGACCTGGAAACCTGGGTTACGTTGGACGACTTCTCGGTCGAGGGTTATCAGCATCACGAGCCTATCGCGTACCCCTTTTCAGTCTAATCACGTTGGCTGGCAACTATTCGCTGGGTTCTAATGGGCGGATACCAGCCAGTACAGCAACGTATTTAATGCCACATCGGTCCCGATCAGACGTCGGGGCTAATTGTTTATAAGGTTCTGTCGACTATGTTTCCAAAGGTCCCAAGTTTGGCCGTTACTGATCTAAGTGCCCATATCGACTTAAGTCATCTCAATATCGAATCGACGTCCGATCTAGTAGGCGTGTCCAACTTCCTCGGCCAGCCACGGGCGAAAAAATCGCTCGAGTTTGGCATTGCCATGCGTGGCAGTGGCTACAACCTCTATGTTATGGGCGATGCCGGCACCGGGCGGCAATCGTTGGTGTCCAAGTACGTGCGCGAACTGGCCGAGTCGCAGCCGGCGCCAAGCGAATGGGCCTATATCAATAACTTCGACACGCCGCGCGAACCAGAGGCGCTGGAATTGCCCGCCGGGCGCGGAGAAGAATTGAAGGCGCAGATTAGTCAGTTCGTAAACGACCTGCTCGATACCTTCCCCGCGACCTTTGAAAACCCAAGTTATCAGCGCAAACGCACGGCGATCGAACGCGATTTTAATCAGAAGTACGATGCCGCGATGAAGGTGGTCGAGCGCTTTGCCAATGACAAGGAGGTCGCCGTGGTCTCCGATGGCGGCTCGGTGTTGCTGTTGCCGATTGTCGACGGGCAGGCCTTAGATGACACCGAATTTGCCCAGTTGCCGGAAGAGCGGCGCAGTGAATTTCAGGATCGAATCAATGATATCGAAGAGTATCTCAATGAACAGGTCCTGGAGCTGCCTACTTGGCGGCGCAAGAGTTCCGATGCGTTTCGGCAGCTGACGCTGGAAACGGTGCAGCAGGCGATCAAGCCGCTGCTCAAAGAGCTCGAGGTAAAAAATCAGAGTCTGCTGTCGGTTTTACGCTTTTTTCGTTCGGTGAAAACGAATCTGCCGCCCTTGATTATCGATCTGTTTGCCGATGAGGCGACCGCCGAGAGTCGCACCGAACAGGAAAGCCGGCAAATGTTGGAACATTGGCTCAAGCCGAATCTGATGATGCATCATGATATCAATAACGGCGCGCCGGTGGTCTACGAGATGTTGCCGACTTACCAGAATCTGTTTGGCCGGATCGAATATTCGACCCAGCAGGGCATGCCGATTACCAACTATCAGCTGATTCGCCCGGGCAGTCTGCTTAAGGCCAATGGCGGCTACCTGATCCTCGATGCGGAAAAACTGCTCCAGGAACCTTTCGCTTGGGATGCGCTCAAACTGGCCTTAAAAACCAAAGAGCTGAAGATGGAGTCACCCTTTATTGATGCGACCTTGATGCCGACGGTGACCCTCAGTCCGCAATCGATCAAGTTAAATATCAAGGTGATTTTGCTCGGCCCGCGCGATATCTATTATCAGCTGCAGGAGTGGGACCCAGAATTTATGGAGCTGTTTCGTGTCCCGGTCGACTTCGACAGCTTTATCCCGCGCACGCGCGATAATATCGACAACCTTATTTTGCGCATCAAGGACTACGGTGAAGAAAAGGGCTTCCGCCCGCTAACCAAGAGTGCCTTGGTGCGCCTAATCGAATTTAGTCTGCGTGAAGCCGAACACCAGCACCGTCTGTCGGCCCAGGTCGTCAAAGTATTCAAGGTGTTTGCCGAGGCCGACTTTATCTGCCGCCATCAGGACGATCGCCTGATCGATGCCCACCACATTACCGAGGCACTGGCCGCAGCCGAGTACCGCAACGGCCGGATCGCCGATCAGATGTTGATGGAGATCGAAGAGGGCACCATCCTGATCGACACTACCGGCGAGCGAGTCGGCTGTGTCAACGGCCTCACGGTGATGGAGATCGGTGAGAGCCACTTCGGCTCGCCGGCGCGCATTACCGCGACGGTGCATGTCGGTGGCAAGGGTGTGGTCGATATCGAACGGGAAGTCGAGCTGGGTCAGTCGTTGCACAGCAAGGGCGTGATGATTCTAAGTGGCTTCCTCGGCCATGAGTTTGGCCGTACCTTCCCCTTGACCCTGTCATCCCATATTGCCATGGAGCAGAGTTATGGCTATATCGATGGCGACAGCGCCACCGTGGCGGAGTATTGCTCGCTGATGTCCGCCATTACCCGTCTGCCGGCACGGCAGAATTTGGCGATCACTGGATCGATGAACCAGTTAGGCGAAGTACAGGCCATTGGTGGGGTGAACGAAAAAATTGAAGGCTTCTTTAAACTCTGTAGCTTGCGCGGTCTAACCGGAGAGCATGGTGTGATCGTGCCCCAAGACAATGTGAAGCACCTGATGCTGCAGCAGAGCGTGATCGATGCCGTAGCGGCCGGTCAATTCACCATCTATGCCGTTAAACATGTCTACGAGGCGCTGCATCTGTTGACCGATTGTGAACCGGGCGAGGCCGATCTGAAAGGCGACTTCCCGGCTGAGAGCTTGAATGGTAAAGCTCAGCTAGCACTTAAAACGCTCTATGAGTTGTATCAGGAAACCGACGAAGAGTAACGCTAGGACGCGCGCGATGGGCGCGCCCCTTGAGGCGGTCTGTTGTTAGAACAGGCTGTCGAGCCCGATCTTCATGCTCAGACCGACGCTTAAACCGGAGGCGGTGGCATTGGCGTTGAGCAAATAACCGGCCTCGATCGCAAAGATGACATGCTTTGCTAGCACCGTTGGGATATTAGCGTCGGTATAGATGTAGGAACCAAAGCCGTCGGCCCCGTACATCAAATCCATGCCGTAACGAAAGCTTTCGGAATTATTCAGCGCCGAATTAGCACCGAGGCCTAGGTACCAGTTGGCACCATAGGCACCGCGCAGGCGAAATGCTAGATCTGTGCTCAGCCCAGACTCGACATTGATTCCAGCATTCCACAAGGAAACCGTCTCGCCCAGCACACCATAGTTGGTTTGGGCCAGCACCAGCTGGTTACGGTGTAAGTAACTGATCTCTTCAATATAGTCGTTTTCGTTGACTAGGGCCTTGGCCAGATTGTAGTGGTCAGAGCGGGCTATCTCGCCGCGAGCACTGTTGCTTTGGGCTTCAGTGATACGAATCCGACCGACCACTTCACGGAATGACTCATTCGCATCGATCACCTTGATGTCTTTGTAAACTGCAAAATAGGCACCTGGCACGACGCCGGACTTGCGACCGATATTCAGTGCGACCTTATTATCGAGCTTCGACAGCACCTGACCGCGCGTCTGAATACTTTGGTCGGCCAGCTCGACCCAGTCGTCATTGCGGATCGATGGGCGACCAAGGTGAATCTTAGCGATGGAATAGATCGCGCTGACTTCGATAATCTCGATGATACCGGTCTGGTCATCGACAAAGCCAAAACTCTCACCGGAACCGCTTTTGATCTCGGTGCCGCGGCGAAAGACGCGGAAGATCTGACCCACCTCGACATTGGCATTCTTGCCCAGGTCAAAATAAATTTGGTCGCTATTGACCTTGACCACCGAGCCTAGCTCGCGAAACTCTCGCTTGAGCATAAGCGGCAGTTCGTACTCTAACTGGGCCAATAGGGCCGTTAATTCTTTGTAGCGAAACTCAAGCGCGCGTTGGATAGTCAGGTCACCGGTGCCGACATTATAGAGCGACATCGTGACGGTGGCTCGATTCCGTTTGGGCGTGTACAGGGAGACCACGGCGAGGTTTTCGAGCTTGGCCCGACTGGCCGCTTCGAGCATCGCTTCGATGGCCGCTTCGCTATCGGGCCGCACGGACGTCTTAGCGTTAGACACTTGGTAGTCTTGCAGCCGGTTGATTGCGCTGGAAGCAATCAACCGCAGATCGGGGCGAGATGCCAGATTATCATCGGATAAATCGGTTACCAGCAAGACATTGCCAGCCGCCATCAAGGTGCCGGATAAAAATAGCGACACCAGTCCCAACCATTTAAAAGTCATTTTGCACTCACCTAGTAATCGATTCAATTTTGCGAGTATATACTAGTGTCTAGCAATCGGATAATTTGATCACGGCAAACCAGCATGGTTACGGGGGTTTAGGGCCTTTTTCTGGGCGCCGTTGGCCGACCAATGGCAACCTAAAGACATTTTTAAAGCGGTTTTCACAGCAAAGGCAAAAATCAGCTGTGCAATGAACCGGTTCAACGTATAATCTCGCACCCTTTTTAATCTATTTTGGTTGAAAATCGGCCAATTATGGCAAGACGACTGAGGTGTGTGTGGATTTTCCTAAGCAATATGATGTGATCGTAATAGGTGGAGGCCATGCCGGCACCGAGGCGGCGTTAGCGGCGGCTCGTATGGGCAGCCAAACCCTATTGCTAACGCACAATATCGACACCATCGGGGTGATGTCCTGCAATCCGGCCATCGGTGGCATTGGCAAGAGCCACCTGGTTAAGGAAATAGATGCCTTGGGCGGCGCGATGGCGATGGCTACAGACCGTGCCGGCATCCAGTTTCGCATACTCAATGGTCGCAAGGGTCCAGCTGTGCGCGCCACTCGTGCCCAGGCCGATCGCCAGTTGTATCGCGCGGCGATCCGCGAGATCGTCGAAAATCAGCCGAATTTGGAAATATTTGCTCAGGCGGTCGACGATCTGATGCTCGCAGGCGACCGCATCGTGGGTGCGGTCACCCAAACCGGGATTCGCATTCGCGCCAAGACCGTGGTGCTCACCGCCGGTACCTTCCTGGGCGGCAAGATTCACGTCGGCATGGACAACTACGCCGGTGGCCGCATGGGTGATGCCCCCAGCCTGTCGTTGGCGGCGCGCTTGCGCGAGTTGCCGCTGCGGGTTGGACGCCTTAAGACTGGCACCCCGGCGCGCATCGATTCACGCTCGGTCGATTTCAGCGTCTTGGCCGAGCAACCGGGCGACACGCCCTTGCCGGTAATGTCCTTTATGGGCTCGGTTAGTGACCATCCGCGCCAAGTTAGCTGTTATATCGGCCACACCAATGAGCAAACGCACGACATTATTCGCAATAACTTGCACCAATCACCGATGTACGCCGGCGAGATTGAAGGTACCGGGCCGCGCTATTGCCCATCGATTGAAGATAAGGTGGTGCGCTTTGCCGATAAGACCAGCCACCAAATCTTTGTCGAGCCCGAAGGTCTTAATACCTATGAGCTCTACCCCAATGGCATCTCGACCAGCCTGCCGTTTGATGTCCAGGTCGCCTTCATCCGTTCCATGAAGGGTTTTGAAAATGCGCATATAACGCGACCCGGTTACGCCATCGAGTACGACTATTTTAACCCGCAAGACCTGAAGCACTCGCTCGAGTCGAAGTTTATCGAGGGCCTGTTCTTTGCCGGACAGATCAACGGTACCACCGGTTATGAAGAGGCCGCTGCGCAAGGGTTGTTGGCCGGTATCAACGCGGCGCGCACCGCACAAGGTGAGGCTGTCTGGTCACCACGGCGCGATGAAGCCTATATAGGGGTGTTGGTCGACGATCTGATCACCATGGGCACCCTGGAGCCGTACCGCATGTTTACCAGTCGGGCCGAATATCGCCTGCTGTTGCGCGAAGACAACGCCGACGCTCGCTTGACCGCCATCGGCCATGATCTGGGGTTGGTTGGCGAAACCCGTTGGGCCGCGTTTAACCGCAAGCAAGACGCCATTGCCATTGAGCAGGAGCGGATGCGCACGACCTACGTCCAATCGTCATCCAACGCGGCGACCGCCTTGGCGAGCAAGCTGAAGTCGCCCCTATCGCGTGAATACAGCCTGGCCGATCTGTTGAAGCGACCCGAGTTAAGTTACCAAGACTTAGCGCAGGTTGCGCCACCGACCGCGGACCTGGCTCTGGACGAGCAGGAGCAGGTTGAAATTGCGGCCAAATACGAGGGCTACATCCAGCGCCAACAGGACGATATCGATACCTTGCGCCGCCATGAAGACACCAAGTTGCCAGATAGCCTCGATATTGACCTAATCGGCGGCCTATCGAACGAGGTGCGGCAAAAGCTCAAGGCACAGCGACCGGAAACCCTGGCGCAGGCTTCGCGCATATCGGGTGTAACACCGGCGGCCCTATCGATGCTTTTAGTGCATATTAAAAAACACAAAGCGAGTCGACAAAGCGCATGACTGACGCATATCGAAATAGGCTTGAGGGCGGCATCTTGACCCTCGGACTGACGCTACCGGCGGATGCCGTGACCCGTTTGCTCGAGTTCCACGCGCTGCTGGTAAAGTGGAATAAGACTTATAACCTGACCTCGGTGCGCAAGGCCGATGAGATGATCGATCGACATTTGCTCGACAGCTTAAGTATGCTGCCCTTTATCGGTTCCGGCGCGCTGCTCGATGTTGGCACCGGGGCTGGCCTGCCGGGCATGGTGCTGGCCTTAGTAAGGCCGGACCTGCCGGTTTGGCTGCTCGACAGTAACGGCAAAAAAACCCGGTTTCTGAGCCAGGTCAAGATGATGTTAGGCGTCGACAACGTTACCGTGGTTCAGCATCGACTCGAAAGCTGGCAACCGGAGCGAGAATTCGCCCAGATCACCTCTAGAGCATTCGCAACCCTTTCTGATATGGTAAGCTTCTCGCGACATCTGCTCGCCGATGACGGCCGTTTTTTAGCTATGAAGGGCCTCTCGCCCGATGCAGAGCTGGCTGAATTGCCGCCCGAAATCAAGCTGCTGGCCATTTCGCCCCTTACAGTTCCCGGTACCGATGGTCAGCGCCATCTGGTGGAACTGGGGCTACAGACACCCTTGAAGGATTAAACCTTGAGTCAAATATTTGCGATTACCAATCAAAAAGGTGGAGTGGGCAAAACCACCACGGCAATCAACTTGCCTGCTTCCTTGGTTGCGATGAAGCGAAAGGTGCTGGTGATCGATCTCGATCCCCAAGGTAATGCCACCATGGGCAGTGGTGTGGACAAAAGCGCGTTGGAATTATCCGCCTACGATGTGCTGACCGGAAAATGCCAATGCAGCACCGCCATCGTTAAAAGCGAATCGGCCGGCTATGACCTGCTACCGGCCAATGGCAACCTTACCTCGGCCGAAAGTGAGCTGCTTGGCATCAAGCTAAAAGAACATCGTCTGCAATATGCCCTCGCCGAGGTGCAAGAGAATTACGATTATATCTTTATCGACTGTCCGCCATCGTTGAACATGCTCACCGTTAACGCGCTGACGGCTGCGCATAAAACTCTTATTCCGATGCAATGTGAATATTATGCCCTAGAAGGCCTGGCCGATCTGCTCGAGACTATCAGTCAGATTCAGAAGGTCGTTAACCCCGGACTGGAGATTGGCGGGCTGGTGCGTACCATGTACGACCCGCGTAATACCTTGACCAATGATGTCTCCGACCAGCTTAAAGAATACTTTGGCGACAAGTTGTACAGCGCTGTGATACCGCGCAATGTCCGCTTAGCCGAGGCGCCAAGTTATGGTATGCCAGCGCTGCAATATGATAAGCAATCACGCGGCGCCCTGGCCTATCTGGCCTTGGCGGGTGAGTTCATTCGCCGCAATGAAGGTGAAAAGGCTGACATAACCGTACTCCATGATATTCACAAAGTGACGGGTTGATTCAGATGTCGATGAAAAAGAAAGGCTTGGGGCGGAACTTTGGCTCCCTGATTACCACGCACACTGAAGTTCAGGAACTGGCCGACAAGCCGCTCGATCGGGTCGAGGAGGGTTCCTTGCGCCACTTGCCGATTGAATGGCTGCAGCGCGGCATTTATCAGCCCCGGCGCGACATAGCCGATGAGGGGTTGGAGGAATTGGCCAATTCGATTCGCGCCCAGGGCGTAATGCAGCCCGTCGTCGTGCGGCCCTTGGGGCCGGAATCGTTTGAGTTAATTGCTGGCGAACGGCGCTGGCGCGCTGCCCAGTTGGTCGGTTTGGACACCATTCCGGCGGTGATCCGCGATGTGGCCGACGAAGACGCCATTGCAATGGCCCTGATCGAAAATATCCAGCGCGAGAATCTCAATCCGATCGAAGAAGCCTTTGCCTTGCAGCGGTTGCAAAAAGAATTTGAACTGACCCAGGCTGAGGTGGCCGAGGCCATCGGTAAGTCCCGAGTAACGGTAACCAACCTGCTGCGTTTGATCAGTCTTGAGGCTGAGGTTAAGCAAATGCTCGAGCGCGGCGATCTGGAAATGGGCCATGCCCGAGCCCTTTTGGGCCTGTCCGGCCGCGCCCAAGTCGATTCCGCGCGCCAAGTTGTCGCCAAGGGCTTGACCGTGCGCCAGACTGAGCAGCTGGTCCGGACGTTGAATCAGCCGAATAAGGTTAACCTGCCACGCGATAGTATTCGCCAAGACGTCAATATTCAGCGTCTGGAAGAAAGCTTGGCCAAGCGCCTCGGTGCTGCCGTGCAGATCAAGCACGGCGCCGCTGGTAAGGGTTCGCTAACAATTAAATACACTAGCTTGGATGAGTTGGACGGCATTCTGGCGCACGTAAAATGATCTCGGCGGCACCAGTTTTGAGCTTGGGGTGTTCCGTTAGGATGGTGAGTTGATTCATATCATTTTACGATACTTAGTATTAGGTGAGTCGGTTTGGTTGAAGCTATGCCATTAACCCCATATACTCACCAGCGATTTTAAGAACTCGTTATCGGGTTAGAATAAAAAATAGGAAAGATGCCTTACTTTAAAGCACGCACCGCCGCCAAACTGGCACGGCCCGCCACAGCATCTATTGCGGTCGTGCAACTGATGGCTGTGCTCCCGATTGGCCTTATACTAGCTCTGTGGGCACCGCAGCTGAGTGTTGCGGTCGTGTTGGGTGGCAGTATCAGTATCGTCGGTCAGTGTTATTATAATTTTCGGGCGTTGCGCTACTTTGGCAGCCCGCACATTGGTCAAGTGGTCGCAGCGACTAAGACGGCCATGGTAGGTAAATGGGCTATTATCATCGGTTTTAGTCTGGCCTGCGTAATACGCTGGCCAGATTTAAACGCAGGGATTCTGTACCTGAGTCTATTTATTAGTCATACCCTGGGTGCGCTCTTGCTACCCCTGTTAGTGGCAAACAAGTTACCATTTTTAGTTAAAAAAACGTCCTACTAGGGCATTGAATACGAATTAAGGGGCTTAGGCTTTATGGCGACTAACGAAGGCGGCTACGCAAGTTCCGCTGAATATATTGAACACCACCTGACGAACTTGACCTACGGTCATATTCCGGATGGTGCCACGCTGTGTGATGGTAGCATTGCCGGTCAAGCCTATTGGGGCTTCGCGCACTGTACCCAAGAATCTGCCGCAATGGGCTTTAACGCCATTAATGTGGACAGCATGGCGTGGTCTATCGGTTTGGGTCTGTTATTTCTCTTTACTTTCTGGCGCGTGGGCAAGAATGCCACCGCAGAGGTCCCGACCGGCATGCAGAACGCGGTAGAATCCGTGATCGAATTTGTCGAAACCACGGTTAACGACATTTTTCATGTGCGTAATCCGCTGATTGCACCCCTGGCCTTGACCGTGTTCTGCTGGGTCTTGCTGTCCAATCTGATGGATATCCTACCGGTCGACCTGATTCCGACGATACTCAACAAGGTCTTCGGTATTGGCTTCCAGAAAATTGTGCCATCGACCGATCCGAACATTACCCTCGGTACTGCGGTGTTTGTCTTTATTATGATGCTGTTCTACTCAATCAAGATAAAGGGCTGGGGCTTCCTCAGAGAGCTAACCTTGCAGCCTTTTAATCACTGGGCCTTTATCCCCTTCAATGTGTTTATCGAAGTGGTTGGACTGCTGGCGAAACCCTTTTCACTGGGTTTGCGTCTGTTCGGTAACCTCTATGCCGCTGAAATAATTTTTATCCTAATCGCTTTGATGTTTGGCGGCGGGTTTGCTATTGCGATATTAGGTGGCGTGCTGCAATTGAGCTGGGCGTTCTTTCATATTCTAGTGATACCGCTACAAGCGTTTATCTTTATGGTTCTGACGATCGTATACCTCAGTCAGGCGCATGAAGATCACTAACGATTTCGCCTGGGTTTTCCGGGCAACCTGGGTTCTACCCTTTTAATTAACAAACTTAAATAGAAATACAATAGGAGAAGTACATGGAATTATTAGTATTAGTATACGTCGCAGCAGGCTTAATGGTTGGTCTTGGTGCTATCGGTGCAGCAATTGGCATGGGTACACTGGGTGGTAAATTACTCGAAGCTACCGGTCGTCAACCTGAGTTGGGTCCGATGTTGCAGACTAAGTTCTTCATCGTTGCAGGCCTAATCGACGCAATCCCAATCATTGGTGTTGGTATCGCGATGTATCTGATCTTCGTTGTAGGTGCTTAAGTCAGTTGAAAGACTGTTTTTCATTAACTTATAACGAGGTGATGGCGTGAATTTTAACGCAACATTTATCGGCCAAATCGTCGTCTTCGCTATATTCGTCTATCTTTGCGCGAAATTTGTATGGCCGCCAATATTGGCTGTGATGCATGAGCGTCAGACGAATATTGCTAATGGCCTAGACGCGGCGGCACGAGCAGCGAAAGATTTGGAACTTGCTCAAGACAGCGCGGTTAAAAAGCTCCGTGAAGCAAAAGACGCGGCGGCTGAGCTGATTGATCAAGCCAATCGACGCGCGGCAACTATTGTCGATGAAGCGAAAGTGGAAGCCGGTGCTGAAGCTAAACGCATTATCGCTGGTGCCGTGTCCGATGTCGAAAAAGAACGCAACGTGGCGCGTGAAGAATTGCGCACCAAGGTTGCCGCCTTAACTTTAGCCGGTGCAGAAAAAATCCTGCAGTCTGAAGTCGATGAAAAGAAACATAGCGAATTGCTGGATAAGTTGGCAGCTACGCTGTAAGAGGAGGGATTATGGCAGAATTAAGTACGCTCGCCCGCCCTTACGCGAAGGCTGCGTTTTCAGCCGCAGTCGAGGGTGGCTCTACTGCCGCCTGGTCGATTGGGTTGGAGACGCTCGCGATGATTACAGAAACCGAAGCGGTCACTGAGCTTTTGCTCAGCCCTTCGGTCAACGCATTGGATAAAGCGAAAACCATGGCGTCTATCGCTGGTGATCTATGCAATGAAGGAACGTCCAATTTACTGGTAGTTTTATCAGAAAATGAACGTTTTGCCTTGTTACCAGAAATTAGTGCGCAATTTGAACTGCTCAAAGCTGAGCATGATAAAAGCGCAGACGTCGTCGTAACCAGTGCATTCGCACTCAGCGACGCACAGCAAAATACATTAGCAGTAAAGTTGTCGGCCAAATTGGACCGAGCAGTGACTTTGACTGTTAATGTTGATTCGGCACTCATTGGTGGTGTCATAATTAGAGCTGGCGATTTAGTTATTGATGATTCCGTACGCGGTAAATTATCAAAACTCGCTGAAGCCATGAATTCCTAATGAGGGAAAATACATGCAGCATCTGAATCCTTCAGAAATTAGTGACATTATTAAAGAGCGTATCGCGAAACTGGATACCAGCTCGAAAGCACAAAATGAAGGTACCATCGTCGGCGTTTCTGACGGTATCGTACGTATTCACGGGCTAGCCGAAGTAATGTACGGCGAAATGATCGAATTTGAGGGCGGCGTCTACGGTATGGCGCTTAACCTTGAGCAAGACTCGGTTGGTGCCGTGGTGTTAGGGGATTACAAAACCCTAGCCGAAGGCCAGACCTGTAAATGTACCGGCCGAATTCTGGAAGTCCCTGTTGGACCAGAGATGTTGGGTCGAGTCGTTGATGCCTTGGGTAACCCTATCGACGGCAAAGGCGCGATTAACGCTAAGATGACCGATGCGATTGAAAAAGTAGCACCTGGTGTTATTGCTCGTCAATCAGTCGATCAGCCGGTTCAGACCGGTTATAAAGCCGTTGATGCGATGGTACCAATTGGTCGTGGTCAGCGTGAATTGATCATTGGTGACCGTCAAACGGGTAAGACCGCAATGGCGATCGATGCAATTCTGGCGCAGAAAAATGCCGGCATTAAGTGCGTCTATGTTGCCATCGGTCAGAAGCGTTCAACCATTGCCAACGTCGTGCGCAAGCTCGAAGAACATGGCGCTATGGTTTATACCACTATCGTGGTGGCATCTGCCTCTGAACCCGCATCGATGCAGTTTATTGCACCGTACGCCGGCTGTTCAATGGGTGAATACTTCCGTGATCGCGGTGAAGATGCGTTGATCATCTACGACGATCTGTCCAAGCAAGCCGTTGCTTATCGCCAAATCTCTTTGCTGCTGCGTCGTCCACCAGGCCGTGAAGCCTATCCTGGCGACGTGTTCTATTTGCATTCCCGGTTGTTGGAACGCGCATCGCGCGTAAACGCCGAGTATGTTGAAGATTTCACTAAGGGTGCTGTGAAAGGCCAGACTGGTTCCTTAACCGCTCTGCCGATCATCGAAACCCAAGGTGGTGACGTGTCAGCATTCGTACCAACCAACGTGATTTCTATCACCGATGGCCAGATCTTTTTGGAAACCGATTTGTTCAACGCAGGTATTCGTCCTGCCATGAACGCCGGTATCTCGGTGTCACGTGTAGGTGGTGCGGCACAGACAAAAATTATCAAGAAGCTGTCCGGTGGTATTCGTACCGCACTGGCTCAGTATCGTGAACTGGCGGCTTTTTCTCAGTTCGCATCTGACCTGGATGATGCAACCAAAGCTCAATTGGAGCACGGTGCGCGCGTAACGGAATTGATGAAACAGAATCAATACGCACCGCTTAGTGTTGCCGAGATGTCCGTATCTGTATACGCGGCAAACGAAGGCTATTTAAAAGCCCTCACCGTCGCTCAGGTGCTGCCGTTTGAAGCTGCATTGCACAGTTATATGAACAGCGTACACGCGGATGTAATGAAGACTGTTAACGAGTCGGGCGCGTGGAACGATGAGATTTCCGGCACCTTTAAAGCCGCGTTGGTTAAGTTCAACGCGACTCAAAGCTGGTAATTGAATTGGCCGCGCAAGCGGCCACATAACTGGGGCTTATGCTATGGCAATCGGTAAAGAGATACGAACGCAGATAAATAGCATTAATAATACGCGCAAGATTACCTCGGCCATGCAACTTGTTGCGGCCAGTAAAATGCGTAAAGCTCAGGATCGTATGTTAACCAGCCAACCCTATGCACTGAAGATTCGTGCGGTGATTGGCCATTTAGCGAATGCGAATGCTGAGTTTAAACATGCTTATCTGCAGGAACGTGAAGTAAAGCGCGTCGGCTATATTGTCGTGTCCAGCGACCGGGGCCTGTGTGGTGGACTGAACGCTAACCTGTTCAGGGCTGTCATGAAAGACTCTGCCGATCTGGAATCTGCTGGTGTTAGTGCGCAGATTTGTGCGATTGGCAGCAAGGGTTCAGGCTTTTTTAAAGCTCGAGGCTACGATCTGGCAGCATCAATTATCCACGTCGGTGATAAGCCGGTGGCAGCGGATTTAATTGGTGGCGTCAAAGTCATGATTGACGATTTTGGATCCGGCAAAATTGACCAACTGTTTGTTGTTTATAATCAGTTCGTTAATACCATGGTTCAAAAGCCAATGATCGAGCAGTTGCTACCATTGGTCGCGACCGACGACGGCACCAAACGGAAATTTGCTTGGGATTATCTGTACGAACCCGATGCCGAAGTTCTGCTAAACGGTTTACTTGCGCGCTTCATCGAAGCCCAGGTATATCAAGGCGTGGTTGAAAACAGCGCATGTGAGCAAGCATCACGGATGTTGGCAATGAAAAGCGCCACGGATAACGCCGGTGATCTTATCGATAACCTGAAACTTGAGTATAACAAGGCGCGTCAAGCTGCGATTACCCAAGAAATTTCTGAAATTGTTGGCGGCGCTGCGGCGGTTCAATAACGGTTTATAAGAGGACATAACATGAGTAGCGGACGTATTACGCAAATCATTGGTGCCGTTGTTGACGTGGAATTTCCACGTGTCAACGTGCCTAAGGTTTACGACGCACTAATAATTGATGCCAACGGCATCACGCTCGAAGTTCAACAGCAGTTGGGTGACGGGGTCGTACGAACTATTGCCATGGGTGCTACTGAAGGTCTGCGTCGCGGTCTGGAAGTGAGCAACACTGGCAAAGGTATTTCAGTTCCCGTGGGTGTTGCCACTCTCGGTCGTATTATGGACGTTTTGGGTAACCCCATCGACGAACGTGGCGCGATTCTGACTGAAGATCGTTCAGAGATTCACCGGGACGCACCGTCCTATGCCGAACAATCCCAGTCTCAAGACATTCTCGAGACCGGCATTAAGGTAATCGACTTGATTTGCCCGTTTGCCAAGGGTGGTAAGGTTGGTTTGTTTGGTGGTGCCGGTGTTGGTAAAACGGTCAACATGTTGGAACTGATCAACAACATTGCAACTCAGCATTCCGGTTTATCTGTGTTTGCTGGTGTGGGTGAACGTACTCGTGAAGGTAACGATTTTTACCACGAGATGTCCGAAGCGGGTGTTATTCAGCTGGCCAACCTACCTGACTCCAAAGTGGCGATGGTATATGGCCAGATGAATGAGCCACCGGGTAACCGACTGCGCGTTGCATTGACGGGTTTAACCATGGCGGAACGTTTCCGTGATGAAGGCCGTGATGTCTTGTTTTTCGTCGACAACATCTATCGCTACACCCTTGCGGGCACCGAAGTATCGGCGCTGCTAGGTCGTATGCCGTCTGCCGTGGGCTACCAGCCAACGCTGGCCGAAGAGATGGGTGTACTGCAAGAACGTATCACCTCGACCAAAGACGGTTCCATTACGTCGGTCCAGGCCGTATATGTTCCTGCGGATGACTTGACCGATCCGTCACCGGCGACCACCTTTGCTCACTTGGATGCAACGGTCGTTTTGAGCCGTGATATTGCATCGTTGGGTATCTACCCAGCGGTTGATCCGCTTGGTTCTACCTCGCGTCAGCTCGATCCACTGGTTATCGGTCATGAACATTATGACGTTGCTCGTGGTGTGCAAGGCGTACTGCAAGGTTATAAAGAACTGAAAGATATCATTGCGATCCTGGGTATGGACGAATTGTCGGAAGAAGACAAGTTGACCGTAAGCCGAGCCCGTAAGATTGAAAAATATCTGTCTCAGCCATTCCACGTTGCCGAAATCTTCACCGGTGCACCGGGGAAATATGTATCATTGAAAGAAACTATCCGAGGCTTTAAGGGCATTTTGGACGGTGAATTCGATCACATTGCCGAGCAGGATTTTTATATGAAAGGTTCTATTGATGAAGTTGTCGCGGCTCATACTGCACGCAGCTAATCAACACCGGAGGTAAGATCGTTATGGCTATAACAGTACATTGCGACATCGTCAGCGCCGAAGAGAAGGTTTTTTCGGGCCTAGTCGAGCTCCTGGTGTGTGTCGGTGAAGGCGGCGAGCTGGGTGTAAGACCCGGTCATGCACCTTTGTTGACCCGGTTAAAGCCGGGTCCGGTTCACTTGGTTAAACAGGACGGCAGTAAAGAGTTTGTCTATGTTGAGGGCGGATTTCTTGAAGTGCAGCCGAACCTAGTGACCGTATTGGCAGACAGTGCTGTGCGGGCGGACGATATTGATGAAGCCGCTGCGCAACAGGCCAAAGACGCCGCCGAACGAGAGATCGGCGACAAGGTCGCGAACAGGGAGCTAACCGAAGTAGGAGTGCAATTGGCCAGAGCTATGGGCAAGTTGCGCACGCTGAAAGAAGCTCGCAAAGCAATGGGCCGCTAGATTGCGCCACCCATGTTGAAAACGACCCAATGGGTCGTTTTTTTTTATCTAAAGTAAAAGGCCGGACCCAGGGCGCGTTAGACGCAACGTCCAGGCCGCTTCGATGCATGTGATGGACCGTCTTCGCCACACAGCTTTTGCTCTAAGCATCGAAGTGTTTATGCACCACCGCAGGTCGCACAAACCATAATAAAACTACAACCCTCAGCCAGCAGACTAGACAGGACAGACTATGACAATTACTAAAACTCTCGGTGAGTTTATTATTGAAAAGCAGGCTGAATACCCGGACGCCACGGGCGAGCTATCCGCCATATTCGCAGCGCTGCGCCTTGCTGCTAAGATTGTACATCGTGAAATTAATAAGGCTGGGCTGGCGAATTTCAGCGGTTCCGCCGGAAGCGAAAACATCCAGGGTGAGACTCAACAAAAGCTCGATGTCTACGCCAACGACCGCTTCAAGGCAGCCCTGTCGGCGCGCGGCGTGGTCTGTGGCCTTGCCTCAGAAGAAGACGATGAGTATGTGCGTTTTGATGACAGCCTTAATCAGCAGAGCAAATATGTGGTGTTGATCGACCCAGTTGATGGATCGTCCAATATCGATGTTAACGTCTCGGTCGGGACTATATTTTCTGTCTACCGCCGAGTGTCCGAGATCGGCACCCCAGTTGAAAGCGAAGATTTCTTGCAACCCGGAATTGCCCAGGCCGCTGCTGGCTACGTGATCTATGGTTCCTCGACTATGCTGGTGTTCAGCACCGGGAACGGTGTACATGGCTTTACCTATGACTCAAGCTTGGGTATCTTTTGCCTTTCTCATCCCAACATGACCTTTCCCGACCACGGCCAGATCTATTCGGTCAATGAGGGCAATTACGTTCATTTCCATGACGGTGTTAAACAATACATTAAGTACTGCCAAGTCGAAGACAAAAAGACCGACAGGCCTTATAGCAGCCGATATATAGGCTCATTGGTATCAGATTTTCACCGTAATTTGATAATGGGTGGAATTTTCCTCTATCCAGCCTCGTCTCTGCACCCACTGGGCAAGCTGCGTTTGCTGTATGAGTGTAATCCGATGGCCTTCTTAGCGGAGCAGGCGGGCGGTGTGGCCATTTCCGGCCCAGACGCTCGCGTGCTGGACATCAACCCGACTGAACTCCACCAACGGGTACCGTTTTTCGTGGGCTCAAAACATATGGTAAAAAAATTAGAGCGTTTTTTACGAGAGTTTTCCTGACTGGTACCTTAGTTGAATCGACAGGCAAGGCGCGCTGCTCCATACTGCTCTTTTTGAGGTGGATCTGCCGTGCGTCATTCTGTTCTTTTAGCCGCCCTCTTAGGGGCTACTTCTAGTCTATTTTGGGCGGGCAATGCCATTGTCGGCAAGGTGGTGGTTGCCACGCTGCCGGCCTTTACCCTGTCTCAGTTCCGCTGGGCCTTAGCCTTCGTCCTCTTGGCGCCCTTCGGTCTGCCTCGAATTTACCGGCAATGGCATTGGTATCGTCAACATTTGCCGCGCTTAAGTCTGCTCGCATTACTCAGTGTCGGTTTCTATAACACCTTGCAATATTGGGCATTGGAATACACCGAGCCAGTAAAGGTCGGTGCCATGTTGGCTCTAATGCCACTGTCTATTGCGGTGGTGTCGGGTTTTCTGGGCGGCCGAAAGTTGAGCGGGCTGGAGTGGCTGACCTCTATCGTTGCGGTGTTCGGTGCCGTGGTAGTGGTCAGCAATGGCCAGTGGTCGGTGTTTTTCAGTCAGCAACGCGGTTGGCTCGGCGAACTATTGATGGTCTGTGCGGTGAGCAGCTGGGCATTTTATTCGGTGCTGTTAAAGCGCTTGCCCCACGCTGGGATTGAGCCTATCGGGCTGCTGACCTTTTTTGTCGGTGTCGGTTGCGTGTTGATCCTGCCCTTTTGGCTCTATGATGTACGCCACGAGGCGATCTTTGTGCCGCCACCGGAACTGTGGTGGTCGATAGCTTTTGTCGCAATCTTTCCATCGATTCTGTCTTTTATGTGCTGGAATAAGGCGGTCAGCCTGGCCGACCCGACTATCGCCGGATTAATGGTGACGACGGCACCGTTATTCAACGCGATGTTGTCCATGGCCTTTCTTAACGCGCACATTTCCTTGACCCAGTGGAGTGGTATCGCGATTGTGATTGTCGGTGTAGCCTCAACCCTGCTGCTGTCGCGCCGGCAAACCGTGGTGCCAGTCCCGGCCCCGGTTTAGGCGCGCTTGAAGCGCTCGAGCAGTTCCTCGATCGGTTTGGGTTTGAAAAAGTAATAGCCCTGCAATTCCTCACAATCCAGTGCCGACAGAAAGACTACCTGTTCGGCACTCTCTACGCCCTCGGCGACGACTCGTAAGCCCAAGGTATGGCCCATCTTCAAAATAGCCCGCACCAGCTCATCGGATTTGATCGAGGTACCAATCGCTCGAATAAAGGTGATATCGACCTTGAGTACATTGAGCGGCAACGATTGCAATATGCCTAAGTTGGAATAGCCGGTACCGAAGTCGTCCAGGGCAAACTTGAAACCCATGTTGCTCAGAGCCCGCATATTGTCCATCATCGCCTCGGATTCACTGCTGATTGAGTATTCGGTAATCTCCAACTCGAACTGACTGGCGCGCACCCCATATTGGCCGAGCAAGCCGGTTATCGTCGCCACCAGATGCAGATCTTCGAGCTGTTTCGGCGATAGGTTGATAGAAATGCTGAGGTTGTCGGGCAATTGATGCTGACTGTGCGCCATCATGGCAAAAACCTCTTCCAAGACCCAATAACCTATATCGGAAATCAGGGCGGTCTGTTCGGCGATCGGTATAAACTCACCTGGCGACACAATACCCATAACCGGATCCTGCCAGCGCAATAGTGCCTCCATGCTGTGCACATGACTGGGGTGGCCGCCCGATACCCTTGGTTGGTAGACAAGGCGGAAATAGTTGTTACGGATCGCGGCGGGTAAGGTAGACAGGATTTGTTGGCGCCGTTCGTTCTCTTTGGTCAGCCGAGGCGAGTAATAACGGTAATTGCCTCGGGCATGGGTTTTTGCCGAACTCAGCGCCGATTCGGCCATCTGCAGCAGTTGCTCATAGTCTTGTGCATCGTCGGGATACATCGATACGCCCATGGTCAGTTGGGGGTAGACATCAGCATCCAATTGGTAAGGTTCCTTAAGGCTATGTAATAATTTCTCAACAACTATTACCGATTGTTTATTTTTGTCTATATCGACCAGGGCAATGGCAAAGGTATCGCCTGAGAGCCGGGCGACACAGTCCGATTTACGCGAACCCAGAATTAGCCGTTGGGTAATCTGGATCAGCAACTCATCGCCGGCCAACTGACCGTGTTTTTCATTGACCGCGCGAAAATCATCGACGTTGATCAACAGCAGGGCCAGATGACTGTGGCGTCGAGCGCACACGGCAAGGTTCTTCTGAGTTAATTGTTTAAAGTAGTGACGGTTGGCAACACCGGTTAACGAATCGTTCGATTCAAGCTGGGCCACCTGCTCATCGCGTTTACGCAGATTGTGGATATCCCGGACATAACCGCTAAACCGTGTGGCATCGTTTTTTGCCAGTCGGTGCTCAAACCAACGAAACTGATCGCCAATCTTAACCCGATGCTCCAGACTCAGTTGGTCGCCATCGGCGCCCTTGAAGGCCCGAATTCTGCTCGTCGTCTTAGCTCGGTCATCCGGATGCAGCAGGGCGAGAAAATCGCTTACGGACATGTCGGCGGTTGGATAGTTCAACAGTTCCTGGAGCGGTTCACTGAGTTGAATTCGGTCGCCTTCATCGCGCCACCATGAGCCCATCTGGCCGAGTCGCTGAGCGGCCATAAGTTCGAACTCATTCTTTTGTAACGCCTTTCTCTGCTTTTCCCGCTGTAAAAAATTCAGGTGCTGCCAGCCTAGAACGAACGACAGACATAGCCAAACTGCAAACGCGCTGAGTCGGGTCACGGTATTGCTGCGGATGGCAATCTGATGCATTGCGGCCGAAGACATCGCCAGATTAATTTCAATAGCGTCGTATTTTAGGACGCGTTTAATGGGCACCGGGTCCGTATCGGACAAGCCGCCAACTAATGAATAGGTCTGACCCGCCCCGCGCACACTTACGGCCAGGCCGGTATCCGCTGCGCCGTCCTCTTCCAGCGCCAAGCGCAACCGATCGAGTGCCAGTACCCCGGAGATTAAGCGTTGGCCAGGCCCCGTCACCGGCTGAACGAAAATGATGCCCGGAAAGCCCTGAAGCAGCATAACCGGTCCGATCAAGGTGCTGGTTTGGGTCATGAGTGCGCTTCGATAATAGGGTCCTTGGCCCGGTACGGCGTTTAAATCAACTCCCAGCACCGCCTGGTTTGCGCTGTTGAGTGGGTAGACTTGGCGAACCACCAAGTTCGTGGATAGCGCCACATTGAGAAAAAGATTGCGCGGCTCCGGCAATAATTGCCTTAACCAGGAATGATAAATAACGCTCTCGATATCGGCTTGTTGGGCTGCGAGAACTGCAATTGAATTCAAGATGGCATCGTTATTAGTAAAAAATTGGCTCACGGTCTTTTCCGCCAAATCGAGGTCAGCGTTTAACGCCCGCAATGGCGCAGCTTGGGCCTTGCTTGCCAGGGCGCCTTCAAACCACTTTACAAAGGGCAACACGAGACAGGCGGCCATCAAGATTAGGCAAAGCGCTGTATTGCCGTTTCGTCTAAAAAAAACCCAGCCACAGCTGCCCAGTGCGAGCAACGCCAAGGTAGCCTCCTGCCAGACGGAATCGAGCCAGGGTATCGAGAATAGGCAGACCAAGGCCAAGCCGGTTAGCGCTCGGGTCATGGCGCTAATTCCGCCGCATGAGAACTGGTACTGAAGTTAATAATATTACACCTCAAGTCAGGATCTACGCAGTCTTAAACCTATTGAACGGCCGCGCACTTGGTTGAAGGGAAATCGCACTGGTCTGCGACCCATACCCGACACGGTTACCTGGATCGTATTCGGATTGTGAGCCCTAGGATGATGCCGAATTTGACCTACTTATTGAGTGTAGTCGAAGGCAGGTGAATCGGTAGGTCGACTGATAACCGAGGCTGAGCCTCTGGCCCCGGGTCTATACCAGGGGGCAGGGCGCGGAGCCCATACCGGTGCCCAACGTGAGCATCATGGCGGGGAGGTGAAATTGGAAGGCTAAGGCTGCCGCGGCGCTGTCGTGCTCCAGCAGAGCCAAGCCGGTATAGCCGCATGCCGGTAACCATTGCCTGTCTAGAGTGCTGGCCAGATGCCGACAATCTTGGCGCAGTCTGCTGTAGATGCCGGCATGATAATCGAAGGGATGACCGTGATCGAGGTAAGCTGCCAAGCTGATGGCCACGGCCATGGGCCCTGGCAGTTCGGCCCGAGTCTGGCGCAGGATGGCGAGCAGCTGGGGCGCTCGGATCTGGCCGTCGAGACTGAAATCGCGCACCCGCAATGTACTGAGCATTTCGAGGCGATTACCATAGCGATGGGCAATAGCCCTTTTAATGGCCGTTGCGCCGAAATCGAGCACCAATAGTTCGTCTGGACTTCGGTAGGTCTGGGCCAGACCATAGAGCGCCGTATCGCCCCCCCAAGGAGAACAAATCACCGACAGGTCGGCTAGTCGCCCCGCCACTGCACTGGCCAGATGGATACCGAACTGCTGACTGCTAAGGCCCCCGGCGATCACTAGGGTCTGCACCCGCTGCCAATGTCGGCTGAGCGCCTGCTGAAAGATAGTACCCTGTTGCCAAGGGGCATAATGGCGTGCGCTGTGGACCACCACAGCAAGACGCTGGGCAAAGATATCCACTGTGCATCGATCCCTGGGTCGGTCGGCATTAAAATGGCTTAAAAAGACGCGCGGTTGGCCCTGGCTGCTGTGGCCCTGGGCGTCTAATAGACCGATCAAGGCATGGCGAGACATTAGCTGATAGGCGGTCAGGTTGGCTGTGCCGCACAGTGGATCATCACTGGCTAAGCGGTCGCTGGACACCGCCATGCTATTGAGTGAGCCATCTGGCGTCATGAAAAAGGGCGCAGCGATCAATCGTGTGTTAAGCATCCTGATAGTCTCTGTTAGACTGAACAAAAGGGCAATGGCCTAAGGAGCGCGAATCCATTATGACCACACTTTTCCATGAAATAGAAGTGGTAACCTCGCCCGATCGAGTCTGGGCTCTGTTGACGACCCGAGCGGGATTAAATCGCTGGTGGCCTGGAGAAATCTTTATCCAGGGGGGGGACAGCTGGCGCCTGCAACAGATCGACCGTGATATGCCACTGGTCTTTAAGGTCGTCGAAGAGGTTCCCGATCAAGTCCTGGAATGGCTTTGTACACAGGGTGCAGAAGATTGGCATAATACTCTGGTGCATTGGCGCATTGAGCGCCGAGCAGCCAAGCTGCGACTGATTGTCGAACACCGTGATCTGCGTAAAACGCCCGCAGAATTGGCCCGATTGAACACCCAATGGGGTGTCTGGGTCGATCGGATTGGTCACCAACTGCATCAAGAAATAGACACTATGGACGATAAGGATCTCAATGCCTGGACCTAAAGCTGACATTAATTTAGACGAGCCGGAGGTCAATCTCGACCCGGACGATACGCCTTCCAACCTCAGTGAGGCGAGCGCCGAGCCAGGTGATAAGGCCAGCGATTTGGCCTCAACCAATACCGCTGTGGCGCAAAATTCGTCCAGCCTCATCGGCTTGGCGGATCAACAGCCGTCAATTGTTGCCGATCACCCGGACTTTTGGGTCGTTAATAAACCGATAGGTTGGACAGTGCAGCGCGACGAGCAGGCGCCCAGCGTGCTGCAATGGCTGGAAGAAACCTATGGTGCCAAGGTGTATCCGGTCCATCGGCTCGACAAACCCACGTCGGGCCTGTTGCTGGTGGCCAAAACTACGGTTGGCAACCGAGCGTTGAGTCAGGCCTTTGCACAGCGCGGTATTGAAAAAACTTATTTGGCCTTGAGTGATAAGAAACCCCTGAAAAAACAGGGCTGGGTTAAGGGTGATATGGCCGTAAGTCGGCGTAGCCAGTGGAAGCTATTGCGTACCGTGGCCAATCCGGCGATCACCCAATTCACCAGTTCCCTATTAGCGAACGGTTTGCGCGGCTTTATTCTGCACCCGAAGACCGGCAAGACCCATCAACTGCGCGTGGCATTGAAGTCGCTCGGCTGCCCCATATTGGGCGACAGCCTCTATGCCGGCACCGCCGCCGATCGGGTCTATTTGCACGCCTGGAAGATTGCCTTTCAATTCCAGGACATCCAACATGCCTATCAGGTCGATCCGACCGACGGCCTGTTTGGTGCTTGGCAGCTGGAGCAAAACGGATGATATTCGCCTCGCAGCATGGCCCAATCCACCGCGCAACAGTGTCGGATTTCGCTTGACGGCTTGGCTACTGGACCATCAAACGGCGCTGTTGATCGCCGCCGCCTTAAGTTTGTCCGGGCTGCTGGCGGGGATAGCCTGGGTTCGGTTGGTAGAGCGCTTACGTCTGGCGCAAAACCAGGTCGACTCGCTGGTGCAGAGTTTGGGCGAAAGCCGGGTGCAGGCGGCCGGATACCGAGGTCAGCTGCAGCAGGTTGAGCGCTTACAGGAGCAGCTGCAAGAACGCGATGAACAGTTGGATGAGCAGCGCGAGCGTCTGGGTCATGTGCAGAGCCAGCTGACCGATATTCATGCCCGAGCCGACAGCGCAGCCCAGCATCATAGCGCTCAATTGGCCCTGCTGAACGATAATAAGAACCAACTCAAGCAGGAGTTTTCGGTGCTCGCCAATGAGTTGTTCGAGGCAAAAAATCAGAAGTTTAACGAACAATCGCAGCAGTCGATGTCGGCTTTGCTCGACCCGTTCCAGAAACAGATCGACCAGTTTCGCCAACGTGTCGACACGATCCACAGTCAGGACATCGAGGGCCGCAGTCAATTAGCGAGTCAGTTGACGATGTTGCGCGAGATGAATAACCAGCTCAATCAACAGGCCCATGATTTAACCAAGGCACTTAAGGGCGATAAAAAGCTTCAGGGCAACTGGGGTGAATTGCAGGTTGAGCGAATTCTGGAAACATCAGGCCTCTACAAGGGCCGGGAATACGAGCGCGAGGCCAGCTTCAAGGATGCCGACGGGCAGAATAAACGACCCGACTTTATTATTAAGCTGCCCGATAACAAACATATTATTATTGACAGCAAGGTCAGTCTTAACGCCTACCAACGAGCCGTAGCGGCTGAAGACGAGGCCACGCGCGAGGCCGCGATTCGCGATCATGTGGCCGCGACGCGGAGCCATATTCGCAGTCTGAGCGGTAAGAATTATCCGGGTCTGGATGGCCTCAATGCGCCTGATTTCGTATTGATGTTTATGCCCGTCGAGAGCGCCTTCGTGGCCGCCTTCGAAGCCGACCCTCAGCTGTTTAATGATGCCTTTGAACGTCATATAGTCATAGTCACCCCGACCACCCTATTGGCAACCTTGCGTACGGTCGCCAACCTGTGGGCATTGGAGCGTCAAAATCTCAATGCCAAGGAATTGTTTAAGTTGGCCGGTAAGATTCACGATAAGCTCAGTGTCTTTGGTGGCAAGATGGACAAGCTCGGCAGTCAACTCGATACCGCGGGTAAAACCTGGCACGAAGCCATCGGCAGCATCCGCGACGGGCGAGGTTCCATGGTCAGCTATGTGCGCCGCCTGCAAGAGTTGGGCGCACCGACCAGTCGGCCCTTGCCGGCCTCGCTCGCCGACCGCGATGCCCTCGATGACGCATCAGAGGACGCGACCGATGCGCCAGATGAGTCCGGCGAACGCGGCGACTAAGCCCGCCTAGGCTAGATGCCGATGGCGGCTAGGGTCTCGAGAATGTTTTTCGCCACGGCCGCGCTCTTGGGATGATCCGACTCCAGATCTTCAATCAGTGTTTGCACCGATTGGCGCAGACTCTGATCGACCGGATCGGGTTCATCGACGGCATGAATATGATACTGAATGTGATCCATGAGCATTTTTTGCTGTGCACTGGCCTCACCTTCGGGTAAATGATCGCGTAGGCGTTGGAACAGACTTTTTAATTCTTGTTTTGGCATAACGAAGTGTCCTTGTCTGAGTCTCCCTTTAATATAGCAAAGATTGGCTCAAACACTATTCCATATATGGCTTTGTTGCCTCGAGCCAGAGCGATCTGATCGCCCAATGTCAGCAGCCCATTGAGGTAAATGTTTGTACAATGGGCTATTAAGGACCCATTTGCCTTTGCTAAGGTACGGCTTCCGTCGCCCCGTTGCCACGCTATTTTGTCCAGGAGAGCCCATGTTAAACCCCGCTATTGCCCAGACCGTTATCGACCATGCCTTGAGCCTGGGCGCGGACTTTGTCGAGTTGTATGTCGAACGCCAATTGCGGTCGACCCTCAATACCCTCAGTGACCGCGTCGACTCGGTCCAATCGGGGGTTGAATTTGGCATTGGCCTGCGCATGGTGTTTGGTCACAAGGTTCTGTATGGCTATACCAATAAGGTCGGCGCCGATGAATTACGGCGCATCGCCTCGGAACTGGCGGCCAAGGACCGGCGCGATCCGGTGACTCACGCGAGCGCCTTTAATTTTATTGCCTCAGACGACCAGCACCCGGCCGAGAAAAGGCTGTCTCAAGACGCTCAATTGGACGCCAAGATAGCCTATCTGCTCACGGCCAGCCGCGCCGCCTTTGCCGGTGGCGCGGCGATTCATCAGACCAAGGGCGCTTGCCTGCAGCGCGAACAGGCGGTGGAAATCTTCAACAGCGAAGGACTGCACGCGCACGATACCCGGCACTATGTGCGCACCTCGCTAACCGCTATTGCCAGCGCTGGCAGCGATCAGGCGGTCGGCAGCGATAACTTTGGCGGTCTGCTCGGTTGGGAAGTGGCCGATCAGCACAACGCCACGGCACTCGGCGCTCAGGCCGCACGCCAAGCCCTGGTCAATCTCTCCGCCCGGCCCTGTCCCAGCGGCACCATGCCGGTGGTGATGGGCAATGGCTTTGGCGGCGTGATCTTCCATGAAGCCTGCGGCCATCTGTTGGAAACCACCTCGGTGGCCAAGCAGGCCTCGGTGTTTCACGATCAGATGGGTCAGCAGATCGCCCATACCAAGGTCAGCGCGGTCGACGATGGCACACTGAAAAACGCCTGGGGCTCGCTCAATATAGACGATGAAGGCATGCCGACCCAACGCACCCAGCTGATTCAAGACGGTCGCCTGACCAGCTTTTTGGTCGATCGGCTCGGCAGTGCCAAGACCGGCTATGCCCGAACCGGCTCGGGTCGGCGTGAATCCTATCGCTATGCGCCGGCATCGCGCATGCGCAATACCTTTATCGAACCGGGACAAGACAGTGTCGAGGCGATGATCGCCTCGATCGATCGTGGTATCTATGCCTCCCATATGGGCGGCGGTTCGGTGCAGCCGGGCACCGGTGAGTTTAACTTTTCAGTGCAAGAAGGCTATTACGTGGAAAAGGGCAAGATCCTCTACCCGATCAAGGGCGCGACCCTGATCTCAACCGGCCCCAAGGTGCTGCGCGAAATTTCCATGGTTGGCGACAACTTCAGTCTGGCCTGCGGCATGTGCGGCTCGGTCAGTGGTGCCATCCCGACCACGGTCGGTCAACCGGCCCTCAAGGTCGATGCCATCCTAGTCGGAGGGAACGCCTGATGACCCAGCATAGCCAGGACAGCCACAAAACAGCGCAACAACTTGCCGATAAGATCTTTGCCCGGGTACAACAGGCCGGCGCCGAGGCTGATTTGATCATCAACGAGGGCAGCTCATTGAGCCTGAAAGCCCAGGGTGGCCAGCTCGATGAACAGGTCGTCGCCTCGACCTTTATCGTCGGCCTGCGCGTGGTGCTCGGTGACCAGGTCGGCGCCGCGTCGAGCGAGGCCAGCGATCCCGACGCGCTCAATTTCATGGTCGATCAGGCTCTGGCCAACGCCCGGCACAGTGCCGCCCGGCCGAGCGAACGAATCAGCTCGCAGAGCGGCGCTCTAACGGCCGACGGGGCCGACCTGGACCCCGATGACGATGCCACGGTGGACGAGAAGATCGACTTTATTATCGATCTTGAGCGCCAATTGAGCGCGCGGCCGCAGATCCGCAACGTGCCTTACAATGCCTTAGTCGACGCGCGACAGCGCCAACAAATCTTGACGACCAGTGGCCGCCATGCCGACCAACGCAGCCGCCAGGTGGTCGCCTACGTCTATCCCCTGGCCGAGCAGGGTGAACGCACCGCCATGGCCTCGAGCGTGGCCTATAGCCGTTTGTTTCGCGACTTAGATGGTACTCGTCTGAGCGATCGCGCCTATGCCGACACCCTGGCTCTGTTAGCCGGCGAAGCGCTTAAAACTGGGCGTTACGATGTAATCTTCAGTGCCAATGTGCAGCCCCAACTGTTCGGCGCGTTCAGTCTGATGTGGTCGGCCAAGGCCGCGCAAGACAAGGTCAACCCGCTGCGCGACAAGCTCGGCACGCAAATAATGGATGCTCGCCTCAATCTAGTTGATGAGCCGCTCAACCGCACTGGCCTAGGTTATCGGCTGTTCGATGACGAGGGCTCGGCCACGGCCGCGGTGACGCTGGTCAAGCAGGGTGAGCTAATGACCTTGGCGCACAACTCTGCCACCGCGGCGCACTTCGGGGTCGCCAATACCGGTCATGCCGCCCGTGGGGCCAAATCACCTTTGACGGTCGGCCTGCATCAGCTGCAGCTGCGCGCCGGACCGGACAGTCAGGCGACTTTGCAGCAGGGCGAATATCTCGAGATCACCCAGCTCGATGGCCTGCATTCGGGCACCAACGCCATATCTGGCGAGTTCAGCTGTGGCGCCTCCGGGTATCTGTGCCACAGCGGCGAACGGCGCCATGCTGTGCGCGGCGTCACGGTGGCCGGCAACCTCTACCAGATGTTGCAGCAAGTCGTCGCGGTGGGCGATCAGAGCCACTGGAACGACAGTCGCCACAGCTGTATGGCAAGCGTGCGCTTTGCCGACCTAGCGATTGCCGGCAGCTAAATCGGCAGGCGCGTTGAGCCGGCTTTTCTGCTAATCTGCCGGCTGTTTCTTCAGTCCAAATCATATCTGTGCACTATACCAACGAACAACTTAAGGTGATCGCACACGACGCTGGGCACGCGCGCATCATCGCCGTGGCCGGGTCGGGCAAAACCCAAACCTTGACCGCCTATGTCCAGAATCGCCTGAGTCAGGGCGCTAATCCGCGCCGCCTGCTGGTCTTGATGTACAACAAGGCGGCACAGCTGGCGTTCGAACAGCGGCTCAAGAATTTGGTCGGCGGACAGGCGATCCCCGATATTCGCACCTTTCACTCGCTCGGCTATCGAATCTGCCAGACCCTGGTGAAGCAGGGCGACATGCCGGCCTTTCAGAAAAACCTGATGCAGGACAGCGAGCTGGAGCCGATCGTTTGGCGCCTGCTGCGCGAGTTGGCCGATCCGTCGATCGCCGAGGACCTGCTCACGCGCAAGAAAAAATGGGTTGAACCGGCCCTGGCTTACTTTGAATTGGTTAAGAGTTCCATGGAGTCGCCGGAAATCGTCTTTGATGGCACCGGATTGCCCGCTCAGTGTCAATTTTTTGTCACCGCTTTCTATAATTTCGAGCAGTGGCGCATGGACCAGGGCAAGCTGACCTTCGCCGATCTAATCTATGAGCCGGCGCGCCGCTTTAAGGCCTCGCCTGCGCTGGCTGCGCAGTTTGGCGGTCATATGGCGGAAATTATTGTCGATGAGTTTCAGGATATTAATCCGGTCCAGCAGTTCTTGCTCAATACCCTGCACGGCGGCCGCGGTCAGGTTATGGTGGTTGGCGATCCGGACCAGACCATCTATGAATTCCGCGGGTCCAAGCCGAGCCTGCTGACCCATGAATTCGACCGGGTCTTTGGTGCGGTAACCGATTATCGCCTGAGCCATACCTTTCGTTTTAGCGATGCGCTGAGCCTCTTGGCCAATCAGGTGATTGCCGGCAACTATGCCGATTCGGCCGAGCGGACCCAGTGCATTTCCCATAGCTCGACCGGGCCCACCCGGGTGACCCAGTTGGCAACCGCCGATAGCGCGGTCGGTGCACTGCAGACGATCCAGGCCTGGGCGGCGAGCCGGCCGCTGTCGGATATTGCGGTGATCAATCGACTCTGGGCCAACAGCGCGCGGATTGAGTTGGCACTGCTGGCCCAGGCCATTCCCTACCATATGGATAATCAACAGACCGTGCTGGAGCGCTATGAACTGCGGCCGTTCCGGGTTCTGCTGCAGATCGCCGCGGGCCAGGTCGCGGGCTGGGATGAGCGCGCGCGCAGCCAAGCCTGGCAAAGCCTGTTGACCCAGCCCTACCTGAAAATCAAGAAGGCGACTGTGGATCAACTGATTCAGCGCTTGGCCGACACCACCGAGCACTGGGGCCGAAGCCTGCGCAATGCCATTCCGGAGAGTCTGTCGACCTATCAGTCGGCCGCCCTATTCGAGCGCGCGCGCTGGATCGAGAAAGCTGAGCGGGCAGAAGGCGCGGCCTTTCCGGTGGTGCATGGCTGGATTCAACAAACGGATTATTTGGCGGCGCTCAAGGACAATGCCTTTTCGGCCGCGCAGGTTGAAGACCAGGTGGCGACGGTTAAGGCATTTGCGCAATTTGTGCGCCAGGCGAAGTGGACGCTGCGCGACGGGGCCGATCAGCTGGCCGAGCTGGTCGAGCGCAAGACGCCGAGCCATGTCGATGCCTTACTGATCACTTCGATTCACAAGGCCAAGGGCCGAGAGTGGCCCTGTGTGATCATTCCCGAGGTCAATGACCGGTTCTTTCCCTATCAGCCCGAAGGTGAGTTGACCCTGGCGAGCAGTGCAGCCAGTGAGCGGCGCCTACTTTACGTCGGTCTAACCCGGGCGCAGCAGGAACTGGTCTTGCTGACGCCGGTGCCAGAGTCCGCCGAGCTGGTGTCGGCCCTTATGCCCGCGGCCTATGTCGAGGGCCTGGAGGCCTTTGTGGCGCATCTAGCTGAGCCGGTCGGCGAGTTAGCCTTGCCCAGTGGCATGCATCGGGCCAGTGTCGAACATTATGGCCGGGTCAAGGGTCTCGAGCCGGTAAGCTGGCGGGTACGGGGCAGCCAAGATTTGACCGCGGCCACGGTGGAGCATCCAACTCTCGGGGTCGGTCGCGTCCTAGAAGATAGTGACGCCAAGTTATCGATTCAGTTTCGCCAAGAAAAGCAGGCGCGCAGCTTTAAGCGCGACATCGTGCTGCCCCTGCTGACTGTCTTGGCTGACTAGTGCCGCGCCGGAGCCACTTGGTCGACGAGTTAGCTGAGCAAGGCTGCGTTTATTGGCGGGACAGCGCCAGCCCTAGCGCAACGTCATCATCAATAGAGCAAAAAAAACCAGCATACCCCCACCAAGAATAGCCAAGGCAAGAATTTGACGGCGCGCCATTTGCTGCTTTAAGACAATATTTTTATTGAGCATCGGATTCGGTCCTGAACGAGGCCTAAAAACTGCCCGTTCCCGCATCTGGCAACACGTAAGTTGCGCATAACAGGTTAGGGAGCAGGTTGTCGGCGTTGACGGCTAGCAAACAGGATGCAAAGGCCAGAACAGGAAAGACTATCAATATTCTTTATTTTAAATGTCGAATCGATCCCAAAAATAGTATGGGCGCACAGGTTCACAGTCTAGCTGTTAAGCAGTTCCACCTATTATGTCGACTGAGTCCTGCCGATTTGTGATCCGATTCACAACAACTCAGGCCTTGAGCAGATCGTATGCCTCCCGGATCTTCTGCGTTTTTTCAGTCGCCAATTTCATCATTTCCTCTGGCAGACCTTTGGACACCAACTTATCGGGATGATGCTGGCTCATGAGTCGGCGATAGGCCTTTTTGATATCCGCTTGGGAATGCTGCGGGGTGACTTCGAGAATGGCGTAGGCTGCTGCTTTGCTGGCGACCGAGCCGGTTGCGCGATTGCCGCTGTGCTGCTGGCCGCCGTCGTATTGGCCATCGCCTAAGCCCATGCTGAATTGAACTAGGGCTTCGATCTGGCGAAAAACCGATTCGTGAAAACCCAACATCTGGCACAGTTTTAACAGTAACTGTTCTTCGGCCGGGTGTAGATCGCCATCGGCATAGGCGGCCTGGACCTGCAGTTCGATAAACATGCGCATCAGGTTGGCACGTCGATGACACTCTTGACGAAATTGCAGCATCACCTCTTCGAGAGGAAAGTCGTCCTGCTTGCCCTTGATAAACAGCCGCATAGCGGCTTGACGCATCTCAGGGCTTAAATTCATCTTGTCCATCACGGTTTCGGCCAGCGATATCTCATCGGATGAGACCTTGCCATCGGCTTTCGCGACGGCGCCCATGACCGAAAAGGTGGCCGTAAAGAAGGCCATCTGCACCCGTTCCTGGTCGCCCGGCGATAGCTTTCCGCCGATAGTACGGGCTGCGGTATCGATGTTATGGCCCAGTGCCATACCGAACATGGCGCCCAGCGGACCGCCGAGGAAGAATCCAAAGGTACCGCCGACTAATTTGCCCCACCAACTCATGGTTAATCCTTACTTTCAATTATTGTGCATTCAATTCATTTGGCTGGCGGCTTATAGAGCCAGGCTGCTGTGACGATACGCGCCGAACTTAGCAGTCGCCATCTTTGGTTAGTAAATTACCATATTGAGTTGGTCGGCGATCCCGGAATAGGCCCCATTCCTGCCGCAATCGATCGATCGCATCCAGGTCAAAGGTATGGCACGCCACGCCCGTCTCGGTCTTAGACAGCTCTTGCACCAGGGCCCCGGTTGGGTCGCTGATAAAGGATGAGCCATAAAAGGTAATGGCGGAGCGCTCGATAGTTTCTTCACCGACCCGATTGCTGGCCAACACCGGAATGACATTAGCCGCCGCATGACCCTGCTGGGTGCGTTGCCAGTGGCCACTGGAATCGATACTGGCATCATAGGGCTCCGAGCCGATGGCGGTGGGGTAGAGCAACAGCTCGGCGCCCATTAGCGCCATAGATCGCGCGGCTTCCGGAAACCATTGGTCCCAGCAAATGCCCACACCGATGGCCCCATATCGGGTAGGCCAGACCTTGAAGCCGGTATCGCCGGGCGAAAAATAGAATTTCTCGTTGTATCCGGGCCCATCGGGTATATGGCTTTTGCGATAAATACCTAAGTGACGGCCGTCGGCATCGACCATCAACACCGAATTAAAGGACACCTGATTTGCCCGCTCAAAAAAACTGATCGGCAAAACAACCTGGAGTTCTTGCGCCAATTGGGTGAAATGGCGAATTGCTGGGTTGTCGGCCAGAGGCGTCGCGAAGGCGCGAAAGGCGTCCGATTGCTGCTGGCAAAAATAGATCCGCTCGAACAACTCCTGTAACAAAATGACCTGAGCGCCTTGCGCTGCGGCCGCTCGGACCAGTTGATCGGCCTGCTCAATGTTGGCGTTCACATCCCAGCCACAGGACATTTGTGTTACGGCAACGGTGATGTTTCTCACGAAAACACTCCTATCAAAGGGGATCGTTAATCGATGTATAACGTCAAACGGCATCATAGTCGAAATCGTTCCGAAGCTTAAGCCCTGCAGCAGTGGTTTCCCCTGACCAACTTAGTCGCTATAATCGCTGCACTTAAAATTATTGATGCTAATGGACCGGATAAACTCATGAAAAAACTGCTCGTATTAATCGCAACCCTGACCATGGGTTGGGCTGTCGCTGACAGCCAAAGCTATGTAGAACAAGTGACCGAACGGTTGCTGCCGGCGGGTCATGTTTGCATCGAAGGCGAGCCATGCACCACGGCAGTCGCCGCAGTGACCGCAAGTGCTGGGCCGCAAAGCGGTGACCAGGTTTACTCCAGTGCCTGTGCTGCCTGCCACACTACGGGTGCCTTAAATGCACCTAAATTGGGTGACGTTGCCGCTTGGGCACCGCGCATTGCCAAGGGCATGGACACCCTGTACAACAACGCCATCATGGGTATCAATGCGATGCCGGCCAAGGGTGGCAACAGCAGCCTCAGTGATGACGAAGTTAAGGCCGCCATCGATCATATGGTCGCGCTAGTCCAGTAAGGCCTGGGCCCAGGTCGATCAAAAGGAGAGCGTTGCTCTCCTTTTTTGTGTCTGCTCGGATGTGAACAAGACGCTATCTTGGCCAGTTGCCTTCATATTTCCTGAATGAGTCGGTCAGTTATGCCCGCTATCCTGAATCTTGGGGCCGGTTATTATGGGCAAATAATCAGCTCTGAGACAAAACTGACATGAAAATTCTAGCTATCCAATCCGGCATTTTCGGCGATAATTCCAACTCAACTAAATTGGTCGCGCAGATCGCCACCCAGATGAAGCAGCTTCATCCGGACGCCGAACTGACGCATCGTGACCTGACTGCTCAACCTCTGCCGTATTTTGATGCCGAGTTGGCTGTGGCCTTATCCACTCCGGCGGCGGAACAAAGCGAAGCCCAGGCCGCTTTGGCGAGCCTGTCGAGCCAGCTGGTTGATGAAGTAAAGAATGCCGACATCCTGATCATAGGCGTGCCGATGTATAACTTCGGAATTCCTGCCCAATTAAAAAGCTGGATCGACCTGATCTGTCGCGCCGGTTTGACCTTTAATTACACGGCCACCGGCCCGGTCGGTCTGTTAGCCGATCGGCCGGTTTATATAGCAGCCGCTCGCGGTGGCATGCATGAAGGTAAGCCGTCCGATTCGCAAACACCCTTTATAAAGACGGTCCTGGGCTTTCTCGGCTTGCACGATGTGCGTATTGTCTATGCCGAAGGTCTCGCCATGGGTGACGACGCTAAGACGGAATCATTGCAACGTTTTACCAAAAATCTGACCGCACTGGTCTGATTTTCATTAAAGAGAGGAACGAAATATGGGTTTACTTGTCGATGGACAATGGGTTGATCAGTGGTATGACACCAAGAGTCAAGGCGGCAAGTTTGTCCGTTCCAACGCGCAATTCCGCCACTGGGTGACACCCGATGGCGCGCCAGGACCAACCGGTGATGGCGGCTTCGCGGCGACCAGTGGCCGCTACCATCTCTATGTCTCGCTGGCCTGCCCCTGGGCGCATCGGACAATGATTTTGCGTGCGCTAAAAGGCTTGACCGAACATATTGGCATATCCGTCGTACACGCCGATATGTTGGACGAGGGCTGGATGTTCAGCGGCCCAGAGCTGGACAGCCCGGCGCAGGTGGGCGATCGGCTCTTTGGTGCCCGCTGCTACCATGAACTCTACACCCGAGCTGAGCCCAACTATTCTGGCCGAGTCACCGTGCCGGTGCTTTGGGATACCCAGACCGAGACCATCGTCAGCAACGAAAGTGCCGATATTATCCAGATGTTCAATTCGGCCTTTAATGATCTTACAGGTAATCCGCTTGACTATTACCCTGAAGCCGCCAGGGCGGATATTGACAGCGTCAATGACCGGGTCTATCAGGGCGTCAATAATGGCGTTTATAAGGTCGGTTTTGCGACCACCCAAGCGGCCTACGAAGAATCGTTCGGCGAGCTCTTTGAGACCCTGGAATGGCTCGAACAGCGCCTGTCTGGGCAGCGTTACTTGGCGGGCGAGCAGATCAGCCTAGCTGATTGGCGCCTTTTTACCACCCTGATTCGCTTCGATGCGGTCTATGTTGGGCACTTTAAGTGCAACAATAAGCGCATTGCCGACTACCCCAATCTGAGCAATTACGTGCGTGAGTTGTTTCAAGTTCCGGGTGTGGCGGAAACCGTGGATCTGACCCATATCAAACGGCACTACTACTTCAGCCACCGTTCGATTAACCCGGACGGTATCGTGCCCTTGGGTCCGGTGCAGGATTTTTCCGCAGGTCACGATCGAGCCCGTTCCTTTGGGTGAACCGCGTACCATAAACTAAACAACAGCATTGCAAAATTGGTGACAAATCCACCTAGGGCCTGTGGTAGGATGGGCCCCGCGAAATGAACTGCTTAGAGCCTACCAATGAACCGAACGTCACTTGATAAAAGCAAAATCCGAATCCTGTTGTTAGAGGGTGTACACCAGAGTGCACTTGATTCCTTGACCCGAGCTGGTTATACCAATATTGACAACGTTAAGGGCTCCTTGCCCGAGGCGGAGTTACTCGAGCGTGTCAAGGATGTCCATTTTATCGGGATACGCTCCCGAACTCAGCTCACCGCCGAAGTGTTTGCCGCCGCAGAGCGGCTGGTGGCGGTGGGTTGTTTTTGTATCGGTACCAACCAGGTCGACCTGGCTGCGGCCTCGGAGCGCGGCATTGCGGTGTTTAATGCACCCTTCTCGAATACGCGCTCGGTTGCCGAACTGGTGCTAGCCGAATCGATCTTACTGCTGCGCGGTATCCCCGAACGCAACGCCGCATGCCACCAGGGGGGCTGGTTGAAATCTGCCACCAACAGCTATGAAATTCGCGGTAAAACTCTGGGCATCGTTGGTTACGGCAGCATTGGCACCCAATTGGGCATTATGGCCGAAAGCATGGGCATGGAAGTTGTTTTCTACGACACCATTACCAAGCTTCCGCTCGGCAATGCCCGACAGGTCGGCTCGCTGAATGACTTGTTAGGACTGGCCGATGTGGTCACCTTGCACGTACCGGAAACGGCGTCCACCAAGTGGATGATGGGCGAGGCCCAGTTTGCCGCCATGAAGCAGGGCAGTGTTTTTATCAATGCCGCGCGCGGTACGGTAGTCGATATCGATGCCTTAGCTGCGGCCTTGCGCGCCAAGACCGTACTCGGTGCCGCGATCGATGTGTTCCCGCTGGAACCGCGTACCAATGATGAGGAATTTCAATCGCCCTTGCGCGCCTTCGACAATGTGATTTTGACCCCGCACATTGGCGGCTCCACCCAGGAAGCGCAATTCAATATCGGCATCGAGGTGGCGGAGAAACTCGCCAGCTACTCCGATACAGGTACCTCCTTATCGGCCGTTAACTTCCCCGAAGTCGCCTTGCCGGCGCATCCAAATGCGCATCGCATACTGCATATTCACCAAAATATTCCCGGCGTGCTGTCGGAAATTAACCAGGTGTTTTCTGAAAACCGGATCAATATCATGGGCCAATATCTGCGCACCTCGGACAATATCGGGTATGTGGTGATCGATGTTGCCCAAGACTGTTCGGAAGTAGCGCTGGAAAAGGTGCTGCAGGTTAAGGGTACCATCCGTGCCCGTGTGTTGTTCTAGGCCACTTAGGCCAGCCATGGTGATGCGCTCGGCAACCCTGTCCCTGGTCAGCCTGTTGGTTCTGTCAGCTTGCAGTAACCGGGCGATTGACACCGAGATGAGCCGCTGTGCCTTTGCCGACAGTCCGCGAACCCCGGCACCGGCCTTTATTTGTGATCCGAATATCACCGATTTTCCGGTGACTGTTCTCTTGGCTTCCGAACCCAGTGCCGAATCGGTCAGCGAGCGCATTAACCGCACGCTGACCGAGCAGATCACGTTCTGGGCCGATAGTTGGTCCCAGGCTTGGTACCAATCCGAGGCCAGTCAACTGGCCGCCAATGAATTCCTCTTAGATGCCCTCGCCGACATGGCTCGGGTAGTCCGTTCGCGGGCCAGTCCGACCGGCACTCTGTGGCTCATGGTGGGCCTGCCGATGACCGTCATGGACGTACGCACCCAGACATTGGCCACCGTGCCGCTGCGCTAACTTTCCTGGCCATCCGCTGGCCTGTGTGTCTCCCCTCTTGCCTTCCAACTGCCTGCTTAGCGTGAGTCGAATGCACTCCCCATTTGCCTTAGGGCACAGCCTTGCGTGGGACAGCAGTTTTTTTTTGCACTGCTAGACTTAAGCGATACAGAGAGTCCTGGTTGGAGATGTTCAATGGCTACGCCCAAAAGTTTAGTTCGGCCGCAAAAGGGTTTTTCAATTCGTATCCGTACCATTGCGTTGATTTCCACAATCATACTTTTAATGCTGGTGGCCAATAGCTTTATTGTTTTAAAAATTCGCTCCATCAATGAGCAAGTTGATGCTCAGTCCGGACTGATTTCCACCCAGAGAACATTGGTATCAAGGCAAGAGAGTTCTATTCTGGTGCAGCAGGAAGTCATCGACCGAGTGGCCACCATTGCCGAGACCATTAACCTGGTCAATGAAATGAACTACTGGTATTTCCAAGGTGCCCTTACCTTGATTATTCAATCGGTTGAGTCGGGCCGCCGCATCGAAACCAAACTGCAAAGCCAATTAGCCAACCTGGAAAAAAAGGA
Source organism: Reinekea forsetii (assembly GCF_002795845.1). GTDB lineage: Bacteria > Pseudomonadota > Gammaproteobacteria > Pseudomonadales > Natronospirillaceae > Reinekea > Reinekea forsetii. Next base: position 218,307 of record NZ_CP011797.1, read on the forward strand.
CCCAAAGAACAAGACTCGATTCGACCAAGCACGCGAGGAAATTGAAACCTTTAAACTCTATGCCGAACGGATGTTTAAGATGTTCGAAACCAATTCGGTATCGATGGGAAAATCGATGGGCGATGGCGCTAAGGACCAGGCCGATAAAATTCTCGCCATTTTGGAGTCTTTGCGCAACGAGTACCAGCAGCAACAGACCGACTCGATGGATCAGATCGTCGCGGACGCTTTGGATTTTGCATCCGCCAGCGATTCGGTAGCCAGTGCTGGCGAAAATATCCGCGGTCAAGTGGACTCCTCATCGATTATGGCCATCAGTATCACGGCCGGGGCATTGCTGATTGGTAGCCTTCTGGGCCTGGTGTTTTTGCGTGGTGTATTGATCCCAATTCAGCGCCTGACTCAAGTTATTCAGAATATAGAATCGACCAATAATGTCACCTTGCGCACACAATATTTGCGCCGCGACGAACTCGGTTCAATTGCCCAAGCATTTGACGCCATGATGGACAAATTTCAGGGCACCATCAGTCGCATGTCTGATAGCGCGGGTGAGTTGATGGCGATCGCCAATACCGCTCGGGATGCCAGCGGTGACCTCTCGGTCAGTGTGCGCGCGCAACAGAATGAAACCGACATGGTCGCAGCTGCGACCACGGAGATGTCTGCAGCGGCTGCCAATATTAAACAGAATACCGATGTCGCCTCCGAGCTGGCCCAGAGTGCCCGGCAGACCGCCGAGCTCGGCCGTCAAACGATGGAAAATAGTGTCCGCAGCCTCGATGAACTCTCGCAAGGGGTCTCGTCCGCATCAAAGGTTATCGCCAGCCTGGCCAACAACACCGATGACATTGGCAGTGTACTGGACGTTATTCGTGGGATCTCTGAACAGACCAACCTGCTGGCCTTAAATGCCGCCATTGAAGCCGCCCGGGCCGGTGAGCAGGGGCGCGGTTTTGCCGTGGTGGCCGATGAGGTGCGCAATCTAGCCCGACGCACCCATCAGTCAACCATCGAAATACAGGAGACCGTGGGCAAGCTGCAGGACGGTGCCAAATCTGCGGTTGCCGAAATTGAAAAAAGCAAGATTAGCGGCCTGGATAATATGCAAAAAATCCACGAGGCCGCCAACACTATGGCAGAGGTCGCCAAGGCCGTGGACCAAATTAATGAGTTAAACAGTCAAATTGCTCAGGCCTCATCAGAACAGTCGGAAGTGGCGGGCAGCATCGACGCCTCCATCAATCGCATTTCGGGCCAGGTTAACGACCTGTCGGCCAATGCCGTGGCACGTGAAGAGGCCGCTGAAGCCTTGCGCGATATTAGTGAACAACTCAAGGGCCTAGTGGATACCTTTTTGACTAAGTAATAACCTTGCAGGAAGTCTGTGTTTCGTTAGGACTAACGCAGAGCAGGCATAGGTTGGCGCCGATAAAAAACATCTTCAGACCTACAACAGCACCGAACGATTAATCGGCTAAAAGAGAAGGTCCGCCATGGCAAGGTTCCTGGCAAGGTCTACACTAAAAAGGCGAGAGAGTTTATTAATGATTAACTGACCAATCCAAAGGGGGATTGTTATGAAGTGGCTGTTTCTTTTGATCATCATAATAGCTGTTGTTATGTTGGGTGCAGCCATGGTTTTTATCGATGCCGGCATCCTGCGAGATGCTGTTATTTGTGTGCTTGGCGCCCTGCTGGGTTTTTTAATCGCCTTTCGTATGCAGGCCCACTACACCCTGTTGCGAGATGATTAACTATCTTCAAAATGGAGTAGGAGCTTCGGCTCGCCGTTTTTCGGCCACCGCCGCCTACATTCGATAAGCCCTCAAGCGTCGACGCTAAGGGGGTTGGTAAAGTCAAAATGAAGAATATTATTTAGATTTAATCCAATAAAAATATTCCACCTAGACGCTAAGTCATCCTTTTAATATCAAAAGCACACCCTAATGGGCAGAGGTTTGATTAGGTGGATTTTACTTAATACTAAGCAAAGAGGCCTTCTGCGAAAGCTCGGAAGCGGTTAATTTATCCCCCGTTATGAGGTGATTCTCGACTACAACAAAAAGTAAAGGAATAGATATTATGATGAAAAAAACACTTGTTACCGCATTGGCTATCGCCGGAGCGACTATGGGTTCTCAGGCGATGGCTTGGGATGAAGGTAGCCTATTGGTTTGGATCAATGCTGACAAAGGCTACAATGGCTTGCAAGCCGTGGGTGATAAATTTGCCGAGGAAACAGGCGTCGCGGTAAAGGTCGAAACACCTGATTCTGTCACCGAAAAATTCCAACAGGAAGCATCTATTGGAAAAGGGCCAGACATCTTTATCTGGGCGCATGACCGCTTTGGTGATTGGGCTAAATCGGGTCTGATCACGCCGGTTGTACCGAGTAGCGCTGTTAAGAAAGCACTGGATGACTCGTTCTGGGGTGCGGTCAGTTATAACGGTCAGATCTTTGGTTACCCCATCGCCGTCGAAGGTCCAACGCAAATTTGTAACGCTGACATCGTTAGCAAGCCCTTCAAGAGTATTGCAGATGTTAAGGCCGCCGCGCCCGGTTTAGCCGAGCAGGGTAAGCAGTCGCTGATGTGGGACTACAATAATACTTACTTCACCTATGGCTTCCTGACCGCCGAAGGGGGCTTTGCGTTTGAGAATGTTGCCGGCGTTTACAATCCGAAAGTTACGGGTATGGCCAACGACGGTACAAAAGCTGGCGCGGCCATGATCAAAGATCTAATCGACTCGGGTATTATGGCTGAGGGTGTTGATTACGGTGTATTCGACGCCGCCTTTAAGGCCGGTGAAGTGGCCTGCGTCATTAACGGTCCATGGGCTTGGGCGGATTACGAGAAAGCCGGCATCGATATGATTCTGGGAGCCTATCCAAAGATTGGCAAAGGCACACCTAAGGGCTTTACCGGTATCTTATCTGCGGCGGTGAACGCTTCTACGCCGAACAAAGAATTGGCGGTGGAATTGTTGGAAGCCTATCTGCTGACCGAAGATGGCCTGAAGATGGTCAATGACGATCGTGCTTTGGGTGCCGTCACTCATAAGAAGTTTATGAAATCTTTGGCAAAAGAAAGTGGCACCTTAGCCGACGCCTACAAAGTATGGCAAGCCGGTGAACCCATGCCAAACATCCCAGAAATGGGTGCCTTTTGGAGCAATATGGGCCCAGCCTTGACTGCCATCACTCAGGGTCGTCAAACGGTTGTGGAAGCGCTTGACGATGCAGCAGCTCGCATCGTGAAGTAAGGCACCACAAGCATAGGGTGGTGGCCGGTCTTGCCGGTGACTACCTTGCAGATAAGCGCTTATGCACTGTTGCTAGCGATAAGCGTTTTTTTTTGCAACTTTTCCGAACGAGCTTTTTTATTTGAACTACAGTTCAGGCGCAGCTGTAATCCTAGGTGAGTGACCAGCCACTATTGAACATTCCGAAAAACTTCCCATTAAAATTATATCGATGAGAACCATGTCAGTTTGACTTAACAAAGCAACTTGCCGATAGGTTTCTTTCTTAACTAAACTTTGCACGCTTGAAAATGAGGTCTCTATATGGCAAATATAAATGCCATCCCGATGGTGCCGGAAGCTGCCGCACTGGAAAGATGGAAGGTATGGACGCAATATATTGTCGTTACCCTGCTCTCGGTATTTTTCCTCTATGTCACCCTAACGATGTATGCCAAAAATGAAATTCTTTATGGCACCTTTGTGCTGGTATTTACCGCGACCTTTGGCTTTGTTTTTCTATCTGAAAAAGCCTATGTTTGGCGCTATGTTTTTCCCGGTTTGGTTGGTGTGTTTGTCTTTGTTATTTTTCCTATCATGTATACCTTGGGGTTAACCTTTACCAACAAGTCGAACCTACACCTGCTATCCTTCGCCCAATCAAAGGCCTATTTTCTGCAGCAAGCCTATGTCGCCGAGGGGTCTCATGATTACCCGCTGACCCTCTTGATGGATGGTGACAATACCCAGTTGATGCTAGAAGATGCAAACGGCGCCCTGTATGTCAGCGAACAATCGTTGCCCATGACCCATACCGAGATGATTGTGGTAAAATTGGTGCCCAGCGATGGCGTACCCAACTTACCTATAGCGCCTGACAAGACATTCTTTGCACAGCTCAACCAGTTAGCGAACATTCAGTTGGAATTGCCAAATGGCACGCTATTGGTGAAATCGAAAATACGAGAATATGGTGAGAAATATTCCTTATGGCGGGTCGCAGCGGATGACACCGCTGTTCTGGTCAATCAACTTGATGGCAGCCGATTGCGCGCCGACTTGAACCAGGGGTTCTTTGTCGACGCGTCGGGTGAATACGTCACGCCAGGATTTCAGGTCAATGTCGGATTCGATAACTATAAGCGCATCCTGACCGACAAGGGGATGTTTGGTCCCTTTCTACAAATCTTCACCTGGACAATGTTCTTTTCTATTTTCACCGTGATCGCGACCTTCTTTATTGGTATGACCATCGCAAGCTTTGTGCAATGGGAGCCGATTAAGATTCGCGGCCTCTATCAAGTTTTGCTGATTTTACCCTATGCCGTGCCGGGCTTTATTTTGATCATGATCTTCAAGGCACTCTTTAATCAAAATCTTGGACAAATAAACTATGTGCTCGATGTCCTGTTCAACATCGCCCCAGATTGGAATTCCGACCCCCATTTTTCGCGCCTGATGATTTTGATCGCGAATCTATTTATGGGTTATCCCTACATGTTCATTCTCAGCTTGGGCATGCTCCAGTCCATTCCGAAGGACCTCTATGAGGCCTCCAGCTTGGAAGGTTCTGGGCCACTCAATAATTTCTTTCGCATTACCCTGCCGCTGGTTACCCGGCCGATGCTGCCGTTGTTAATCGCATCCTTTACCTTTAATTTTAATAATTTTGTCCTGATCCAACTGCTTACGCGCGGTGACCCAATTATCATCGGTTCCAACCCACAGGCGGGCGAAACGGATTTGCTGGTGAACTATGCTTTCCGCTTGGCCTTTATGGGGGATACTCAGGATTTCGCCCTGGGTGCCACCATCTCGACCTTCATCTTTCTAATGGTTGGCATTATGGCGGTGATCTATCTTAAAGCGGCCAGAATAGAAGTCGGCCGAAAATAACTCCAGCGGAGAGTGCAGCATGGTTAAATCAACATCCTTTACCGCTCGTATCTGGGGCGTACATATTTTCTTGATCACTTTTTTATTTTTCGTGATCTATCCATTGGCCTACGTGGTGTCGATATCTTTTCGGACCGGCCATACCCTGGTCGATCCGCAGAATTTTCTGATTCCATCCGATCCGACCTTGGAGCATTGGGCTCTTGCTCTAGAGCAAAACTATACCGGCATGAACCCACTGAAAAAGGATCTCGACGGCGTCGATCAGGTGAACTTCAACAATGGTATTGGCGACGTGGCGTTTAATGCCGACGGATCTTGGACCCTAAGGGCCAACACCAGCTTCAGTGAAGAAGACTTCCCGATCCAGTCCTACATGGCCATTGCGTATTTAAATGAAGTGGGCGACAAGGTGGCGCTCAGCGGGTCCGACCCAGACGGTCTGATCGGCCGTCAGCAGATCGTTCTCGACCTGCCCGGTCAGCGCAGTCGCTATGGGGCGGATGTCCTGTTTCTGGATCCGGCCGGGAGCGTGAGCAGTGAGCTGACCGTCTATGCCAAGCCCCCTGGGGCTACCCGAACCACGCTGCAATATGGTGGTGCCTATGTCTCGAAGCCGGTTTTTCCAGTCCTGAGTTGGTTGATGAATACCGTTAAGGTTGCCGTGATCACGGCAACTCTGGTACTGCTCTTGTCAACGACCAGCGCCTATGCCTTTGGCCGGTTGGGTTTTACCGGCAAGGGACCGATGTTGAAGTCCTTGTTGGTTATTCAGATGTTTCCCAATACCTTATTTTTAACCGCGCTCTATCTGATCTTTGAGAAGTTAGGCAGTTTTATTGGCTTGATGGAACTGAACTCGCATTCGGCGCTGATCATCGGTTATATGGGCTCGATGGCTTTGAATATTTTCATGATCATCGGGTACTTCGACACCATCGATGCGGCGATGGAAGAGTCGGCCTGGATCGACGGCGCAACCCCTTGGCAAACCTTCTATAAGATATTGCTGCCCCTCAGCGTGCCCATATTGGCGGTGGTCTTTATTCTGACCTTTATCGGCATCGTCAATGAATATCCATTAGCGTCTATCCTGATATCCGATCTGAATAAGATGACCTTGGCAGTCGGAGCGCAACAGTATATACAGGCACAAAATGCACTCTGGGGTGACTTCGCTGCAGCGGCGGTTCTGGCCGGCATCCCAATCACCATCGTCTTCTTGATCTGTCAAAAATTCTTAGTCAGCGGGCTCACATCCGGGGGCGTCAAAGGCTAGTCTAGTAGCCGCTGTTGCTAAAGCCCGCCGCGTGCGGGCTTTTTTTGGCTGAAAGAATTATAAAGCTGGGTATGGTTGGCAAGGCCATTATGCAAATAAATCGGGATGAGTGGATAAATGACCTAAAATTCAGTGATAGATCGGGTAAGCTAGTGGCACTTAAACGAGGAAGTCTGATGTCCGAACCCATTGAGAACCTGCTGATTGGCCCAGAGCACTTTTTAAATCGTGAATTGTCGCTGCTGGAGTTTCATCGCCGGGTCATGGCGCAGGCGGAAGACAGTCAGATTCCGCTGCTGGAGCGCCTTCGCTTCCTCTGTATCTCGAGCACGAACCTCGATGAGTTTTTCGAAGTCCGGGTGGGTGGTTTAAAAGAGCGTAATGAGGCCGGTATGACCTTGCCTGGTGCAGACGGTCAGACCCCGGAGCAGCAATTGGAAAAAATTGCCGTCCATTCCCATGTTCTGGTGCAGGATCAGTACCGAATCCTTAATGAGACGCTGCTGCCCCTGCTGGCTGAGGCCGAAATAGTCGTAGTGAAGCGGGAAAACTGGAGCCAAACTCAAATTGCTTGGTTGCATGAGTATTTTCATCAAGAGATTTTGCCGCTGCTCAGCCCGATTGGGCTCGATCCGGCCCACCCCTTTCCACGCATCCTGAATAAGTCATTGAACTTTATGGTGTTCTTGCAGGGTAAGGATGCCTTTGGCCGCAACAGCGGTCAGGCGATCGTGCAATGCCCGCGATCCTCGCCCAACCTGGTGCGCCTAGAGGTGCCGGGAGAAGAGTCGGCTAACCACTTTGTTTTCACCTCATCGATCATCCACTTTTTTATGGATGAAATTTTCTTCGGTATGACCGTTAAGGGCTGTTACCAGTTTCGGGTGACGCGCAACTCTGAGCTGTTTGTCGATGAAGAAGAAACCGAAGATCTGCGTCGTGCCATTGAAGGGGAACTGATCTATCGGCAGTTTGGCGATGAGGTGCGACTGGAGATAGCCGAAAACAGTCCCGACCAGATGGTGGCGTTTCTTTCCAAACAATTTGAAATCAAGAGCCCCGACATGTACCGGGTCAATGGTCCGGTCAACCTCAATCGTTTAGTAGGGCTGATTGATATGGTCGGGCGCCCAGATCTGATGTATCCACCCTTTGAAGCGAACTACCCAAAGCTGCTTAAACGTAAGGGCAATGTTTTTGATGCGATCAGTAAATCGGATATTCTCTTGCATCACCCCTTCGACTCTTTTTTGCCCGTGGTCGATCTGATCCGGCAGGCGGCGAAAGACCCTCGGGTTCTAACGATAAAACAGACCCTTTACCGTACGGGCTCCAAGTCGATCATTGTCGACGCGTTAGTAGCGGCCGCTAAGGCCGGCAAGGAAGTGACTGTTGTCATCGAGCTCCTGGCGCGCTTCGATGAGGAAGCCAACGTGGCTTTGGCCACCCGACTGCAGGAATATGGTATCCATGTGGTCTACGGTGTTTTTGGCTATAAGACCCATGCCAAGCTGTTGATGGTGGCGCGCAAGGAAGGCAATCGATTGTGTCACTATGTTCATATGGGTACCGGCAACTATCATCCCAAAACAGCGACCATCTACACTGACTATGGTCTGATGACCAACAATAAGCAGATTGGTGATGACGTCAATCGGATCTTCCTACAGCTAACCAGCTTGGGTCGAATGTCGAAACTGGACCGAGTACTGCAAGCGCCGTTTTCGTTGCATAAGACCTTGGTGCGCTACATCGAACGTGAGACTCAAAACGCCCGAGACGGCAAGCCGGCTCGAATCATCGCCAAGATGAATTCATTGTCTGAGGATGTTCTGGTGCAAAAGCTTTACCAAGCAAGTCAAGCCGGCGTGCAGATCGATTTGATTGTGCGCGGCGTTTGCCAGGTCACTCCAGGCTTGCCTGGGGTATCTGAGAATATCAGGGTGCGCTCGGTGGTCGGTCGTTTTCTCGAGCATACTCGGGTGTTTTGTTTCCACAACGCAGGCGAACCCGAGGTGATATTGGCCAGCGCCGACTGGATGACCCGTAATATGTTTCATCGGGTCGAAACCGGCTTCCCACTGTTATTGAAGAAAATTCGCGAGAAGGTGATTGAGGACCTAGAACTGTACCTGCGCGATACGGCCCAAGCTTGGCAACTGAGCAGCGACGGCAGCTACCAGAAGGTATTGCCGGAGGACGGCGTTGAAGCCTTATCAGCGCAAATGACGCTCTTAGCGCAGGCAACGCAATAGCTAGTCGCTCAGTCCGATCGGGTGAGTCAGGGTCAAGGCCCCCGGGCCCTTCTTCATTAGGTTGGCCTCGGCGGCTAAGCCCGCCGCTGCCAACGGTTGTGCTTCCCACCAGGCTGGAGGGGCGTTAAACACCAATGCGCCGTGCTCAACACTGATCGACCAGCCGATGTCTTGGAACTCATTGCGGGCCCGAGTTAGGATGCAGGCCAAGCGAAATATTTGCAGCACCACGACAAAGGCGGCGACATCCTCCTTGGGCAACTTGTCGAGTATCGACCAATCCGGCTTCTTGCGTTGATTGCGCACTAGGTAGGCGAGACGATTTTGTTCATCATAGCCAAAGCCGGCCAGGTGGCTGTGTTCGATAATATAGCCGCCGTGCACATGGAACTGGTCGTGGTTGATGTCCAGACCCACTTCTTGCAGTAGGCAAGCCCAGCTCAAGTAGTCCAGCCAGCGGTCATCGAGAGCCATTTTTGCTTGAACCTGTTTGAACAGCTGGAGCGCAATCCGCTGGGTGCGTTGGGCGTGGATCGCATCGGTATGAAAACGTTTGGCCAGTTCGGTCACCGATCTCTCCCGCATATCCGAGATGCTGTCGTAGCCGAGTAAATCAAAGAGCACCCCTTCGCGCAACGCCCAAGGCGAGGCTTCCAGTGTATTCAACTTAAGCGCCTGCATGCAGGCGCGGAGCACGATCAGGCCGCCCATGAAGACCGGCTTACGGTCATTGCTCAGGCCGGGCAGGTTCAAGGCCTCGATCGTCTTCGCCTCGAGGCAATGTTTTATCAGCCATTTTAAGCCGTCGGGGGTAATGGCCGGGTGGCCGCTCTTCTGGTCGAGGATGCTGGCGATGGTTTTAATGGTACCGGAACAACCAATGGCGCGTTGCCATGTTTGCTGGCGAAACATATTCTCGAATGGTTCAATCTTCTGTAGGCAATAGATCTCGGCGGCCTTAATGGCGGCCTTGTTGATTTCGCCGTGGGCAAAAAAACGTTTGGTGATCGAGACACAACCCATGCCCAGGGATTCCAGCGTCGAAGGCATAAAATCTTGGCCGACGATTAATTCGGTACTGCCACCGCCTATGTCGATCACCAGTCGGGTTAGGTGGTCGTCCTCAATACCAAAGGCAACACCCTGATAGACCAGACGCGCCTCCTCGGCACCGGAGACGATATGAATACCGACCCCTAGAGTCTGTTCGGCTCGCACCAAAAAGGGCGCCGCATTGACTGCCAAACGCAGGGTCCGGGTGCCGACGGCCCGGACTCGGGCTGACGGCAAATGGGCAATGCGTTGCTGAAAACGGCCCAAGCAATCGAGCGCCCGTTGTTGCGAAATATCGTCCAGGGCATTGTCTTCGTCGAGGCCATAACCCAGTAGAACGGATTCCTTCAGGCGATCGATGATCGTCAATTGACCGTTTGATACCTTCGCAATGATCATATGAAAGGAGTTCGAGCCCAGATCGATAGCGGCAAACTCTTCATCGCGATTTCGCCAGAAACCAGAAATTTTCAACATCACGCTACTCTTAAATTGACTTAAACCGTGAAACCCTTCTAACTGACCAGTCTATCACCTAAACAATTCAGGAGCCTGCTTTGACGATACATACCTTTTCTGGCAAACAGCCGCAGTTGGGCGAGCGCGTGTTTATCAGTCCGGCCGGTTATGTGCTCGGCGATGTCACCCTCGGCAACGACTGCTCAGTCTGGCCCGGGGCCGTAATTCGTGGCGATATGCAGCGCATTCAGGTCGGTCAACGGACGTCGGTACAGGACGGCGCGGTGTTGCACATCACCCATGCCAGTGCCTACCACCCCGAAGGCTTTCCATTGACCATCGGCAATGATGTGACCATCGGGCATCAGGCCTGCCTGCATGGCTGCAGCATTGGTAATGAAGTTCTGATCGGCATCGGTGCGACTGTTCTGGACGGTGCCCAGATTGAAGATCGGGTTATCTTGGCCGCCGGCGCCTTGGTGCCCCCGGGCAAGGTCTTGGTGTCCGGCTTTCTCTATAAGGGCAGTCCCGCGGCCGCGGCGCGCGCCTTAAGCGATGCCGAACTGGACTACTTCCGATACACGGCCGGTAATTACGTTAAATTAAAGGATCAATATATCAGCGAGGGGCTTGGTGAGTCGTAACCTAGGGGGTATCGTGGGCGGGCCGGTCGGTTGTGCGCGCAGCGTTGAACAGCCTTCGCTAGGGATTACCTCAAGCGCCAGTGATCACAACCATCACCGGTCATTACTCTGACGGTCAGATGCCAGTGTCATAGCTGAAGAAGTTACCCAAGGTAACAATTTCTCGTACAGTGGCTGTTACCCAGTCGGGTAGGTATCGAACTGGAAATCGCCGGTTTTCATGCACCATTTTGGGTATTAGCTATCCAAGCCAGCCCTCAGATAGAGCGGCCGAGGTGGCGTCTTTTTGCCCGACTTAGACAGAGGCGACCGCCTAATAGACTTCCAAATCGGCGTCTTGATGTTCGTTTCGCAAACGCTGCTGCTCTAAGTGATCTTCAATCGCGCGTCGTGCCGCTAAACGTCGGTGATTGTCATTACGCTTATTTGCACTGCCATCTGCTGGCTTGTGCAGCCCTGAATCTTCAATGTTGGAGAGCTCTAGTTTAAAAAGGTTGCTAGTCATAGATAGTAATTCCCTCATGGTAACGGCAGCTGGTATATGTCCGCTGTGCGTTGATCAAGAATCAGCTTGCGATTCGCGGATCAGTCTATTCGTTTCCTATTTCATTTCTGTGAAATGCATCGAAGGAGTGCGGCCACATTGGTTACATATTGTAATAGGCTTTAGTTTCAGGTCTGAATTAAGCAAGAATAATGCCCAAAATGGCCATCTGCAGAGTGATGCCGAGGAAGAGAGACTCTGCATGCCTGCGGTGAACCCGTCGGCTCTTAATGGAGCGAGTCGCCAGCTTGGGACAGGGTGTCCAGATTGGTGTGGCGAATTAGCGTTAGCACCTCGGCAGTGGGTAAGGCATGGCTGATCAGATAACCTTGGGCATAGTCACAGCCGAGCCGTTCTAAGTAGGACAGCTGCTCCTTGGTTTCCACCCCTTCAGCGACGACCTTCAGCTTGAGACTGTCGGCCATCGCTAATATGGCCTCGACGATCGGGCTGGGCGCGCCTTGGCGTGCTTCGGCGACAAAGGATTTATCGATCTTCAGGGTATCAATTGGCAGGCGTTTTAGGTAACTCAGGGAAGAATAACCGGTACCAAAATCGTCCAATGCCAGGCGAACACCGAGTGAGCGCAACCGGTTCAAAAATTCTTGCGCATGATGAATGTCTTCCATCAACATACTCTCGGTGAGTTCCAATTCCAGATAGACCGCCGGCAGCCCAGATTGGCATAGCGCATTGTGGACCACGTCATATAGGTCGTCGCGCCGAACCTGATGGCCCGAAATATTGACTGAAATTGAGATCTCGCCCAGATTCTGTTCACGCCACTCGGCGGCGTCCAAACATGCCTTATTAAGCACCTGCTCGCCGATGGCGGCAATCAATCCGGTTTCCTCTGCCAGCGGAATGAAGTCCTGTGGATCGATCAGGCCATTCTCAGGGTGTATCCAGCGTGCCAGGGCCTCAACCGAATCGATCCGGCCGGTGCGGAGGTTCAGCTTAGGTTGATAGTTAACCGAGAATTCATTTTGGGTGATGGCGCTACGCATGGCTTTTTCCATCTGCATCCGTGCCACTGGCTGGGTCGCTAAGCGCTGGTGAAAGAATTGGGCATTATTGCCACCCTGGTAGCGCGCTTGGTTCATCGCGGCAATGGCGTGATTAAGCAGTTGGCGCACGTTGCCGTCCTTGACAATGCAGACCCCGATACTGGCGGTGACGATCAACTCATGCTCAGTCACCAAAAAGGGGCGGGTGATGGCGACCTGTAAATCGGCCAAGCTGGTTAAAAGCCTGTCTTGGTTGCCTTGGTACTCGATGATTAGAGCAAACTCATCGCTCGACAGACGCGCGACCTGATGTATCGGTTCGGCAAAATCGTTCAACCGCGCGGCCAAATCCTTTAACAGTTGGTCCCCAATCTCCACGCCGAAACTTTCATTGACCGATTTAAATCGGTCCAGGTTTAATACGCAGACCGCATAATGGTCCTGTAGTAGATGCTCATGGTCTTGGAACTGACGCAACACGCGCTGGAAATAATCTCGATTGAATAAGCCGGTCAGGCTGTCGAAATCGGTGCGATCGGAACTCTTATTTTTGGTGCGCTGGTTTGCGGATAGATCCCGACAAATACCGAGATAATGGCATAGGCTGGCATCGGCGCGGCGAATGGCGGTCAGATTGATCGATAGGGGAAAGGGCTGGTTCTGACCGCGGATCGCTATTATTTCGCCGCGATAGTGACCCTGAGACCCAAGCTGCATGGATATACTCTGGGCCTGCTCGGTGTGAATCATTTGCACTAGGGGCTGACCTACCCAGTCACCCTGCGACTGCGCAAAAATCTGGCAAAACATCCTATTGCATGTGCGTAGCCGCTGCTGCACATCGAGCATAAAGACCCCTTCGGTGCTGTTGTTAAACAGGCTCGATGACAGGGTGAGGTCTTCCTGCAGTTGCATATCTTGGCTGATGTCTCGGCGCGTCCCGATCATCCGGGCGGGCCGACCTAGGTGGTTGCGTTCAGTAACCTTGCCGATGTCTTCGATCCAACGCTGCTGTCGTTTATGTGGCAGTTGGACCCTATATCGGGCCTGATAATAGTCGGTCTCGCCGCGCAGATGCTGCTTCAACGCCTTGCGGACAAGTGGCATGTCCTCAGGCAGGACATAGTCGGTTAGGACAAATTCCTTGCCATTGAGGGTGTCGCTATTGCCAAAAAATTGCGCGGTATCGGAATGATAAACCCGGTGCAGCAACAGATCCCAGTCCCAAAAGCCTAGCCCCGAGGCCGCCATGGCCAGATTAAGCTGCGCCTCACTCTGGGTCAGCGCTTGATTGACTTCCTTGCGCAGTTGAACTTCTCGACTTAGGCGGTGATTAATCTGTTCGACGTCATGGGTGCGCTGGTTGAATCGGTTGAGTAAATCGCTCTGATTTTCGGTCAAGAGTTGGGTTAGACGCTGCGACTCCAGCTCTTGGCGAATATTGCGCATGGCCAGCTGGTGGCCTAGCGCGGCCGCAAGGCTAAAGAGTGCCATCAGCGGCAGGTGCACCTGTATCAGGAGGGGGTCATCGGCCTGAAATAAGAACGGAATCGGGATCAGACCAATGGCGCCATCGGTAATCGCCACTAAGCGGCCGTGAGAATAGAGGAATAGACTCGCCAGGCCGCCCTCGGCAATGGCCAGCGTCAAACAGAGACCACCCTGTTGGGCAATTGCGGCCCACAACAGCGCATTGACCGAGATCAGTAGCGTGACGATAGGTACTGGGCTCCACAGCGGAGCAGCGTCCAACCGTCGTTGACAATAGACGTTGGTCGACAAGGCGCATAGGGCCAGCATGGACACAGCACCGGCGCTCCACTGACCGATTTGCGGTAAGTCATTGAACAGTTGAAAGACCCCACAAGCCACGCTGACCAACAGCGTCGACCACCAAAAATAGCGGCCATTGCGCAGTAAAATTTGTGCACGTCGGTGGTGAAGCGTTTCGCTGTCAGTGACCATAACCCGGCTTTCTAGCGTTGTTTACAGCAGTATAGGCAAGGAAATTTGGCAGGCGGTGCGGAAAGTCGACTTAATTGATTACCAAAAGAGTGGAAAAACGCGGCCGCTGGATGCCTAAGGCAGATGAGATTGTTCAGACCATCTGCTACACTTCGCCTGTTTTTATATACAGTAGCCCAATTATGACCTCCTTGCAGCTCGACTTGCTCAACCCACAACAACACGCCGCCGTGACCAGCGAGAGCCAACATCTATTGGTGCTGGCCGGAGCGGGTTCCGGTAAAACGCGGGTATTGACTCACCGTATCGGTTGGTTGGTTGCGGCGGGTCTGGCGTCGCCCTTTAGTGTTCTGGCGGTGACCTTTACCAATAAGGCCGCCAAAGAGATGAAGAGCCGGATCGAGGCCCTCTTAGAGACTCCGGCCCACAGCCTATGGGTCGGCACCTTTCACGGCCTGGCGCATCGGCTGTTAAAGGCGCACTGGCAACAGGCTAAGTTGCCGCAAAACTTTCAGGTGATGGACAGCGACGATCAGCTGCGGCTGGTCAAACGTATTATCAGCGAATTGAACATCAGTGATGAACGGATTGTGCCCAAGCAGGTGCAGTGGTTTATCAATGGCCAAAAAGATGAGGGGCGCCGCGCCGCTTATGTGATGTCGCACGGCGACTGGTATGAAGACACCCTAAAAGAAATTTACACCCGCTATGAGGCGATCTGCCAGCTCAGCGGTTTGGTCGATTTTGGTGAGTTGCTGCTGCGTGCGCATGAGTTATGGCTCAATCAGCCCTCGGTCTTGGAGCACTACCAGACTCGCTTCAGCCATATTCTGGTCGACGAGTTTCAGGATATCAACGAGATCCAATACGCTTGGTTGCGGGTCTTGGCCGGCGATCGATTGAGCCTAACCATTGTCGGTGACGATGACCAATCGATCTACGGCTGGCGCGGCGCCAAGGTAGAAAATATTCAGACCTTCGATGTCGACTTTGAGGGCGCCGAAGTCGTGCGCCTAGAGCAGAACTATCGTTCGACGGCGACCATTCTCGAGGCCGCCAACACGGTAATCGGCAACAACCAGGGGCGCCTGGGCAAGGATCTATGGACCGATGGCGATAAGGGTGAACCGATCCGACTCTATGCCGGCTTTAATGAGCAGGACGAAGCGCGCTATATAGCCGATGAAATGAATCGGTTGATTGAAGCGGGAACCAACCCAACCGATATTGCCCTACTGTATCGCTCGAACGCTCAATCGCGCGTGCTCGAAGAAGCCCTGATTCACCTCCAAGTGCCCTATCGTATCTATGGCGGAGTGCGTTTCTATGAGCGGCTGGAAATCCGCAATTCGGTTGCCTATTTGCGGCTGATTCTGAACCAGCAAGACGATGCCTCGATGGAACGGATTATGAACGTGCCGCCGCGCGGGATCGGCAATAAGACGCTGGAAACCCTGCGCATCTTGGCGCGTGAGCAAGGCTGTTCACTCTGGCAGGCGGCGCAAATGGCCTTGGACAACAAGGTCCTAGCGACCCGAGCGGCCAATGCCCTAGTCGACTTTATTAAGCTGATCGTTGACTTGACCGAGACCGTGCTGGAACAGGATGATCTGGGCGCGATGGTCAAGCTGGTCAACGATGCCTCCGGGATGATCGAATACCATGAAAAAGAAAAGGGTGAAAAAGGCCGTACCCGGGTTGAGAACCTTAACGAACTGATCAGTGCCGCCCAGAGTTACACTACCGAAATCGATTTTTCAGCGCCGGCGGAACGACTGGCGCAGTTTATCAGCGAAGCGTCGCTCGATGCCGGCGACAACCAGGCCGATGAGTTTGAGGACAGCGTGAATCTGATGACCCTGCACAGCGCCAAGGGTTTGGAATTTGACTATGTGTTTCTCGCCGGGTTGGAAGAAAACCTGTTTCCGCACAAGATGTCGCTGTCCGATGCCGGGGGCATTCAGGAGGAACGTCGCCTGGCCTATGTCGGCATCACCCGTGCACGCACCCTGCTCACTCTGACCTATGCCGAGAGTCGGCGTCTCTATGGTAATGAAACCTTTAACACCTTGTCGCGTTTTGTTCGGGAGATACCCGACACTTTGCTGCACGAGGTGCGCCTGCGTTCCACCGTGTCGCGGCCGGTCAACTTTGGCCTGCAGCAGGACATGGCGATCGGCGACGCCGGTCTGTCGATCGGGCAACGGGTCAATCACCCGATGTTTGGCGAGGGCATTATCGTCAATGCCGAGGGCGGTGGCGCCCAGACCCGCGTATTGGTCGCCTTTGACGATGGCAAGGAGCGCATGCTGATGCTCCAGTATGCCAACTTGCAAGCGGTTTAAGCGAGGCTGAGATGGCCTTGGTGGAATCGTTTAGTGTCATACAGGGAGTGGCGCCGAGGATCTTGGTGCTTGGCTCGATGCCCGGCATCGCATCGTTGCAGCAACAGGCTTACTATGCTCATCCGCGCAATGCCTTCTGGCCGATTATGGCCAGTTACTTTCAGTTCGATGCCCAGCAACCCTACGCCGCACGCTTAAGCCATCTGACCGATCGGGGTATTGCCCTATGGGATGTCTTGCAGCGTTGTGAACGTGCCGGCAGCCTGGACAGTGCAATTAAGGCCGAGTCGATGGTGGCCAATCGGATCGACCTTTGGCTGCAGCAAACTCCGAGCGTGGTGGCGGTGTTCTGTAATGGCGCTAAGGCCGGCCAGTTGTTGCAGCGCTATTATCCAACCCTAGCGGCCGAGGGTCTCAGTATTGAGACGCTGCCCTCGACCAGCCCAGCCCATGCCGCCCTGCCGCTGGCCACTAAAATGCAACGCTGGCATCAGAGCTTGCAACAGTGCATTGGGCCATCCTACGACTAGAGCCATTGCCAATAAGTTCGCACAGTACTGGATCTGCTAGCGAACCCGGCCAAACCGAACATTTGACTGCTGCCGGGGCTGTTTTATCGCTTATCCTCAATGACTGTTGGAATGGCCGTCGTATTGGACTACTCTAAGGGCCTTAACTGCTCTCAATGGGAACTTGCTGCATGTATCCAAACCTAACTGCCATCGGAATAACCAATCCTGACGCGGTCGAAAAATATACGGTTCGTACCGAGGGTCATTTCGATGTCCTCAAGGTTTACTATAACCGTGAAAAAGGCGATCTGTTTGCGCGCAGTGAGAAGTTCAAATACCCGCGGCAACACAAGCGCGTTAAGGTAGACAGCGGCACCGGCGCATACAACGACACGACCGAAATCTCCACGACCCTGCGCTATGTGATCGAAGAGCTGGATCAGGTTGCTAAACAGGAATCGATCCCAGAGCTGGATCTGAAGAAGAAAATATTACAAGACTTGCGCCATTTGGAGAAGGTTGTGCAGTCTAAAATTGCTGAAATTGAAGCAAACCTAGAACGCCTGTAGCCCTGATAGATCGAATGAGCTGCTAAGGTTCCATTCTCGGGTCGCAACGTCGGCCCGTTCGCCATCTGCCTAACCCAAACCCTATTGCTCATTTTTCCCGGGAACCCTCTGTGCTGTCACTGTTGTTATTTTCGCTGCAAATCACCCTGCCCATTGCGATCTTGGTCTTATTAGGCACCCTTTTTAAACGCATCGGTTGGATTGACGAACCCTTTAACCAGTCGGCATCGAAGCTGGTGTTTAATGTTGCCCTACCGTCGCTGCTATTTGTCAATATTCTCAAAGCCGAGTCGGGCAAAACCATCGATTGGACCATTATTGGCTTTGGCGTGGCGTTCACCCTAGCCGCTTTTTTTATGCTGTCACTATTGAGCCATTGGGTTACCGGGATCCGAGAGGAACGCGGAGTCTTCGTCCAGGGCGCCTTCCGCGGCAATATGGGTATTGTCGGCCTGGGTTTTTGCTTGAGTGCTTTCGGTGCAGACGGCGCCACCTTGGCGTCGGTTTATCTGGCGGTGTTATCGCTGGTCTATAACATCCTGTCGGTGATCACCCTGAATCGTTGGGCGCCGCAATCGGGCAACGCCAATGTGGTGGTTGCGTCGCTCAAAAGTTTGGCCAGAAATCCATTGATCATTGCCATACTCGCAGCAAGTGCGTTGCGCCTATCGGGTATTGGCGTGCCCGACTTCATTCTCGTTTCGGGCGAATATTTGGCCCAGATGACCCTGCCGTTGGCGTTGCTGAGCATCGGCGCCAGCCTATCTTGGTCGGGCTTTTTAACGGGGGGCAAGGTGACGGCCTATGCCTCGGCGCTAAAGCTGATTCTGATACCCTATTCGGCCGCCGTGTTGGGCTATCTAGTTGGTTTTCGTGGCATGGAGTTGGGCGTGATGTATCTGATGATGGCCACCCCGACTGCGGCGGCCAGCTATATGATGGTCCGCGCCATGGGCGGTAACGCCAGCCTGGCTGCGAGCATTATTGCCATGACCACCGTCGCCAGCCTTTTTACGACCAGCTTTGGCCTAGTGGCGATGAAGGCGCTGCAGTGGATCTAACGATCGCCCTTTGGTTCACCCAGCGCGCGCGCGGATTTTAACATAGTGACCTCAGGCCTGACCGAATCTGAGCCGGCCTCATCGCCGATCAAGGCCGTTAGCTGCTCATCGATTGACTCCAGCGCGGCGGCGATCCGTTCCAAGGCCGACCTAGACGTCTGACCGATCGAATCGGCGGGCTTCGGTGGCGCGACCTGGGGCTGCGCCATGGCGACGCTCGACACCCCTAGCTCATTTTTGATGGCGTCGATGTCGGCCGTTATCAGGTGCGTTCGCTCTTCGGCAAAGGCACACAGCAAGAGGCCATCGCTGATTTTGTTGACCAGGCGGGGGATGCCCGCGGAATATTGGTGCACCCGCTCGATAATGTTGTGCGGAAACAACTCGACCCGCTCCATGCCGGCGATGCGCAGGCGATGCTGGATATAGCGCTCGGTATCGTCGAGCGACAGACCTTCCAAGTGAAAGAACAGTTTTACCCGCTGACTGAGTTGTGGAATGGCAGCAATATGGTCAGACAATTCCGGTTGACCGAGCAAGATCACTCGCAAAATCGGCCCCTGTGAGCTCTCCATACCAGCCAACATGCGAATGTCTTCGAGGTTTTCATAACTGAGATTTTGCGCCTCATCGATCGCCAGTAAAACGGGGATGCCCTTATCGGCTAATTGCCGCAAGTGATCATTAAGGGCAAAGACGATATTAACCTTGGTCGCGTCAGCCAAGCTGATACCGGCCTGATGCAGAAGCGTCTGAAACAGATCATCGCCCCGCAAGTTGGTATAGGCAATTTGGAAGAGTTGCACCTCTTCTTTTACATCGGAGATCATTTTTTTCAATAGGGTGGTCTTGCCCGAGCCAATCTCCCCGCTGATCACCACAAAGCCTTCCGGGCTCCAGATGGCCGAATCCATAAACACAAAAGCCCGGGAATGTTGCCGGGACATGTAGAGAAAATCCTCTTCTGGCGCCATGCGAAAAGGATGGCGTTCGAAACCAAAGTGCTTTAAATACATAGCAACCGCTCTCCTTGGGTTGTGGGTTCGCCTTACAAACGCCAAAGCGGCACGTTAGCCGCAGCGAACGAGACACGATCCATAATCGACTTTACATCATAGACGCCCGCACCAGGCCTCAACATGGCAGCGAAATCGCGCGCGTTCAGGGCCTTATATTCGGTATGTGCGACACAGATGATTATCGCCGCCAGATCGGTTAGCTCGGATAACTCGGATAATTCAATGCCATACTCCTGGCGCGTTGTGGCTGGATCGGCATGGCCATCCTGTACCAGCGGCTCGACCCCCCAACTCTGCAGACCCCGGATTACATCGATAACCTTGGAGTTGCGAATGTCTGGGCAGTTCTCTTTAAAGGTGATGCCCAAAACCCCGACTCGGGCACCCTTGACCGGCTGGTTATTGGTGATGAGCTTCTTGACCAGCTCGCCCGCCAAATAGCCACCCATGCCGTCATTGATGCGCCGGCCGGCGAGAATGACATCGGGATGATAGCCGAGCTTCTCAGCCTTATGGGTTAGATAATAGGGGTCGACACCAATACAGTGACCGCCGACCAGGCCGGGCCGGAAGGGTAAAAAATTCCACTTGGTGCCGGCCGCTTCCAATACTTCAAAGGTGTCGATATGCATATGATTGAAGATAATCGCCAGTTCATTCATCAATGCGATATTTAGGTCGCGTTGGGTGTTCTCAATAACCTTGGCCGCCTCGGCGACCTTAATGCTGGCGGCGCGATGGACGCCGGGTTTGACCACCGATTCATAGACCGCCGCAATAATCTCCAGCACCTCCGGGGTTTGACCCGACACGATCTTGAGAATATTGGTGAAGGTGCGTTCCTGATCACCTGGGTTAATTCGTTCTGGTGAATAGCCGACGAAGAAGTCGCGGCCACAGACCAGGCCAGACGTTTGCTCTAGGATCGGCACGCAGTCCTCTTCGGTGGTGCCCGGGTAGACGGTCGATTCGTAAACCACTATGTCGCCCGGCTTTAGATGCGGCCCAAGGGTTTCCGACGCGCGGATCAATGGGGTCAGATCCGGTTGCTTGGAATCATTGATCGGCGTTGGGACGCCAACTATATGAAAGTCGGCCCTCGCCAAATCCGCAGGATCACTGGTATAAAAGATATCGCTCGCGGCCAACTCTGCGCTGGATACCTCCAAGCTACGATCCAGACCCCTTTGCAACTCGGCGATGCGCCGACTATTGATATCAAAGCCAATGCTCTGGCGTTGCTTACCAAAGGCCACCGCCACCGGCAAGCCAACATAACCCAAGCCGATAACGGAGATGGTGCGACTGTGCATGCTGGTCATAACTGTTCCTTATAATTAAGCGGTTGAGCCTGCTTGATCAGGACGCCTGCCGTGGGACTGTAGGTCTCGGTCGGATTAAAGAACGCTAAGCTGTCGGACAGGGTGCCAAAATCGAAGTCATCAATGAGCCGGTTCAGGCGGCCTTCGCATCGTTCCAAGTTGGTGTAATGACGAAAGCGGGCGAACCAACTGGCCGTGTGAAAGCGTGGCTGATCGGGATCGACTTCCCAGGGGTGTAGGTAGAAAACTTTCGGCACCCGGTTGCCCTGACTGGCTCGATTAAACAGAAATTTGAACAGTGCATAGGGAAACTGACGAAAATAGCCGCCCCCAGCGACCGGAATATTAAGGCCGGAAAACCTGGCCGCGGTGAGCGGGAATTCGGTTAATGCCAGGCCAGTGCGGGTTTGAATGCGGTAGGGCTGATTGGGTGTATTGGGCATGCCGTAATTATCATGGTAGATCGGAAAGATGCTGGAGTCCCAGGTAAAGCCCAATTCGGTGAGTATATCGAGGGCCCAGAGGGATTTATCGGTGATCGAGTAGCTGGCCGCCCGGTAACCCTCGATCGGCGCTTGGCTCAGATCTTCCAGTATGCTCTTGGCGCGTTCAGTTTCGGCGCGAAACAGGGCCGGCGTCTGGCCATAGATCAGTTGATGGCTGTAACCATGGGATGCAATTTCATGACCGAGGTCGGCTATCTCTTTGACCAAGTGCGGATAGCGTTCGGCGACCCAGCCGAGGATGAAAAAAGTCCCGTTTATTTTTTTGTCAGCAAAGATCTCGAGGATTTTATGAGTATTGTGAACGACACGAGACGGTTGCTGTGGCCACTGCGCTGGGCTCACTACCTTGCTGAGCGCGGCGACATGAAAATAGTCCTCGACGTCGATCGTCATGGCGTGCAGGGTGCGCGGCACTATCGCCGAATCCTTGGCATAAAGCATAATTACATCCAGTAATAATTTTTATTGTTAGCTAAAATTTATAGCAAAGTTATAAATTTATTGTAGTTCGATAATTTTTAATTCCTGGGTTTTACGCTTCTTATACAGTGTATTGTCTTCTTGTTATGGCTTGTGGTTTGAATTATTTCAGTGCAGTATCTATTTTTATAAGCGACCCGGTTGGCTGGATGCCGTTACCTTTTTTAACTGCAAGGAAGCATGTGTGTCTTATATTAATATTGCTAAAAATCATCGACACCTACCCTATCTGGTCCTGGCTGTATTAGAGTTTTTTCTGCTGTTTCTTAGTCTTTATATTGTCAAAGCCATACAGATATTATTGAATGTTCTGCCTGAGTCTACCCTTTCATCGGACCCCGTCGTCGCAATGATTTATGCCGCTTTCTTGAGTTGCGACTCACTCGCTATGGGGGTCTATTTGGCGATGATGCGCGACAGCTTTAAGGCGATGTTTTTTCGCACCCTAGTGGCCTATTGTTTCTTAGGCGTACTGTCATTGTCGCTGTTGTCCTCTATCTGGCCATTCTTTAATTTGGTCGGTAGTAATCTGTTTTGGGTTGTTATGGTCTCAACCGGCTTAACCCTCATTGCGCGTCGGATTTTTAATCGCTTAGTCGCCTCCGATCGACTGTCATTGCGAGTGCTGGTGTTGGGCACCGATGCGACCGCGCGCCAGCTGCAGATCGAGTGCGAACAACACCGGCGCAGTTTGAATATTCGTGTGGTCGCCTATCTGGGGTCTGCGCAGGCGGCTATCGCCCCGAGTCAGTGTGCCGCATTGCCAGAAGACCTATTACGTTATTGCATCGACCAGCGCATTGTGGAAATCATCGTGGCGCAACAGGAACGACGGGGGAGCGATGACAGCAATGCTCTGATGAATGAACTGATTCGTTGCAAGCTGCACGGCATTGCGGTGACGCATGCGCTGTCTTTTTATGAACGCGAATTGCAGCGCGTTAAACTGGATATTCTTGAGCCTTCGTGGATTATTTTTGCCAATGGTTTTCCAGTATCGCGCCTGCGCGACCTTACCAAGAGACTCTTCGATTTGAGTATCTGTTTGGTTTTGGCCCTAGTGCTGGTGCCCTTCATGACTATCGCGGCACTGTTGGTGTTCTTCGAAACTGGCCGGCCGATTCTCTATTCCCAAGTTCGAGTAGGCAAGGGTGCACACCGCTTTAAAATCTATAAATTGCGTTCAATGCGCCAGGACGCAGAGCAGGGCGGTAATGCGGTCTGGGCTAAGGCCAATGATGACCGGGTAACCAAGGTCGGCGCTTTCCTGCGCAATACTCGGCTCGATGAGATCCCTCAGCTGTGGAATGTGCTAAGAGGCGAGATGAGTTTTGTGGGTCCACGCCCAGAGCGGCCAGAGTTTGTTGCCCAGCTAAATGAAAAAATTCCATTCTATGCACATCGGCATACTGTCAAGCCGGGTCTTATGGGCTGGGCGCAACTGAACTACCCCTATGGCGCATCGGTGGCCGATGCTAAGGGTAAGCTCGAATACGATCTCTATTACGCCAAAAATCACAGCCTGCTAATGGATCTATTGATCGTTATTCAGACGGTCGAGGTCATATTGCTCGGCAAAGGAGTGCGTTGACCGTGAAGTCAGTTATCAAAGGGTTTTTGTTGAGGTTCTGCGCTCCGTTCGCAATGCTTTGGCTGATCGGCTGCGCCACGGCCCCGGCCATCAGTTCAGTGCCAGAGCTGACCTATAGCCAACAAGCCTATGTGATCGGTATTGCCGATCAGTTGCGCATAGATGTCTGGCGCAATGCCGACCTGACTCGTGACGTTAGGGTCCGCCCAGATGGTTTTATTACCATGCCGTTGATGGGCGATGTTCAGGCCCAGGGTCAAACACCAGAGGCCTTGGCCGCGATCATCAGCCAAGAACTGAAGGCGGTCATTAAAAATCCGGAAGTGGCCGTGACTGTATCCAACCCGGTCAGTGTCACCTACCAGTTTCGAGTGCGCGCCCTCGGTCAGGTCAACCAACCCATATCGGTTGCCTTTACCGCAGGTATGACCGTTGTTGACCTAGTCTTGGCCGCCGGGGGTGTCAGCCCCTTTGGCGCAGCGCAGCGAACCATTTTGTATCGCCTCACGCGCGCGGGCTATGTCGAGCATCCGGTGCACCTCAATGCCATTTTGCTCAGGGGTGAGATCGCGACCAACTACCTATTACAGCCGGCCGATATTTTAATTATTCCGGAAAAGAGTGTTTGGAAGGGGGAGTTCTAATGGATCCAAGTCACCTCAGTGAACTGTTGCATGCCCTGAAGATGGAGCTGCTGCGTTACCGCAATGCGTTGGTCGGGGTTTTTATGCTGCTCTCTGCTGCCGTCCTGGTGGCCGGCCATCTGTTACCCAAGACCTATAGCTCCAGGGTAACCCTATACGCCGATGTGACCAATATTATCGGCTCCTTGCTGCAAGGCAAGGCCGAAATTACCAAGATAGACCGGGCTAAGGAAGCCCGTGAGACCATCTTTACCGATCGTATTTTACGCTCAGTGGCGCGCAAGGCCGGATTCGATTCACCCGATGCGGCTATTGCGCAATTACGTGCGCGGATGGATATTAGTGCCAGCGGTGACTATGTGATGATCCAATATGGCTCGTCGTCGCGCGACGAATCCTTTAACGTGATCGATGCAACGACGCAAACTTTTCTCGCCGAAGCGGCGCGCAAAAAACGTGAGGAGTCACAGAGTGCATTCGAATTTATC
The DNA here is from genome assembly GCF_002795845.1 of Reinekea forsetii. GTDB lineage: Bacteria > Pseudomonadota > Gammaproteobacteria > Pseudomonadales > Natronospirillaceae > Reinekea > Reinekea forsetii. Next base: position 243,192 of record NZ_CP011797.1, read on the forward strand.
GACGCCCAGGTAAACAGTTATAAACGGCAATTGGAGCAGGCTGAAGACCGCTTAAAAGACTTCTCGGCGTTGAATATCGACATCACCGAACAAAGTGTGTCGAATCGGGTGACCCAATTTAAAAATGACATTCAGGTTCTTAAACTGAGCATAGAGGACAGCGTCTCCCGTCTGGCCAGTTTTGAAACCGAACTGCAAAACGAAGCGGAATTTTTGCGGATTGAAATCGATCGCAACCAATCGTTCGAGGAGCGTCAACTCGAAGCCTTCGAGCAGCAGTTGGCGGATTTGCGTTTGACCTACCTCGACAGCCATCCGGATATTATCAGCCTAAAGGACCAGGTTGACGCCTTGCGCGGTCGGGTGGCGATCATTGTGACCGAGGCGGCCGACAATAAAAGTTTCTCGCAGATTGAAAACCCATCCTATACCAGTCTAAAGGATGTCATCAATAAAGAGCGCGCGGATCTGACGGCGAATCGAAATCGCTTGTCCAGTACCGAACGCCTGTTGCAAGGTGAACTGTCGAATGCCGAGACGGTAGCGGAAAAACAGGCGACGCGGCAGGAACTGAACCGAGACTATGCGGTTACCAAGGATGTCTACGAAGATATGCTGAAACGCCGTGAGAGTGCCCGCTTGTCGATGACGCTTGATATCGAAGGCCAGGGGGTGTCCTACAAAATCCATGAGCCGGCCTCCTACCCGGTGCGCTCCGATGGTCTGCAGTTGGTGCACTTCGCCCTGCTCGGGCCATTGTTAGGGCTGATGGTGCCGCTGGGCTTTATTCTTGCGTGGTTGCTCATCGATCCGCGCATCCGTTCGGCGTCCTTACTTAGCGCGAAGCTGCCGGCCCATTTACCCCTAATGACCTCGATACCCATCTATAACGGTACCTTAGCGAAATTTACCAGCCAACGCGCCTTGGTCTTGCTGGGCAGTCTCTGCTTGGCCTATCTGCTGCTCTACGCACTGTTGAGTAGTGGGTCCTTTGAGCTGTCCGCATTAGGCCTTTTTTAATAGTGAGCCAACGGTTTTTGGAGCGTCGATATGGATCAAAATAAGCTTGTGCGAGCCTTTGAAAAAAATCGCGCTGAACGGATCCCCAAGCACCAGGGCACCCAGGATATCAGGCTGCGGACCCTAGCCGATGTTGGGCCGCGCCACGGCGCTGGCAAGGTGCTGCAAGTCGCGCCAGTCACTTCGCTATCGGACATGCGCAATCCGCGGCCGATGCCGACCCATGACATGAAAGCAAAGAGCCTAGTCTATGCCGGTATGAAGCATCGCGCAGTACTGAATGCCTATCGCGAGTTGCGCATTAAATTGCTCGATCAAAGTGAGTCGCAGAATCTCAGCGTAATGATCAGTTCGGCCGACTCGACCGACAATGGTATTACTACCGCGCTAAATCTGGCGATTTCCTTTTCACTCGAGGTTCATTCCTCCGCACTCTTGATCGACTGCAACCCCTATAGGAGCGACTTGCCGCAATTGGTCACCGCGCCACTCACGCTTGGCATCACCGACTTGCTCATGACCGCAGGCATGGGCCTGGGCGAGATAATCTATCCGAGCGGCATCGAGCGGGTGAATGTGATTCCAGTCGGCAACAGTCCGTCTGCAGCAGTGGAACTGTTTTCCTCGCATGCGATGCAGGATCTGATATATGAATTGAAGAATCGTTACCGCGACCGGGTTATCGTGATTAATGCACCGCCGGTGTTGGCCAGCAGCGAAGCGCGGGTGCTGGCGCGCTATTGCGACCAGTGCCTGCTAACGGTGCCCTATGGCCAGGCAGATATGGCCACTATTGAAGACGCCATTACAGCACTGGGTTCGACCAATCTGTCCGGCCTGGTTTATCGGCAATAGTGGCTGGGATGATGCCATTGCCGGCAACGGCCTTACTAATATTGGGGTGTCTGGCCATGACGCAGAGTGCTGCTCAGGTCGACTGGTCTGGTGCGCTTAGCGGTGAAGTGATAGGCGTCGATCGACAAGTCGGTGCGTACCTAGTGCCGACGCTCGCGGTCGATTATCAGGGTCGCCAAATGGACCTGTCATGCGCAGTGACCAGCCGACTTGATGGCCAACAGGCAGAGCAACCGGTTGAAAGCTGGCAAAGCCAAAACAGTCTCATCTGGCGCCCTGCCGGTAGTCCTCTCTCCGGTCGCCTAGTCTTCGATCATCAGCAGCTCGATCCACCGCAGATCCGCGCCGAGCGGCAAGCAAATGATGACCTAAGCGGCACACTGGGCCTATTGGTGCCTCAAACCATGAGCCTGGCCCATCAGTTGGAGCTAACCGGCCGTTATCGTAACCGACGCTCGGGTAACACCTTGCACAACCAACTCGATGAATGGAGCGCAAGCGGTGATTACCGGCTGAACTGGCAACGCGACGCTCGAACCCAGTGGCGCACCGGCTTGACTCTGCTGCTCAGCGATCGCGGCACGCGGTCAGTGCAGGGCAGTTTGGGCTGGCAATGGCAGGCAACGCGCTTTAGTCATGCGGCCAGCCTGATCGGGGGGCGCAACGAACAGGATGGCCAAGCGGTCGATAGCCTGGGTTGGAACGGCGTGCTCAGTTATCAGCGGGGCAATTTGGGATGGCGCCTGCGCGGCGAGCACAGCCAGACCGATGCCATCAGTTTGTTTCAAGCGGCCGGGCTCGATGCGCCCGTTACCCAACAGAGGCAGCTGTTAGTCGACCAACTGACCGTGAGCGTGTTTGGCGTGCAGCCGATCGACTCGGTGACCCTAACGGCCGACTTTAGCGTGGGCCGGAGCCGCGCGCTCTTTAACCTGGATCTGCTCGATCTGGATGATCAAGCGCGCCAGCACTTTCAACAGTTTAGGACTGACCTGACTTGGCAGTCGTCCAGCGCTACCTGGGTGCAGCTCGGTTGGCAGCGACGCTTGCAACAGGAGGTTAGCCGCACCCAGGTCACAGCGGAGCTCAACCGGACCCTGAACCGGCGCTGGTCACTGGACGGCCGTTTGGCCCAGAATGTGTCGGGCCAGGAGAAACCACTCGATTGGTCGGTGGCCATCAAGTACCAATTTTAAGCGCCGGGTCGTTACAGACCGCGGGTTTGTGGTCACCGTGCGACAGGGGTGCTCGCTGGAATCAGTCTGCTCAACAAGGCGAAAAAATGATAACCACTAGAACGGAGTTGGCTGCAAGATGACCACTTTTTTTCACCCCGAACAGGCGCACACGACGTTGTTTCAAAGCCCCGCCTGGCACCAGGCCTGGCACCACAGTTGGCGACCCATTCTGGAACAGGACCCCCAGCTTAACGCGATTTCAGTCGCCGGCGCCTATCAGACATGGGCGTCCCTTAAGGGGATAATACCGGTTTGCAGCTTAGTGCCGTTCGGCTGCCAGGGCCCCCGGTTGGGTTCGATGCGCAGCGAATACTGGCATCAAGTAGCGGCCATCGACAGCCGGCCGCCGAGTATTGAGGGCTGGCTGCAACGTGCCTTGCCCTATATCAAGCACCAGCTGTTGTTGCCCGATGTGATATTTGACAGCGCCAGCCACGAAGCGATTCGTCGCTTTGCTGCGGCCCATAAACTGACCCTATTAGAGCGCAACGAGTCGTGCGCCTATGCCGTTGACTGCCAGAGCCATTCCTTTACCACCTATCTCGCGCAGCTGGGGTCTAGTAGCCGCTTAAAACTCTTTAACCGCCGAAAGCGCTTGGCACAAGTAGGGCATGTCCGGGTCGTGAACCGCTGGCCAGATATCACCGGCTTCATCGAGCAGATTAATGGCTTTCATCAGTCTCGTTGGGGCCGGCCCTGTTTCACGGCGCCGAATCGAATCTTTATCGAACAACTCTTGACTCAGTTAGTGGCTGACGGACATCGAGTGGATCTGTCAACGCTAATCGTGGATGAGCAGGTGGTCTCGGTGCTACTCGATCTAACCGTCAATAAGCGGACCTATAATCTGCAAGGGGGATTCTTGGAGTCTCGTTTCAACGGTATCTCCTTAGGCACCCTACATTTTGGTTACCAAATCGAAAAGGCTTTTTTGGACCCTGATGTACTGGCGTATGACTTTATGGCCGGAGACGGTAAAAATAGCAACTACAAGGAAAAGCTTGCCACCTTGAAGACCCAGTTGGTCGATTTGGCTCTGGTCAAGAGTCGCTGGTTGGCCGCCTGTTATCGTTTGAACGCACAAAAAAATCGTTTGTTAGATTAGTAGCCCGCGCGCTTTCGAAAATAATTCATTTGTGCCAGAGCTAAACGTTTATAACCGACCATAAGATCCTGCGTTAGAGCCTCGGTTTTATCCGCTGAAAAGTGAGTTCCTTGGCGCGCTCAATCCAACTGCAATATTGAATGAAATGGCTGATGTTGTCGGTAAAACTAAAGCGTCTTAGGGCAAAAATATCGTTACGCCGATGTCGGCCTATATCGATATAGCCGGGTTCGGACGAGAGCGCGGCGATCATCCCCGCCTTACGCACCATTTGTTTTTCACGCGCGCCAAAGTCGAGATCCGGCCGGCCGGTGGGGTAACAAAAAATGGGCACTGGATGGCGCAGTTCGTCCTGCAGTCGCTGCCAGCTTTGACTGATTTCACGGCGCGCATCGTCCTCTCCCATCTGAGTCAAGATCAGATGCCGGCAGGTATGGGGCCCGAACTGGATACAGTCCGATTCGAGTGCGCGCGCCTGGGCCCAGGTCATGGGTTGATAGCCGATCGGCGCGCTCGCGGGCACCCTCACCCCCAGAGTAAAAGCCAGCTGATCGAGGGCCTGGTGGGTCGATTCTATCGGTTGGCTCTTTAGGTGGCTTCTAAGCGTGCGGATGAATTGGCGTTTATGGCCCTCATCGTCTAACGCTGCGGCAAAGGATCGTGCTGCAAGGCGGATATTGACGTGGCTTAGTAGGGTGCGGGTAACGATAAATTCCAACTGATAGTCCCAGGACCAACTCTGCTTATCGAGCATGTCGGTCGCCATAAAGAGGGTAACCGGAATACGATAGCGTTCAAACAGGGGCAAGGCCAGTTCGGCCTGTTCTTGAAAGCCGTCGTCTAGGGTAAAGGCCACCGCACGCGGCGGTAAGGGTCGTTTATCGATCAGGGCCTGGGCCAGCTCGTGGATCGAAATGCCGGTATAGCCGTGGTGGGTTAAATAGCTTAGCGCCCGTTCAATGAGGGCTAACGGATGGCCGCGGACGCCGTGTCTTGGGTCGGCAATACGATGCAGCATAAAAACCGGAACGCATCGGCTGCGCAACGGTTGCATTAGCGTGCCGATAGGATGGGCGGCCAGGGCGCGTACGGTTAACTCGGATAGTGCTTTCCTTAGCATGCTCATATTTATTCCATCAAATATAACCATTAACTTTGTCACAAAATGGGGCCTAGCAATAGAGTAGTTTTGGGATCGACTCTGCAAATTTCACTATGGAATATTTTTTATAATGGGCGGGCCGATTATTTTTGTTAGCCAGACTGGCAATTTTTGCCACAGCTTGATAAGCAATTTTAACTTGGGGTTGTCGGGGTTATGACTGCGCGAGGCTGTCCCTATCGTCGTGGGATAATACCAATAGTGTGCCACCGGCAGGGCGCCCCATTGTTTTTTGAATTTATAGGTATTGGCGTCTTGGGTCGAACGGCCAAAGTCAAAAAAACCATAACCCTCGGCGATGGCGTGGGTCAGGATTTGTCGGTACATCCACATGTTCATATTCAAGCCATTGACCGACCTAAGCGTGGACGCCCAGGGTATTTCGAGCACCTCCTGATAGCCCAGTAAAAAGCCCACTGAGACCGCCTTGGCGTCAAGGTAGCAGACCACCAAGCTGGCCTTCAATTCTCGTGCGGCTAACAGTTGAGCAAACCAGACCTTGCTATACACTGGGGTGCCTAGGTCGCGCATGTTGTGGGCGAATACTCGATAGAAGTCATCGAGCAATTCCGCGCCGCCGAAGCGCACAGCTGGTTTAGATGTCTTGGCCTTATTGACCTGCGCACGTACCTTTGCACCCAGTTCGGCCTCGAGGTCGGCGTCGCGCTCCGGCAGGCGCCGAATCATGCTGACTTTTTCATCGACGCAGGGGAATGGCAGGCCTGCCAGGGTGGTGCGAATTTCGATTTGGTCCAGTGCATCCGTTGTCACCAGATTGCGCGACTGCGCGATCAGTTGCTCGGCTATATCGCGGTAGGCCGTGAGCGGCCCGCCATAATTAAAAAAGCCAACCGATACCGCCTGCCGGCCAAAGAGTCGGCTGCGCATCAGAGTGACCGGCAGGCCGCCGACGACCGTGCCCGAATCGAGCGCGAGCAAAATTTTGCAGCGATGGCCAAAGGCCGTTTGGATGGTGTTGTGAATGACCGGTAGATGATAGACACTGGCCAGGTCGGCCTGCTGCTGCACGAAATTCTGCCAGAGCGGATCTTGGGGATCTTCTAGCCAGCGCCATGCAATGTTTTTGCCATAGTGAGCCAAGGTTCGGGTAAAGCGACTCGGCAACTGCGTTCTTGTAGCGGGTGCCGACTCTTGCAATAGACGGGTGGTTGCCAACCGGATCTGCGCGATGGCCAGCTCGGTGTCACGCACCGTGCAGGAGATGCTGTGCATCTGTAATTTGAGGGCAGTAAGTTGAACCGCGTTCGCGCTAGCAGCCTTAAATAAGCTTGCGAGGCGACCCTTATCAGCCTGCATTTTTTTTAATTTTTTTGCTAAGGCTTGGCTCTGCTGCTGTAAATCTTTCAACTCGCCATAGACCTGCTCAGCCAACGGCGTGGCCAGACTGGCGTTATAGGCCTGTGGATCCTTGAGTATTTTTTTGACATCCATGTCGACTTGCTCCGCAATATGATGAGCCAATTAAGTCTCTGCCCGATGCATTAAAATCGGGTAGAATCGAACTCAGAGTTTACTGAACTTAGGCCGACAAGGGTATCCACGGTCGGCCAATTCGCAAACCCCATTGGTAAAGGAGTGCCATAATGCGGTTTCGTTTCGCCCCCCCAGCAGGGGTCTCAGTCCGGGTCGGGCATTGGCTGCCATTGCTGCCGTTGCTACTGGTCTCTGCGCTGTTGCTGTGGCTGTTGAGAGACACCCTGATACCACTCCATCAACGTTGGACGGCATGGGATGGTGCCTACTCCCACGGTTATCTGTTGGTGTTAGTGTGCACGCTGATGATTGTGCGCGATCTGCTGCCCAAGCTGCACGCCAGCTCAGCCCATTGGCGCTATGTGCCATTGGTGCTAGTGCCCTCATGGCTGTGGAGCGTTGGGTATGCCACGCAACTGGGTGTGCTGCAACAGATCGCCTTGCCGGCCCTGTTGGTCTGCCTGGTCTTGCCGGTCATAGGCTTACGGCGACTTCCCAGCCTGCTATTGCCCTTTGCATTGCTATACTTAGCCATCCCGCTCTGGGAGCTACTCTTGCCGGTATTGCGCAGTCTCACTCGTGAGGTGGCGGCCGTCGGTCTGCGCTTGCTCGAGGTGCCGGCCTATATCGATGGCTTTAACGTCAGCCTGCCCCACGGCACAGTGGTGATTGCCGGGAGCTGTGCCGGCCTCAGTTATCTACTGATGGGTCTGGTGCTGGCGAGCCTAAACAGCTACCACCGGCGCCATAGCCTAAAACATAGGATCATCAGTCTTGCTCTGATGGCGCTATTAGCCTTGGTTAGTAATTGGTTACGCGTCTTTGCCCTGATCCTAATTGCCTATTATAGCCAGATGAAAAACCCGCTGGTGTATGACCACGGTAGCTTCGGCTGGTGGATTTTTGCGGCGGTGTTTTGGCTCTATTTATGGCTGATCCAGCACTTGCCAGAGCATCCCGCAGAGGTCGCTCTCACGCCGGTCTCGCCCTCATTGCGCGCAACCCTACGCGACAGCCCTATTCTGTTGAGCACCGCCGCGTTGGCTCTGGCGCTGCCCCTGTGGTTGTTGGCGCTCAGCGAGCCACGCAGCGATGCCCATTTGAATGCCGTGTTGCCCTCCGATTGGTTGGCCGTATCCGCAGCCCATGCCAATGACCAGTATCAGCCCGAATACACCGGGTTCGATCAGCCTTACTATTGGCAGACCCAATGGTCCGATCGAACCTGGTTGATTGGCCAGCTGGTCTACTTTCAGCAATATCAGGGTAAGGAGCTGATCACTGCGCGCAACCGGATAGTGCCGTCCGATACCGGTGCCATGAACCGCACCGCACTGCGCTTGCCCCAGGGGGAGCAGAGCGGATTGGGCGTGCTGATAATACTGGGCCAACCAGATCGGTTAGTGGTCTATGGCCACCAGATCGGCAAACGCCTTGCACTCAAGCCCTGGGCTGGCAAATGGGCGCAGTTTGGTGAAGTGCTGGCCGGCCGGCCCAATGTTGCGCTCTGGTATGCCACCACCGTCTGCCGCCACCAGAAATGCTCAGCCGAACTTGCCGCGCTCAAGTCTCATCCTGAGATGGTTCTGGGCTGGGTGACGGCAACGGCGCTCTATTGATTTTGCTTCAGAGCAACGAGCCGCAGGCACGGACCCCAGACTGGATCCTAACGCCAGCCCGATAAGCGCGCGCGAAATTTTCTCGGGCTGTCGCTGGCGTCGTTGTGCAGGGCAATACGCAACAACTGGTGCGGTTGTAGGCTGTCGAGCCGGTTGATGCCGTGCTGAGTGGTCACAGCCGCCTGGTAGTGCTCTTTAACGCGCTCTAACACGGCGGTGTCAAAGTCCCCATTGGGATAACAAAACAAATTAATCGGCTGGCCCAGCCGGCGCGCCAAGCGGTCCTTGCTGGTGGCGATTTCTTGGTCCAAGACCGCCGCCGCCAGGCCCTTGTTAAGACGCCGGTGGCTGCCGGTGTGGCAACCGATCTCAACCAGGCCACTGGCCGTTAGGGCGGCCAGTTGAGTCCAGTCCATCAGCGCCGGGCCGTTGGAAGCTAACGCACTCGACCAGCCGATGGCCTCCAAGGCGTTAAATAGCGCATCTTCTGTATAGGCCTTGAGTTGGCCTATGCATTGGGCCACCCGCTCGCGCGAATAGGGCAACTCAATAAGCCGTGCCGCTTGGGCGAGCAACGGGTGACTGCGCAACGCCGGCGATTTAGCTGCGATCAATTCTGAGACTATATTGGGCCAGAACCGAAAGGGTGTGCCGATCTTATCGGCCACGGCAAAGACCGTCGCCGGTACCCGGTAGCGTTGCAAGATGGACAAGGCAAATTCGTAGTTGTCGAGCCAGCCGTCATCAAAGGTGATGGCGCACGCCTTGGCTGGTAGTGGCTGACCCGCGCTGGCCCGAGCTAACCAATCGCTTAACGACACCAGTTCAAACAGCTTTTTGGCCTCACGCAAATGCATGGCGAATACCTCGGGGGTGACCACCATGCCAGGCTCTTCCAGGTCATAGCGGGCATCGGCTTTAGGCAGGATGCGGTGGTACATTAGCACCCAGAGTTTAGCCTCTTGATTAGCTCGATTGTGTTCACCAAAAGAACTGGCGGCGAAAGTTAGCATGCCTTTAGCGCAGTATTTAATTGGACTCATCGGGTAACTCCCTAGGGCTTAAAATAGTGCTGGAGCTCATGCCAAAAGGGTTTTAGATCACCGAGCCGATTGACCTCGTGGCGTTGATTGCGAAAACGGGGCGCTGCAAAGTCGACTAAGCGTTTCAATTTGGCCCGAAACGAATAGGGCCGCTTCAAAAAAATATAGAGGCTGTCCAGGTCGCCCATCAACCACCGTAGACGTTGTTGTTCATTATAGTGATTGTTGGCGACTATCGGCTCACCGAAAAAACCGCTCACCAATTGCACCGGGAAATTAACCCCCGCATCGATCGCCAATTGTAAGGAGCCCCAGAAGCGAGTGTTCACTTCCATCAGATAGGGCGTACCGTCCTCAGCGATGCGAAATTCGACCATGGCCACGCCGTGCCAGTTCGCCGCTGAGAGCAGGGCGCTGGCATGTGCCTGCAGGCGCTGGTCAACCTTGGCCGCCTGACTCAACACGCTAACGCCGCCCTCCGGCGGTTTTTCGCGCAGCCGTTGGTGCGCAAAGAACTGTATTGCTTGACCCTGATGGTAGAGACAAAAGAGCCCCGCGCCCTGGCCGGGGATAAATTCTTGCAGCATAAAGGGGTGCTCGGCTAAGTAGCGATCGGACTGGCATACGCGGTTAAAATCCTGTGCCGAATGTAACACTCGCACGTGCGTGCTGAGCCACCGATCGCCGAGAAAAATCTTCGACAGGCTGGGTTTTAGAACCACGGGATAGACCAGAGTGGTCGGATCCAGTTCGGCCAGTCGAGTGTAAAATCGGCTGAGTGGAACCGGGATGCCGAGCACTTGAGCGGATCTCACCAAGCGACTCTTATCGGCCAGTTGCATCACCCGTGAGTAGGGTGCAAAGGCCATGGGCAAGTCGGGCAATCGCTCGGCATTGATCAGCAGTAATTGACTGGTCACCTCGGTGGTAGGAATCACCAGGTCGAACTGTCCGTTTAGACAGTTGGCCTTGACCCAGCACACAAAGGCCTCTGGCTGGTCGACAGGACTGGGGTAGCGAAGGTAGTGACTGGCGTATTTTGACCGACCCGCTAGGGCCGTGGCGCTGACATCGGCAGTGACCAGGCGGGCGCTTCGATAGTGCGATCCCAAGGCGCGGGTCACCGCGAGGGCGCTGCGTTGGTCGGCATCCATAACCAAGATAGTTCGCTGATTCGAATCCATTCGATATCGCCTAATAATTTCTCGGCAGTGTATACCAAATAAACTGCTCCGGGGAGGGGTAGGCATGAGGATCGGATCACTCACGTCAAAAAAATAAAAGGCACAACAGTGACAAGGCGTGATCAACCTATTGGGCCGTTCTATTTGACAGCTATGCAGATAAGAACGCCAACCCTCAGGCTCAGGAGGTTTAGCCAAGACTGCAAAGGTAAACTGGTTCACAAAAACGAAAAAAAATAACCTGACCGGTGAATTCAAGCCAAACACCATTAGCTTTTACAGGTTTCAGGTCGTAAGCTTTAGCCCTTATTGTTTTCACTGGATCAATGGAATGACCAGTCCCAAGCCAACTATTTTGCATGCTATCGACACCACCGGTCCCGGGGGCGCCGAGACGGTATTTCTCAATTTAGCCGACGCACTGCGTATCGATGGCTACTCGACACTGGCCCTGATCCAGGGTCCGGGTTGGTTGCAACAGCAACTTCAAGCACAGCGAATCCCCTTTGTGATCATAGCGCCCAATGGTTGGCTCTCTATTGGCTACTATTGGGCCGTCTATAGATTAATGAAACAACACAACGTTAAGTTTGTTCAAGCCCATCTGCTCGGGTCCGCTTTAACATTTGCCTTATTGCACCTAGTGACTGCCATACCGGTCGTGGCCACCTTGCATGGCCATGTCGATGTGGATCCCAATGAGCGCTTTGTGGCGTTAAAGCGATGGCTGCTGCGTAGAGGTCTGCATAGGGTGGTGGCAGTGAGCCGCCAATTAGCAGAGTACCTGGCCGACCGGAAGCTATTTGGTCGGCACCAGCTCGTGGTGATACACAATGGTATTGACGTTGCTCAGTATCAGGTAGCCAGGAGTGGACGGTTGCAAAAAGAACTGAGCTTGCCGGTACAGACCAAGTTGGTTGGCAGCATTGGCAATATTCGGCCGGCTAAGGATTACCCCAATCTTATCCAGGCTGCCGCGGTGCTATTGGCGCACAACTTAGATGTCCATTTTGTCATCGCAGGCCATCCCAAGGAGCCCTTGCAATCGAGTCTGCATGCCTTGGTGAGTAAGTTGGGCATAGATAAAAATATACATTTTTTAGGTTTTATGCCGGATACCGCCGAATTTCTGGCTCAATTAGATGTCTTTGTGTTGGCCTCAAAAAGTGAGGGGTTTTCAATTTCTACCTTAGAGGCAATGGCCGCCCGAGTGCCCATTGTCGCGACACGATGTGGCGGGCCAGAAGAAATACTGCGCCCCGATATCGATGGTCTGCTTGTCGAGACATCCTGCCCGCGGCAACTGTCGAGTGCTATAGCGCAACTGCTTGAACGGTCTAGCACTGGCCCCTCAACCATCGGACTATCTGTGGCCAGTGCCTACGATAGGGTGACATCGGACTTTAGTCTGACATCCATGATTGAACAATATGGGGCTCAAATTCAGACTTATATGCTCAACCTAAGGTAGGGGTCATTGTTGATGAAAATGCTGAGCGCCATCCCCAGACAAATAAACAGTCGCTTTGGCTCAAAGCAGGGTTTAGTGAAATATTTGTATTTTGGCGTGCGCATGCTACTTGGCAACTATGAACGTTTCGATGTAAAAAAACTTGGTAAGCCGCATAGGTTAGTATTTGTCTGCTCGGGTAATATCTGCAGAAGCCCCTTTGCGGAGGGCGTGGCCAAAAAGGTTGGCTATAGCGCGATATCCTTTGGGCTCGATACCCGAGGTGGCGATGCAGCGGATGCTCGCGCCATGGCTATTGCCGAGCAAGAGGGCATCGATCTAAGGAGACATAGAACCACTAAGGCCTGCGACTATGTGCCGCACATCGGCGACCTGATTGTGGTTATGGAACCTAAACATTTCGGCCTATACAAAAAGCTCAAGCTCGATATCCCCGTTACGCTGTTGGGACTGTACGGACCGAAGAGTCTGCCCTATATTCAAGATCCCTACTCAGCGAGTGAGGCATATTTCGCTCGATGTCAAAAAATAATATTGCATAAAACAACCAAGCTTATTGAATATGTCTCGCAGTAACCCTAGCTACACGTTAGAGCGATTTTATTTTATCAATATAAAACCCATGTGGTTTTATTTTTGGCATGAACACCCTGCCTTTTGGTGCATCTGCGGCTATCTGTTCTTCGAATACTTCCGCCCCCAATCCATATATCCGATGATAGACTTTCTGCCCTGGACAAAATTATTCTTAATTCTATCCTTGGTGCTTTCAGTGGCAGATGGTAAGGCGCAAGCTAAATTTTCCACGATACACTTTATTTTATTGTTGCTTACCCTATGGGTTTTTTTGTCCTACTCTTATGCTTATGATAAAGCCTTTTATCAGGCGCATATTATAGACTACCTGCAGTGGCCAATAATATTTATCGCCATTACTCGAATTGTTTCGACCAAAGAACGCTTCTATGTTTTTTTAATGATATTTTTTGTCTGCAACCTGAAGCTATCGATCGGCACGGCCAAAATATGGCTAATGAGTGGCTTTGCCAATATGGGCGGGAACTTAAATGGGCCGGCGGGTTTCTTTCAGAATTCAGGGGAGCTGGCGATCGAAATGCTGATTATGTTCGGCCTAAGCTTGGGATTATATAAGGCGTACTTTAACAATGAGCAACGTTTTGGCAAATTCATCATCATATTGGCTATCGGCACGTCCATTGCAACCCTCATTGGCGCGGGCAGTCGGGGGTCGCAAATCGCCCTTATTTTTATGGTCCTAATCTGGTTTCGAAGTGCACTCCTTAAGCCCACGCAGTTAATTCTTGGCGCTACTATTATATTAATTGTATGGCTGAATTTCCCCGAGGCACAAAAAGCGCGTTTCTCTACCATCGGAACCGATCGGCCGAGTCTGCAGCGACAGCTCTATTGGCAGAACGGTTATGAAATCATTCGCTCCCACCCGATAGGAGGGGTGGGGTTTTATGGCTATATTCCATATTACTACGATCACTTTCCAGACGACATGCTCTACGCCTCCGTCGGTTTGCCGCACAACATCTTTATTCAGGTTGGTACCGATCTTGGCCTGGTTGGGCTGCTCCTCTATTGCGCACTGATCTTGGCGCCATTGGTTAGAACACGGCCATATTTCGTTACCTACGCCAAAGGCGCAGACTCTATTGCGGTCATTAGGCCGATCTTAGCCGGCCTAAATTATGGTTTTGTGGGCTTCTTAGTGGCAGGTCAGTTCGTGTCGGTAGTCTATTACCCTTTTATGTGGATTTATTTGGCCCTGACTGTTACCGGCACTGCTGCCTTCCCGCTACCGAGTGGCAGGGTACGCTAATGCGCTTATTTTATTTGGATTCAGCCCGTGCGGTCTTGATGCTCCTTGGCGTTGTGTTACACGTATCAACTGTCTACTCGGTGGGCAGTAATTGGTGGGTGGTCTCGGCGGATGCCAGCCTAATTTACAATTATCTTAATAGCGCAATCCATACCTTTAGAATGCCGGCATTCTTTCTCATTTCGGGTTTTTTTAGTGCTATGGTGATCTCGAAGAAAGGCCATCGGGAATTTATTAGATCTCGATTCGCACGATTAATTGTCCCCGTAAGCGTGTGCGCCTGGCTGATAAATTATCCTCAATCAGTATTTTTAAACCGCTATGGAAACCGTAGCGTTTATTTCTTTACTGACACCGGTTGGGTCTATCATCTATGGTTTCTAAACTATCTGGTTATCTATGTGACTCTGTTGTATGGATCTAAACTGTGGCTATTGAACACGCCAGTCAGGCTGAGGCTGCCCAGCCTAATATATAACAACCTTGCCAACCTGATGGCTTCCGTCCTAGTCGTTATGTTTGGCATACACCTGTTGGCCTCTTTTTTTCAGCTTAGATATCATGAATATTTTGGTCGGCTGGAAATCTATGGACTCAGCCTGTATGGGCTAATGTTCTTGATCGGTGTCGGTACCTATTACAATAAGAAGCTACTCTCGACGGTCGTAGACAGTAGCGCGCTCGGATTGATCCCCTGTGGTATTTTGTTCAGCCTTGAGATGCTGTATTTCCACACGATGACCTCAAAGCTTGGCACGGCACTAGTGATGGCGACTAGCATCGTCCTGGGAATTTGGATGAGTGCAATTGTCTTAGCGCTATTCAAGAGATATCTAAATTTTTCCAATAAATATATGTCTTTTATCTCCGGTGCTTCATATAGCATTTACTTGCTGCATCACCCATTGGTCTTGTTCTTTGGTGCCGTATTTAACCGACTTTATTGGAATATTCATCTTGAAGCGTTGATCTCGATAGTGGCAATCTTTGCCATTACATCATTAATACATGGATATTTAATATCGAAGTACCGAGTTCTGTCGTTCTTACTTAACGGAAAATAATGGCTATCAAGGATGATCCAATGTTTAGAAAAATTCAGTCTATCTATGTCGCCCGCCATTACTATTTCGCGGACCTAAGATTTTACCTTTCTCGCTCTATTGGGCCCTATGTTTTTTTGGCTATGTACAGATTTGCTTTGATCTACAACAGGTCTGCAGCATTAGCATATCTCTTAGCGTCCTTGCGCAGTCGGGTTACTGAGACCGGTTTGACCTTGCTTAAGGTGAATCTACAGGCCATTGTTGCGAACTATTTTTCAGCCAATAAACTGGTTTCGAAAAACCCAAAGCCAAGTCGAATGTTTGACCGGTTACTCGTTGTTGCGTACCCCACGCCGAATCGAAAAGGCCTGGTATTTATAAAGTTTACCGAGACCTTTCATATTCTATTACTGGACCCGACGACTGTGAGGCGGCTCCTGCGTGATTACCATCTAGTGCTCGAACCGAGCTGGTCTGGCTATGCCCTGCCTGAAATTTTAGCGTGGACCGCCTTTGCGCAGACTAAGATATTTATCGAATGTGCCGAGAAAGAGGATTTCAGATTGATTAGCGAACTCAAGGGGAACTTGGTGCCATTGCGAATAGGCTCGGGTGATTGGGTTGACTATGGCGCCACCTCAGCCGAGGTTTACCAACCGCTCGCAGCTAAAAAATACGATATCACACTCGTAGCAAACTTTAACCCAATCAAAAGAATTCATATATTCTTTCGCATGCTGAACAAAATAACGGCCCACAAACCTATCAAGGCTGCACTGGTGTGTGCAAACTTTGGCAGTCAGCGTTTGGCAGTGGAGAAGTTGCTGAGCTTACACCGTCACCTCGAAATTGATTACTTTGTCGATCTAAACACTGCGCAATTAAATGAGATTCTGCTCGAATCTAAATATGTCAGTTTGCTGACCTTAAAAGAGGGCAGTAACCGCTCTCTGTTCGAAGCCGTGGCATTAAACTGTCCGATAATCTTGCTGGCCGGAAATGTTGGCGTGAATCGTGATAACGTCAATGCTGCCACGGGCCATATCTTTACTGAAAAAGAAATCGTTCGATTCTTTATTGGCAACCCAGATCCAACAAAGCACCCGAGGAACTGGGGCATAGAGCACATCTCTCATGGCGCTAGCATGGAGAAGGTCTTACAAGCCGTCTATGGTTTTGACTACCGAACACTGTATGGTCAGTTTTTTAGGAATAAAGTGAATAGTCCCGAAATGGCTTATGACTATGAGGATGCATTATTCAACCGAAAAGCCAATCACGACTGCTTGAATAGGTATTTCTCCGATTGTGACTGACCCCTCAATATAGAATGAGCAGGGTGCTATGCTGCAGCGGCACTTTAAGAAGACTCGGAGATTAACCTAATGCGATACCTATTTCTTGCTTCTACCCTCCTACTGTATAGCCTTTCCTTTGCAGAGAATTACAGCGCTTTGCCTTTAGAGCAAATTGCACCTAAACCTTCTTTCGATATCAACAATAGGTATAACAGAGCCTATCCCGATACCCTCTACTCTGTTGATGTCGTGGCCGGCGGCGGTAACTATCCGTATCGCTTTGAATTAATTGAAGCGCCTGCTGACGTACAGTTGGACGAGTCCATTGGCACCATTCGTTGGGCAAGCCCAATCGAACGCGACGCCCTGTATCGCTTCAAGGTTGCTATCAGTGACAGTTCAGTAGAACCCCAAACCCTTACCGCAACCTGGGACGTTAAGGTTACCAAAGAAGGTTTTATGTTTGTCGACAGCAAAAATGGCAGCAACGACGGTGCCGGCACCATTGACGATCCGAAGTTAGACTTTTCAGATGTCTATGGTGGGCTGAGTTATGAGAGCAAGTATTCGGAACGCAACAAAAATAAATTTATCTATTTCAGATCTGGTAAGTATAAGTTCGACGGTTACAAGGAAGACGCCCGGATTCAATGGACTAATCGCCAGCCAGTGGTATTTCTAACCTACCCCAAAGAAGTGGTCGAGTTTGATATGTCGACCACCCACTTACGCTCTGATACGACACTGGATAACTTCTATCTTGAAGGCGTTCGGGTCTTTCAAATGTCCAATAGCGAAGAAACAACCCATGAATTTCATATGGGTTTTAGAATTAGTGGTGGTTCCAAAGATGTGGTATTCCGAAATAACCGATTTCAAAACCTCATCAGTTCAAGAGACTCCTGGAATCAGTCTGTCATTATGGCCAATCATGAGGGAGCCGGACGGCGGTGGTCTTTTTTAAATAACTACTTCGGTAACATCATGCATGGTTTTGGAATACTGGCCTATACGATAGATCATGTCGCTGTGCAGCGAAACTCATTTGTCTCATTTGCCGACCCAGCCGGGCAGGGAACCTCGCATGCGCTAGGCATTAAGATGAACAGTGAGAACTGGTATGTAAATGAAAATACCTTTGACGACATCGACAATAACGCCATCTGGTTGTACAACGCGAAACAGGGGGGCGAAAGCTATGGCAATATCGATGTCAGTTATAATCGTATTGAAACCAGCGGCTCTGGTTTTGGCATTACCTTTAATGATAAAAACACGGATATCGATTTGCCGCTCTATATTTATCGAAACAACATTATCGGCAACGTGCGCTTTATTAAGGTTGTCGCAGACACCCCAAATATCATTATGAAAGACAATGTTATCGAGAGTTATGACACCAAGGTATTTTCCTGTGAAGACTGTAGCGATGAGTCGAGTGTTATCACCCAAGGCAATCAATTTTCGGCAGAAAAGGGTAGCTTCTTTCGGGATCGAGATGAAACGGTAGGGGCCATTTCGAAAGATACCTTTTCCTCTAGCGTTGGCGCAGACATCGTATATGAGCTAAATCAACCGAAAAATTTAGAGCCGAGGTTGGAAACAAATTAACCTCAGTCACTGCTCGTAACCGAGCTTTCTGACGTGGGTCGATCGAGCCGGTTTCTGAATCCTTGCGGCGTTCAGATGCCAGCTCAAGCTGTCCTGCACCTGTTAGCTTCTTTGGGTGTTTGCCATAGGTAATCGATTATCGTCGGCGGTTAATTGCCTCTTGACCACACGTAATTTACCGGATTTTTCACGTACTATCGTGTTCACTAATTCGAGTGTTATCTGGATGGTGGGCGAAATCTTGTTGCGAACAGCCAGTTGAATATCCCGCCCTATAGCGTTGTTGAAATTAGCCGTCGGAATTATTCTAATTGTCAGATGGTCTAACCGGTCCTGTAAAACTTGAAATTGCTTAAACACGGCGCGCTGTTCTTGCATCTTTTCAAATATGTATATTATCGCCTCAGGGTGAATAGACCGTCCCTCGGGGGTATGGATAATATCGTAAGCCCGCCCGTGCACCCTGGATAAGACCGGCAGGCCTCTGCCGCAACTGCAACCACCCGGGGCGAGGGTGGCGTAGTCACCCAGCTTATAGCGGATTAACGGAGTGGCATAGTTGTGCAAATCGGTCAGCACAATCTCACCTGTGCCATGGTTGTAGGTGATGCCGTCGCGTTCAACTTGAACCAACAGATTACTGGCCATGACATGCAGAGCCCCCTGTTCACATTCATGGGCAATGGATCCGACCTCCCCACAACCGTATTCATTGAAAACCTTAACGGCAAAACCCTGTTCGATATCGTGGCGATCGAGCTCAGACAACACCTCAGACGTGGTTATGACCGCCTTTAAACTCGGCAGCGGGGCTAAATTGGTCTGCTTTATATAATTAGCAAAGAGGCGAATGGCGCTGACATAGCCATATAGATAGGCGGGTTTGACTACCAGTAAGTGGCGGTAATAGCCGGCCATGTCGGCGTCAGTCATATCAAAGGCCGACAAGCGATAGCGGTTGGCCACTAGGTCGGTGATCCTCGCCAAAAACTTAGCCCTGTTGCTGTGCGGGATACCCCAGAACCGTGCCTGTTTAGCGCCAACCTGAATGCCGGCCCATTCATAACTCAGTGCGGTGGCCACTCGCTCACGCGCCAGCGCGGACGCATTTTTATAGAGCTTAACCGGTTCGCCGGTAGAGCCTCCGGTGGTCTTGATTCTTGACGACAAGTGAACCTCGCCCGATAGCTCTTGGTGATGGCCAATCAAATCTTGCTTGGTGAGCAAAGGCAAGGCGTTATAAAAACGCTGGAAGTCCTCAGGGGTGTGAATTTGGCTACAATCGAGATGGGCGTCAGCAGGCAAAATTCTCCGATAGTAGGGTTTGTGGTGCACTGCATGCCCTAGCAGTGCGGTGAATTTTTGCAGCTGATAACGAAATAGACCATCGCTACTCTGATACTGCTGGCTGCGGTATAAACCCTGATACAAAAAATGAAACTCACCCGTGAAGGCGGTTGCTGGATAGTATAAGAACAATTTGTTGAGCAGCGGGTTCATGCCGCCCCCTGAGCCAGGGATTGGATGAGCATCGAATAGGCGTTGCCGACCTTGATGGCGCTGTATTTTTCTGCCACCAGTGCCTGCGCGCGACGGCCAGCGTCAGCGCCCTTATGGCCCTCTGACAATAGGCCTATGGCTGCCCCATATGACCGGCTGTCATTGGCAATAAAGGCATTCAGTTGATCAGTGACATCAATACCTTCAAATGCCAGGCTATTGCCGATAACCGGTATTGCGTTGGCCATAGCATCCAGAACCTTGAGCTTGGTGCCGCCGCCATCGAAAATGGGCGAGATAAAGGCTAGGGCGTTGCGGTAATACAGGCCTATATCCTCAACATAGCCATGTAAACGAACCCGTTCTGAACCGGCTACCAAGTGAATCATGGTTTTAGAAGGATACTTGCCAATAATATCCAAGCTCAAATCCTTGTACTGTGCAGACAGGGTAGGCCAGATATTCCGGAGGAACCATTCAATGCCCTTCTTATTGGGATACCAATTTAAACCCCCAACGAACAACAGCTTGTGCTTGTCTGGACTCCTTTGGCTTTGCTCTGGAACGGAAACCGAATTGGGCACGATAGAGACCCTAGTGGCCTCTACCCCGAGCGCTTCGATGCGTTTTTTGTCATCTTCAGAGCAGACGATATTGTGGCTAACCCTGCCCAGGTTGTTGCTATCGAAATGCATGATTTTTCGCGCTTCATCAAAGAAGAGAAGTTTTTTAAGCCAGTTGCGTTCTTGTTGAGCTCTGCGCCACATCATATGGTGTTCCGCATTATGGTGGTTTACCACGACCGGAACCTTAAGGTTCATCGGTAGTAGGGGTAGTAATGCGGCGGTATCCAAATGGATCAGATCATAGTCTTGAGCTAAGAGCAGCTTGTGAATCAACTCCTTGGCGGCATCGGATGCTAGCCAGCTAACCGAATAGGGTCTATTTGTGAGCGTGGACCGGATAAGGGTGACCAGGCGATGAAGTGCTGAGCGTTCCGAGGGGATATTCACCGTGTAGAGCGTACGGACAAGTCTGGTTAAGGCTGCGCGCGATCGTTCAAGCCCAAGCGCCAGGGAGGGTGAATAGGCCCGCACCAGTCTAGGCTGGATCAATGCGACCAGGTCAATATGATGCGCTATCACGCAGGCCGTTATAAGATTTGAGGTTCTAATTAACAGCCCACCCTTTGCCGGGTAGGGTACAAAATGGTTAATCCAGAGTACTTTCATCGGGTGCTCCTTGGGTAGCGGCTGGCCAAACCAACCGAGTAACGGGCGGTGTTTGTCACTTGGTTATTTATGACTACCTTTGCCTGCGCTAAGCAGTGCTTTAAATTCTAGGGAATTGTTGGCCAGGCTTTGGTAGGTGCCCTGATCCTCAATTTTACCCAGCTTAAACACGAAAATATTATCGGCATTCTCTACCGTGGTCAGTCTATGCGCGATCATGACGATGGTTCTGGTTTGCGCTAAGCTCAGTATGTCGTTCATAATGAGTTGTTCCGTGACATTATCCAAAGCGCTTGTCGCCTCATCTAATACCAATATAGCGGGGTCTTGGTATAGCGCCCGGGCAATGCCGATACGTTGTTTTTGGCCACCACTGAGTTTTGCGCCCCGCTCACCCAGCTTGAAGTTGAAGCCACCGTCACACTCTGCTATGAAGTCGTAAATATTTGCCAGCTGAGCAGCCTTTTTTAGCCGTATCGGGTCGACCTCTGCTTCGGGTACGCCGAGGGCGATATTTTCTCGAAAGGATGCATCCAAGATAAATATAGTCTGTGCCACGTAGCCAATCTTCTGGCGCCAGGCTTTAATATTCTGTTTATCGAGCGAAATGTCGCCGACCGTAATGGTGCCACATGTTGGCACGAGTAGGGCGAGCAGCAAATCTACCGCAGTGCTTTTTCCGGCGCCTGAGGTGCCGACAAAGGCGGTGATCTTATTTTTTGCAATGCGCAAATTACACCGAGCCAAGGCGAACTTAGCGGTATTCGGATAGCGGAATGCCACATCGTTAAAAACAATGTCGCCCTCTGGTGCGGGTTCATTCCCGAGTGTTCTGAGCGGGCTATCGTGAGCTGTGCTTTTTTCAATCTCGTGAGCGAGCGCAAGCACCACCGAGCCATTCGCTCTGATCTGCGAGTAGGCCCTATAGATCGACTGAGCCGCCGGCAGCAGCTTGTAACCCGCCATGGCATAGAGGCTGATGGTGCTCAGGGCCTCATTGGCGGTACCCGAGGTGAGTAAGATGTAGATCGACAAGCCCAGAATAGAGGCGAACACCACGGTCTCAACCATAAACCGGGGTAAGTCGCCTGCCAGGGCAATATAGGCCGACGCGGACAGCCCACGCACGGTCACCCGATCAACTTGCTGCTTATAATAGTCTTCTGTGCCCTTGAGTTTAACTTCCTTAATCCCGCCTATGCTTTCGTCCAATAACTTCAATTTTGTAAGGTTGAGTGTGCTAATCAAATTGCCGCTCTCAACCACTCTTGACCGGATCAGTTTAAAGATTAAAAAGTACACCGACACAACGATTGCTGTTGCTGTTAAGGCAATGCTGATATCGATAATCAATAGGCCAACTATAATGAGCGCTGCAATAAAGAGCTGCGAGATAAGGGTGAGTATGGGTTGCACAACCATATAGACCATTCTCGGGATTTCTTGGGTTATTTGCGAGATTAAGCGCGAGCTGTTATTAATGGCAAAGAAGGTGTAGTCATTATCGAGATAGCTTTTATAAATAGTCCGTTGGACATGGGCGCCCAGGCGCATTGATATTTGAAATAGTTTCCATAAGCTGTATGACGCTATGCTGTTGCTGACGATAATAAGGAGGATGACGGACAGTGCATAGGAGATGATAAATTGACTGTCCGATTCGAAAGCATAAAGATTGAACAGGAAGGCGAGGTAGGTATTAGTATTGATAAAGGCCGGGTTGCTCACCATGGTGATAAAAGGTGCGATCGAGGCTATGCCTGCAACTTGGAACAGCGCCGTGAGCAAAAAAAGAATCTGCAAGAGCAGAACTCGCGTTCTATTTTTTTTGCCAATCAATCTAAACAGGGACCCGTAAAGCATTTTCATGTGGCTTGTGCTCGACATATAAGTTGTCATTATTATGCCGTGGGCGGCATGCTCAGGTTTAGCGGATACGCTGCGCTCTCTTCTCCTATGGTCCAGCTGTCATGGCGCTATAGAGCGCCATGGTCTGCTCGCTATTTTTTTTCGCATGGTGAGAAAAGTTTTCGGTTGCAAGCGAAAAATCTGCAATGCCGGTGAGCGTTTTGTAATAGCTAGCCGGGCTGTTGGGCCGAGTTAATAACGCTGTGTTGTAGTCTGCCAGTTCGGACAGGCCACCGATATTGTGCGCGATCAAGAGCGTATCCAACGCCAAGGTTTCCAGCGCGACCATGGGCAAGCCCTCATGATCGGAGCAGATGAGGACGGCATCCAAGGCTGCAATGATGCTCGGAATATCGTCTCGATGGCCATGGAATGTGACCCGATCTCCTATATTTAAATCGCGCACCTGGCCCTCCAGTAGGGGTCTGGCCGGACCATCACCGATGATATGAAATTGAAAATCACTATTGTTTTCCTGTCTCAGGCGCGCGGCAATTTCGAGGAATATATCGATGCGCTTGACCGGCACTAAGCGGCCAATAATACCTAGGTGTTTTTTGTTCGGATGCACGGCCCTGAAGTCAACCGGTCCGACCTGGGCCCTTAATACCGCTACGTCGACACCGTTAGGGACTGTGCTGATCCGATGGCCGGGATAGTCGATCGATAGCTGGTCTTTGAGTTCATGCGAGACCGCAATAAAAAGCGCTTGATAGTGCTGGCCGACCCATCTTTCCAAGCTCCGCTGTAACCGGGTCCGCCAATTACCCGAAAACTCAGGCGCACCGTGTACTGTTCTGACGCACAGCGCTCTGAGTGTTGTTGCATTGGCCAGAGCGCCGAGGATATTTTCTTTTTGGCGATGGGTATGAACCACATCGGGTTTTAGCTGTCGTATATGAGCACGTAAACTGGTGAATATTTTTCGGCTCGACAGTCTTGCCTCATTCAATATGGTCACGTCTATATCGTCGGCGCGCAATCGGTTTGCCAGTTCGCCCTCGTTTAACAAGATGGCGCTTACGTCGCACAAGGGTCTGAGGTTTTTTAGCAGGGTATGGGCCTGTGCCTCGGCGCCGGCCCATAGATCGCCGGATAGGATATGCAGAACCCTGAGTCGCGTGCCGGGGGCTAAATTAGACATGTAAACAACATCCTTGTTTAGATATACTGCAGCCGATTATGCCTCAAAAATACGGTAGTTTGAAGGGCTTAACCGATCTTATAAACATGTCAAAAGGAGTTGCAACCTTGATTATTTTATTTTTTTGGCTCTGTGTTTTTTGTTCGCTCTACAGCTATTTTTTGTACCCGTTGCTGTTGCTTATTGGGGTTAAAAAATATGCCAAAGCGTCGGTAATAACCAATCCAAGGACGGATCATTTGCTGAACTATTCGCTCATTGTTACTGCCTATAATGAAGCGCAGCGGATCGAAGAGAAAATTATTAATTTACTCGCCTTAGAGTTTGATCCGGCGCGCTTAGAACTCATCATCGCCTCCGATTGCAGCGACGATGGTACCGACGCCCTAGTGGCCAGCTTCTCGGATCGCGGCATAGTATTGGTTCGGGCCCCGCAACGATTGGGCAAGGAAAACGCGCAGTGGTCGGCGATCCAACGGGCCACTGGCGATGTCCTCGTGTTCTCCGATGTCGCCACTTTGATGCAGGTCGATGCGATCGAGAAATTGGATCGGCACTTTCAACGGGGCGATGTCGGCGCCGTCTCCAGTGAGGACAGGTTTGTCGGCACGCAGGGCGCGGTTGCCGGAGAGGGCTTTTATGTCCGGTATGAAATGTGGTTGCGCCGTCAGGAAAGTCGCTTAGGCGGGTTGGTAGGACTCAGTGGCTCCTTTTTCGCGGCTCGTCGGGACCTGTGCCGGCAATGGGATATCCATTCTCCGTCGGACTTTAACACCGCGCTTAATTGTGCCCGGGCCGGTTTGCAATCGATCTCGGCGCCCGATGTATTGGGTTTTTATGCGGATTTAAAAGATCCGAGTAAAGAATACGCGCGCAAGGTGCGCACGGTGTTGCGCGGTATGACCGGGTTGTCACGCCACCCTGAGGTGCTCAATGTGAGTCGGTTTGGATTCTATGCCGTTCAAGTATTCAGCCACAAACTGATGCGTTGGGCCGTGCCCTGGTTTCTGCTGGCGCTGTTGTTGGTGTCGGCGAGCCTAGCCGGTGTGGGCGGATTTTATCGACTCGCCCTGATCGGCCAGATACTGTTTTACGCCACGGCCGGTCTTGCCCATCTCAGTGAGCGGATGCGCGCATTGGCGCCCATTCGTTTGATCTATTTTTTTGTTCAGGTCAATCTAGCGCTGATGGATTCGGCGCTAAAGTTTTTCTCTGGCACCCGCATGACCACATGGAAGCCATCGGCCCGATGAGGTGGCAGAGTTTGCCACCGGCCGGAAATACCATTCGGCTGGACAGCAGTGCTGAATCCTTAGGTCAGTTACTACCCGGCTATCAGTTGGTTTGGTTGAACTCCGGCACCGCCGCGCTCGCCTTTAGTTTAGTGCAACTAAAAATGCGCTATCCAGCCGTGTCGCAACCGGAAGTTATTATCCCCGGTTACTGTTGTCCCGATCTAGTCGCGGCAGCTCTGTTCGCGGGTTTCATACCCAGGGTCGTCGATATCTGTGTCGATGACCCCAGCTACGATCTCGCGCAGCTGGAATGCGCCTTAACGCAGCGTACCCTAGCAGTGATCGCCATTAACTTTTTGGGCATTGCCGAGCGACTGTCTGAGCTTCGTCGATTGCTCGCACCGTGGCCCAAGGTCGGGCTTATAGAGGACAATGCCCAATGGTTTCCCGATGCGCATGAGGTCGCTGGCCTGCAGGGTGATTACGTGACCTTCTCGTTCGGCCGCGGTAAGGCCGTGAGTTTGTTGGGTGGCGGTCTGGTGGCGGTAAAAGAGGGGCTAGCGTTATTCGACCTTAAGTTGAGTACCGAGGCCGGGAGCCCAAGCTGGCGCCTCAAGGTAAGGCTCTTGGCTCTCCTGTCGCAGCCGTGGGCATACTCTTGGATGGAGCAACTGCCGTTTCTAAAACTGGGTGCGACGCGCTACCACGCCTTGGACAACATTTGTCTGATGTCAGCTGCTAAGCTGCTGCGGGTTCGGGCCAATGTGACTCACTACCGCTCATTAAGCCGTTTCGCTGAACAGGGATTGAAAGCGCGCATCGCTTCTACGCACAATGGTTTGCATGCACTGTTGACCAGCCCGCGCTGTCGACGCCTGCTGCGTTTTCCATTGCTAAGCCACCGGTCGGCGGATCGCGCCAGGCTGACTGAGAATTCGGCACTGCGTGGGCTGG
Source organism: Reinekea forsetii (assembly GCF_002795845.1). Classification (GTDB taxonomy): domain Bacteria; phylum Pseudomonadota; class Gammaproteobacteria; order Pseudomonadales; family Natronospirillaceae; genus Reinekea; species Reinekea forsetii. The sequence goes on from NZ_CP011797.1 coordinate 269,160, forward strand.
GTGTGAGTCGGCTGTACAACGGTGCGCTGTCCGAACTTGAGGGCATATCTGAATTGGCCTTGCAGATGGGGCCTTTGCCCAATGCCGTGAGCTTCGCCCGCCGGCTGCTAACCTTGCCCACGCACCAACAGGTCAAAGCGTGTCACCTAGCAGCTATCACAACGCTAGTTGCAACGGATAAATGATCAGACGCGAGGCAGCATACTTGCCGTGGCCCTAGCCCGCCACCGCGCGTCGATGTTCTCTTATCTCCTCATTCTCTGGCTCAATCCCTAAGGCCGCATCCAGTATCTGCAAGGCTTTTGCTGGTTGGCCATTGAGATGCAAGATCCAGCCATAGGTATCCAACACCGCGGCAGAACCCGGCGCCAGTTCGGCCGCTGCTGCCGCGTAGAGTAGGGCCTGAGCGGGATCCTCGCTACGGACCAGCCAGGCCAGGTTGTTGAGTGCCGGCACCCACTCTGGATTTGCGGCCAGTGCCTGTTGGTATTGGCTGCGGGCCAATTCGCTGGCACCATTGGCCATGCTGATGCCCGCTAGAGCAGTAAAGGCCTCAGCATTGTTAGGCTGTTCCGCGATGAGACCCTGCAATCGATACCGCGCGCTCAGTGCGTCGGCCAGCTGAATATCGATCTTGGCTGCTAGCAGGGTCAGTTGGCTGTTGTTGGGCATCAATGCGATAGCCCGATCAACCGTCTTTAAGGCGCCCGCCCAGTCGCCCGCCTCGGCCTGAGCAATGCCCTCCGCACGCAACACATTGGCCCTGATGGCATGCGCTAGGGGCTGATCGTTGCTGTGATATGGGCTGGCAAGCGTCTGGGCCGCCGCCAACTGACCTTGATTAATCAGCAATTCGACTGCGGCCGCATGCAGCGGCAAGGCGATGTCCGGGCGGGCCTCGGCCTGTTCGATCAACCAGATCGGCAGTGTATCGACCGGCAAGGATTGCGCCTTGGCCGCCACCAAAGACTGCACCAGGCCACTGTTGGTCGGACTGACGCGAATCGCCTCCAGCCAGAGCTCGGCGGCGCGATCCGGTTCACCGTTCTGCTGATGCAGCCTAGCCAGGGCAGAAATGACATTGGGATTATTGGGCACCCGTGTGTGCAAGGTCGCCAACAGGGCGATGGCTGAACGACTGTTACCGAGCTGGACATCGGCCACGGCCATCAGCCACAACGCCGAGGGGTCGGTTGCGAACTCGGCGCCGATGCGCTCGCGCACGGTCTGTATTTCGGTGGTCTGTTGTTGCCTAACCAGCAGCGTCAGGTACAGCCCGGTGCTCGACCAGTCTTGGATATTCTCGGCAAAGGCCGCGCGCAGTTGCGCCAGGGCGGGTTCCATGCGTGCCTGGCCGACATAGTATTGCGCCAGCAGTAGATGTAAGCGGGTTTTACTGGGATCCAACCGCAGGGCCTTGCGCAGGGCTTGCACCCCCTGTTGTTCCTGCTGGTTGTTTAAGCAAATCACACCGTATAGGGACAGCAGCCCCAGGTCATCGGGCCGGGCCAGTAGGGCCCGTTGCAAGACCGCCAAGGCTTGGTCGGCTTTGCCCTGCTCGGCCTGAGCCAGTGCGGTCGCCTGAATCAGGGTCACCGGCGCGGTTTCGGCATTGAGGTTGGCCGACAGCAGCGCTTCAGCGCTTGCCAGATCACCCTCTTCGAAGTTAATTAGACCCAATAGCAGGGCGGCCTGCTGGTTATCTGGGAACTGATTGAGAATCTCTGCAAAAGCATCCTTGGCCGTCGCCAAGTCACCGATGCTGGCGGCGGCTAGGGCATCCTTATATTGCTGGCGGGCAAGGAAGGCTTCCGGATTGGCCGTGCGGATCAGACGGCTGTATTCCAGTGCCTCGGCCGGGCGACCCTGAGCGGTTAAGACAGTGCTGAGCAGCTCTAAAACCTGCAGCCGGTCGCTTAACAGCATATCGGTCTCGGGCAGGTGCACCAGCGCTTCGGTAAGCGCTGCCGCTGCGGCCTCGAGTCGGTTGGCGTTATAGGCCAGGCGGGCGTCGTAATAGAGCATAATCGGGTCGTTGGGCCACTGCGCCAAGAGTTGGGTAGTCCACTGCTGCGCTTCGTCGTGGAGCCTGCTTTGCAATAACAGGGAAACAAATTCCCGCTTGGTGCTCAGGGTCGTGGCCGGGTTATTGACGAGCACGCGATACTGTTTTAATGCCTCCTGTTGATGGCCCGCCAGATAGGTCTGCAGGGCCTGTAATCGGTTAAATTCCGCCTGTTCGAGGGTGTTAGGCTGCCAGCCGGCCAGCAACTCTTGGGCCGAAATGGTTTTACCTTGCAATAACAGCACCTCAGCATAGGCCAGGCGAATGGCATCGATACTGTCGCTTTGGTTTTTGAAGAGCGCCTCGGCCTGGTTTGGGCTACCAATACGCGTTAGTAAGCGCGCGTAGTGCACGATCAAGAGGGGATCGCTTGGGTCGGCCTGTAAAGCATTGCGAATCTCAATTAGCGCGGCGCGAAATTGGCCCTGCTGTTCATAGCGGACACTGCGATCCAAAAAGCTGGCGGCCTTTTCGATCTGAGTATTGTCTGAGCAAGCGATCATAAAGCTCAAGACATAGAGCGCAACAAGAGTGGTGATCGATAATTTACGCATGGAATTCGCTCCCCTAGCTATGATCGATAAACAGATTATATTTTTTCAGTAGGTCGTACAGGGTCGGCCGGGTGACTCCCAATAACTTGGCGGCGGACGATATGTTGCGCTGACTGAGCGCCAGCGCGGAATGAATGGCCTCCACCTCGGCATTCTTGCGCGCTTCTTTTATATTGATCGCCAGGGGCTTGCGGGTCGGCGCTTGCAGGGCCAGGTCGGCGGCCTGGATCAGGGTGTTCTCTGCCAAGACCACGGCCCGCTTGATACGGTTTTCGACCTCCCGAATATTCCCCGGCCAACTGTAGTGACCGATGGCCTGCAGGGCATCATAGGAGAACACCATCGGCTTTACCGCGACCTCTTGGCAATAGCGCTTGAGTATATGATGGGCGATTAGGATCGGGTCGTTACCGCGTTCGCGCAGCGGCGGTATATCGATCACAATTTCACAGATCCGATAAAACAAATCTGCGCGGAAGGTGCCCGCCTGCACCATCTGCTGCAAGTTTTTATTGGTCGCACAAACAACACGCAAATCGATGCGTATTTCCTTTCGGCCGCCCACGCGCTCGATCATCCGCTCCTGTAAAAAGCGCAGTACCTTGGCCTGCAGAGCCAATGGCATATCGCCAATTTCATCGAGAAATAGGGTGCCGCCCATCGCCTGTTCGATCTTGCCGATATTGCTCGTGCTGGCGCCGGTAAAGGAACCCTTTTCATAACCAAAGAGTTCACTCTCGATTAGATTTTCCGGTACGGCGGCGCAATTTATCGCCACAAAGGGTCGGTCGCGGTCAGCGCTTTGACTATGGATAGCACGTGCCAATACCTCCTTGCCGGTACCGCTTTCACCGAGCAGGGTGGCGGTGATTTTGCTTTGGGCAATCTTGTCGATCATCCGGCAGATATTGCGCATTTGGGGATTGGCAGTGATGAGTCCAGGTAAGGGTTCAGAGGCATCGAGCGATTGGCGGTTTTCCCATTCCAGTTGTGCCAGATGAAATGCCCGTTCGACAACGTGATCGAGTCGGTCGGTATCGAGCGGTTTTAAATAGAAATCAAAGGCGCCTAAGGAGATCGCCTTGAGCGCATTGCGATGTTCATCTTTACCAGTTAGCACGATAATTTTACTGCGCGGTGCAATGCTCAGGACCGCAGCGATGCAACGAAATCCCTCGCTGACGCCTTCGGCATCGGGTGGTAAACCCAGGTCCTGAATGATGACCCGCGGCTGGTATTGGCGCACGAGCGTCAGCGCTTCCTGGACGGTGCTCGTCGTTACCAGGGTGGTTGCGAGTCCATCAAAATGCCATTTAAATTGGCTCTGCAAGCCCTCGTCGTCTTCAATAATTAATAGCGTTCTGGCTGACAGGTCCATGTCATGTTTCCTTTAGCTAAAGGTTATTTCGAAGCGCGTTCCCACACCCTCTGTGCTGTGTACCCTAAGACTAGCGCCGAGCTGCTCAAGATAGGACTTGGTCAGATAGGCACCAATGCCTAAGCCCTTGCCCGCCTTGGTGCTTGAAAAGGGTCGGAACAGCTCTTCATTGATGAACCTCTGACTCATACCCCGGCCGTTATCGGCGACCACCAGCAGACCACAGCCTTGGCGCAGTTGAGCGCTTATGGTCACCTGGCCATTCTGACCGGTAGCCTCTTGCGCATTGCGCACGAGGTTTTTGATAGCCAGGATTAGGCGCTGTTTATCCGCATTGATGGAGAAATTGTGCTTAACCCGCAAAATGGGCAAGGGATTGAAGCGCGCGCATTCCTCATAGAGCTGCGTGAGCAGAGTGCTAACTGAAAAGGCCGTGCGCTGTTCCTTAGCGGCCAGGTTGAATTTTTGTACCAGGCCCTGCATTCGGCCGATAGCATTTTCGACCGTCTTGATCATATCGTCGACAAAGGCAGGGTTGGCCTTATGGCGCTCGGCATTCTTGCCAAGCAATGCCAGCTGGGCGATGACATTATTGATATCGTGCATAATAAAGGCAGCTAGCCGGTGGTATGTCTCCAACTGCTTGGCGTCACTGATGATTTTTTCTTGCTGGTGGAGCACTATATGGCTGGCCATTTGGCTGCTGATATTGGTAAGCAAATCGCGGTCTTCAAAGGTGATCTCGGTTTGGCTTTTGGGCCGGTTTAGGATGGCAAAGCCGATCAGACGTTGTTGAATAATCAATGGTGCGACCAACCAAATGTCGGCATTGGCCTTGATCCAAGTCGGCAATAGGTGGTTGTGCTCAGCCATGCTTTGCGTGCCGGTGTGTGGTTTGTAAATCCAGGCTTTACTCAGCATGGTGCGGACAAAGGGTACGCTGGTCGGCAGTGCAGCCGGGGCATCGCTTAGGCATGGGCTTAGGGTCATTTCACGCAGTTCAGCGCCCTGGTCGATCCACAGTCCACCCGGCTCAGCGCGCATGGCGGTGCACAGGGTCAACAAGGCCTGCGCATAATAGTCGCCTTGCTGGTTGTGCAGCTCCGAGACCCGACGGTTGGCGTTGAGCCACTCTAGGCGGTAGTCGTACTTGAGCGCGAAAAAGTGTTTGCTAACGAAAACTTCAAAATGCTGCCGCAGGGTTCGCGAAATGATTAGGGTGAACAGTAATAGCAGAGCCATAACCAAGGCTAGGGTAAAGAGGTAGGTGGCGAGAAACCCGGGCCTGTCTAGATAGACGCTGCTCAGCGCGACCGCGCCGATTAACAAGATGGCTAGGATTAGCGTGGTGGAAAAAAAGGCCGCCGGGCGCGATACGGTAAACAGATAGTGGCCATCACCGCGTTCGTTGAACAGGAGCGCACCTATGGTCAGCGCCAAGGATACACTGAAGGCCAGCGCCGCCCTTGCTTGCCACAATGCGCTGGGAATGGCTTGGGTCACTAGGCTGTAGCCGTAAATGACTAGATCGAAGGCAAAGAGAAAGCTAAGACCCAGTCCGATGAGTTTCATCATGCGATGGCTATCGACGTTGCGGACCAGCTGCTCGGTAAACACCAGGGCCAGGGTGGCCAATAGGAGCAGTACCAGACTCAGGGCCATGGCCGAGCTATTAGCGAAGAAGAGTAGGTAAAAACCAGCCCCCACAATAATCGATGTGACCGCGACCAGCCCGAACAACTTTGTCGGCCAGTTAGGCAGGGGCGCGCGTTTAACCAAGAGCAAAATGAGGCAGAGCAGCCAAAGGACAAAGCGCATCAGCTCGGCACTGAGGATCAGAGTCGTATTCGTCCGGGCCATCGTATAGCTAACAAAAAGTGTCAATGCCCAGCTAAATTGACCCACGACACCGACCAGTAAGAGGCGCTTCCACGGTTGCTGAAGAGCCTGCACCAGTAACAGGCCGAGCAGACAACCGGTGCTGACTAAGGCCGATAAAAATGCAGTTTGGGTGACCGAAAAATAATCCATTATTCCGTCTCAGCATAACCGACTGGCAGTTATGTCCATCCATGAATGAGCAGTTTTAGTATAGACAGAAGAATTTTAAAATGTAGGCTTTTATGCCCCCTTGGCGAAAACCTTTACACCCTGAAAAAATTTGTCGGCTTATTTTGCAATCGTTTTGGAGGGAAATACTCGAGCCAAATTTTACCGTTTTCTCGGTCTTGATGGTCGCCAAATTGGTCGCTCTAAAGAGGGCGATTCTACAACGTCATCAGGCTAGAGTACGGTATGGAAAATGCTATTTAGCGGTGGCAACGATAAAGTCACTGTAATTGCCATACTGATCGAACACCGCGACTGCAAACTCATACAGCTTGGCGTCGTCATCGGTAGTTAAACCATGTTGGACTTCATTGGCAACCAATATAATGGTTTGGAACGGACCGTCGGGTAACTTACGGTAGCGGATTTCATAACCACCAATTTCCGCCTCAGGCATCGGTTCGTTATTTGCTCGCGTCAGCGGTCGTGACCAATAGAGTTGCACCGATTTGGACACCTTTGCGGGACCCTTGTCGGGCGGCAGGTCGATACCCGGTGCCTGGTTTGATGGTCCACCCGGATCGGGACCATTAAGTTTGCCCAGCTCGCAGGCGGTTAAAAACAGGGCGAGTAGTAGCACGCTCCAACGCATGGAGGCTGTTCCTTTGTGATGAATTTTGCCGCAGTGTGGCGATTTGAGAAATTAATACTGAGAACCTCATCACTTATTTACTGTTTTGCTGATTTTTTACGCTTTCAGAAGATGGGTGGCTTCATCTTTTTGACGCCTGTCGCCGCGATCCGGGATCGACGCGACAGGCGAAAGAGGTCTAGGCGGCACGCAACCTAACCCCATGATGTCGAGCGAGGCCGTGAATTCAATCGATCTTGGCGGTAACGAAGTCGCTGTAGAGGCCATCCAAATCAAATGCGGCCACCTCAAAGGTCATCTGCTCAGGCTGTTCGATGTCAAAAAAACTGTGTTGATCGATACTCGCATCGGTGATGACAAGATGGTGATAGCCGAGGTCATCGGCGCTCTTATAGCGAATTTCGTAACCGCCTAGTTCGGTTGCAGCCATCAGCTCACCATTGCCGCGTTCTAGCGGGACTGACCAGTACAGCGTTGCAGCTGAGGCTTGATCTGGTAATGGCTCTGGCGTAGGTGCTGGTGCTGGTTCCGGTGTAGGTGTAGGTGTAGGTGTAGGTGTAGGTGTAGGTGTAGGTTCAGGCTCCGGATCTGGCATCGGGTCTGGTGTGGGCTCTGGCTCTGGCTCTGGCTCTGGGGCGGGCAGCGGTTCTGGCTCGGGTGTCGGCGCAGGTTCCGGGAGCGGTGCCGGATCATCGATGATCGGATCCTCGCTGCTGCCAGAGTCCAGAGGAGTGATTTCTATTTGGCACCCCGCCAAGAGCAGGGTAAGCAAGGCTGGGGTTAAAAAATGGCGTGTGATCATATCGAATACCTTCTGCGTTGAGCGATAGAGCGCATTCTAGAAGGTGTTCAATTTTAAGAGTGTGATCGGGTTCTTGTCGTTCTCTTTGTTGCAAATAGGACTTATCAAGTCAATTTAATGACGGTATTGGGCTATTTAAAAGATACTTTTCCGGCGCTTCCGGAAAAAGTATTATTAAAACGGCATTAAGCGAACTGGTTAACAGACTTTTGACGCGATATGGCTGATATTTTGTATGATTTTTGGCACTAAGTAATTTTTGTGCTCAGAACAACCAGATTCGCGCTAAGGATAGTCCCCCTAGGAGGGGCTCTGGATTAAATTGTCATATAAATATTGACAACCAGTCGCTTGCGCTGAGCGCCCACATGCATAGAATGAGCGCCACTTTATAGTTTTTGATGCCCAGAAGAGGAAAATGAAATGGATGTCAGTGTCGTTGTGTTAGCTGCCGGTCAAGGCTCTCGGATGAAATCTAGCCAGCCTAAGGTGTTGCATTGCCTAGCCGGCCAACCTTTGGCCGCCCATGTTGTAAAGGTGGCACGTCAATTTACTTCTGACATCAGCTTGGTAATTGGTCATGGCGCCGACCAGGTGCGCCAGTTCTTCGCCGAGCAACCGCTTAAGTTTTGCGTACAGAGTGAGCAGTTGGGTACCGGCCACGCCGTCAGTCAGGCACTGCCTCTGTTACCCAAAGAGGGCGCCGTGCTGATCCTCTATGGGGATGTGCCCTTAACCCGTGCCGAGACTCTGCAGCGATTAATCGAGCAGGTTTCAGATACCAGCATGGGCCTGCTGACCGTTAAGCTTGATGATCCGAGCGGGTATGGGCGCATCGTGCGCGACGCCGCCGGCCGGGTAACGTCGATTGTTGAACATAAGGACGCCTCCACCGAGCAGTTGACGATCAATGAAATTAACAGCGGTATTATTGCCGTACCAGCCTGGGCACTGCATGAGTGGCTACCGACCCTGTCGAATCAGAATGCCCAAGGTGAATACTATCTAACCGACCTGATTGAAATTGCCGTCAGCAAGGGTGTGGCGGTCAATACGGTTCACCCAACCGATGCAGAAGAAACGCTCGGCGTGAACAATCGGGTGCAATTGGCGCAGCTGGAACGCTGGCATCAACAGCAGATTGCCACCGAGCTAATGACCCAGGGTGTGACCCTGATGGATCCGAGCCGGATTGATGTGCGCGGTACCCTGAGCGCGGGCCAAGACTGCCTGATCGATGTGAACTGCGTCTTCGAAGGCACGGTGACCTTGGCGGACAATGTCTCCATCGGCCCCAACTGTGTGCTGCGCAATGCCACCATCGGGGCTGGCAGCGTGATCGAGGCGAATACCTTGATCGATGGCGCCAGCGTGGGGGCCTCGGCCCAGGTCGGTCCCTTTGCTCGCCTGCGACCCGGCACCCAATTGGCCGATAACACCAAGGTCGGTAACTTTGTTGAAACCAAGAAAGCGATTATCGGCGTTGGCAGCAAGGTCAATCATCTGAGCTATATAGGCGATACGGTGATCGGCAGCGGTTCGAATATCGGCGCCGGCACGATCAGCTGTAATTACGATGGGGTGAACAAATACGCCACCACGATTGGCAACAATGCCTTCGTCGGTTCCAATTCCACGCTGGTGGCGCCGGTCACCATTAGTGACGGTGCGTTCGTCGGCGCCGGGTCGGTGATTACCAAAACGGCCCCAGCCGACCAGTTGACAATAGGTCGGGCGCGCCAGATCACGGTCGCCAAATGGCAGAAGCCGGTTAAAAAATAACGCTCGGCCGACTAGGGGCCGAACAGGAACAGTAACCTTTTATACGGTATGGCACACGCAGGCAGCGCATCTGCTTAACAGGAGATGCATTTGGCTTGCTTTATGTGCCATGCGTTAAATTATTAAACAAAATGTAACAGGAAAAAATTTATGTGTGGAATCGTTGGTGCAGTTGCACAGCGGGATGTCGCTGATATCTTGGTCGAAGGGTTACGTCGTTTGGAATACCGCGGCTATGATTCCGCCGGGGTTGCCATTATCGATGGCGAGCGCTTGAATCGTGTGCGCCGAGTAGGCAAGGTCAATGAGTTGTCGACGGCCTTGAACGCTGAGCCCCTAGCCGGTGGCACCGGCATTGCCCATACCCGTTGGGCCACGCACGGTGTGCCCAATGAGCAAAATGCCCACCCCCATATGTCCGGTGAACATATTGCCGTGGTCCATAATGGCATTATTGAAAATCATGCCAAGCTGCGTGCGCGTCTGCAAGGCGAAGGCTTTGTTTTCACCTCCGATACCGATACCGAAGTGATCGGGCACCTGATTGAGTTGGAACTGCGCACGTCCGACTCGTTGCTCGAAGCGGTGCAAAAAACCCGCAAGCAACTCGAAGGTGCCTACGGTGCGGTGGTCATCGATCGTCGCGATCCAAGCCGGTTGGTGGTTGCTCGTTCTGGCTCACCCTTGGTGATCGGCCTAGGTCTGGGCGAAAACTTTATCGCCTCGGACCAGCTTGCCTTGTTACCGGTGACACAAAACTTTATCTATTTGGAAGAGGGCGATGTTGCCGAAGTGACCCGCCGTTCGGTGCAGATCTTTGACCTCAACGACCAGAGCGTCGAGCGCGAAGCCATGGTCAGCGACCTGACCCATGAAGCAGGCGATAAAGGCCAGTACAAGCACTTTATGATGAAGGAAATACACGAGCAACCGACGGCGATACTGAGCACGTTGGAAGGTCGTATTACCGAGACCCATGTGGTCACCGAAGCCTTCGGCGTCGGCGCCAATGAATTGTTGGCGGGCATCGAAAACGTCCAGATCGTGGCCTGCGGTACCTCTTACAATTCGGGTATGGTCGCGCGCTATTGGTTCGAAGAGATAGCCGGCGTCTCATGCCAGGTTGAGATTGCCTCGGAATTTCGCTATCGCACCTCGGTGGTGCCGAAGAATTCACTCTTTATTACCCTGTCCCAATCGGGTGAAACCGCCGATACCTTGGCCGCCTTAATGCAGGCCAAAACGCAGGGTTACAAAGCCACGTTGAGCATCTGTAATGTGCCCGGCTCAAGTCTGGTGCGCGAATCCGACCTGGCCTTTATGATGCGTGCTGGCGCCGAAATTGGCGTCGCCTCGACCAAGGCCTTTACCGTCCAGCTGGTCGGTCTAATGTTGCTGGTATTGAGTGTCGCCAAACACCGCGGCATGGAGCAGCAGCGTATTACCGAGATTGTCACCGGCCTGCGCGCCTTACCCGCTCAGATCCAGCAGATGTTGTCGCTGAAAAGCACCATCGCGGCATTAGCCGAAGACTTTGCCGACAAGCACAATGCTCTGTTTCTGGGCCGGGGAACCCAGTACCCGATCGCCATGGAAGGCGCGCTAAAGCTCAAAGAGATCAGCTATATTCACGCCGAAGCCTATGCTGCCGGTGAACTCAAGCACGGCCCGCTGGCATTAATCGATGCCGATATGCCGGTGGTTGTGGTCGCGCCCAATAACGAGCTGTTAGAGAAGCTGCGCAGCAATATGGAAGAAGTTCGCGCGCGCGGCGGCCAACTCTATGTCTTCGCCGACAAATTGGCCCATTTCGAAGCTGGAGAGGGGTTGAAGTTGATCGAGCTGGAGCATATCGATGACGTTCTGGCGCCGATCCTCTACACCGTGCCGTTGCAATTGCTCAGTTACTATGTGGCCCTGATCAAAGGTACGGATATCGATCAGCCGCGTAATTTGGCGAAGTCGGTTACGGTAGAGTAAACAAGTGCCCTCTGGGTCTAGCCTGACGTGGTCATTATTACTTGACTACGTCAGGCTAGACCGCAACTCGCAGGTTGCCAAAAGCAAAATAGTTGGCAAGAAGCCAGATTCAAGTATCAAACCAGGCCACTTAAAATAACCGATCACTTTGCTCATCAGCTCGAAAACAAAATCCAATCCAATCCCTAAGTATGCACAATAATCGATTCGACAGCAGTGACACGAACTGAGGTAGGTAGGATTATAGATGTTGGGGCATTATGACTATGTTCGGCAGTATTCCAAATTATTTTGGTCATGTGTCAAAATAGCCCGATATGAGTCATTTTAGCGCCTGACTAGCCGCCGTTGTTCTCTGAGTGAACTTGGCTGTGAATAGAGGTTACTGTCAATAAAAGTAAGACCACCTGTGCCATTATGCAAATGGGTTGGTTTTATTTTGGTAAATTTGAGAAAGTGATATGCGGTTCGAAAGTTCTTTGCTTTTTTTAATGTGGTTAACCATTTCATCAATGGCTTTGTCAGTTTCATCATCTAATATGTATTTACATATGTTGAAATGCTCACGATAGGTGTCGTCGACACTTTTTTGATCTGGCCATCCTTGGTAGCGTACGACTCGAATTCGATCATTAATATCCCGTAAGTAGTCTGGCAACACTTTATTACCTGTGATATCGGCCAAGTTGATATGAAAGATTTCTTCTGCTTCTTTAAGTTGGGTCGACGTTTGGCTGCCGTAAAAATATTCATCAGGTTGCCACTGTTCTAAAAGAGTTCTAATTGCTCCCTTATGGACTAAGTTGCCAGCAAGACGAACGGCAAATATCTCTAATTCAAGCCGAATGTCGTAATAGTCACTGATCCTTTCTAAATCGATATTCCGGACGAAACAGCCTTGCTTAGCGCGGACAAAAACGTGGCCTTCGGTTTCCAATCGTTGAAGTGCAGCGCGAATAGGTGTGCGGCTGGTAGTAAAATAATCAGCTAATTGACTTTCGGTTAAACGATAGCCAGGCGGTATATCAAAATTGGTAATCATGGTGAGTAACTTCTGATAAATCGTAATTACGGTAGTTTTCTTTGTAGTCATAGAGCCCTTCTTAAGCACTTAGATAGTGCATTGACAGTCTTACTTGTGCACTGAATTATGGCACGCGACTGTACTATTCAATCTAAACCAAATTCTAGCATACAACGTTGTATACAACAGAGGTAAAATAATTAACCATATTAATCAATGGGTTATATTAATATCTGGCTTCAATTCTCTCGTCATAAAGCTAATTGGCACAGGATGTGCCATTAACTAATTAGAACCTAACAATGACGGGAGTCACACAATGATAGACACAAAACAGAAAGCTGGCGTTAACGTAAGCCGACGGACACTTATTAAAGGCGCAGGGGCGGGTGCCGTTGTCGCTGCATCAAGTTTGAGTCCAGTGGCATTTAGTGAAGAAAAAACCGTTAACATGGGTTTTATTTATGTCGGGCCAAAAGACGATTACGGTTACAACCAAGCCCATTATGAAGGTAAGTCGGGTGTGGCTGAATTAAGCTGGGTTAAGGCCTTTGATGAAGAACAAGTTGCAGAAACTATTGAAGTCCAAAAATCTATGGAAAGTATGATTCAATTGGATGGTGCTCAAATATTGTTCCCAACTTCATTTGGATATTTTGATCCTCACATCCTAAAAATTGCCCCGAAATATCCAGATGTAATGTTCCTGCATTGCGGCGGTTTATATGATGATAGCAAGCATCCTGAAAATGTAGGCAGTTACTTTGGTTACATCGACGAGGCGGTCTATTTGTCAGGTATAGTTGCCGGTCATATGAGTAAAACAGGTAAACTTGGCTTTGTTGCTGCGATTCCTATCCCGCAGGTTTTGCGAAACATTAATGCTTTTACCCTAGGCGCTCAAAGTGTAAATCCAGCTATAACCACCAATGTTGTATTTACCGGTGGTTGGGCCAACCCAGTGAAAGAAGCAGAAGCTGCAACAAGTATGATCGATCAGGGTATTGATGTACTAACTTGTCATGTGGATAGCCCGAAAGTCGTTGTCGAAACGGCCGAAAAACGCGGAGTATATTCGTGTGGCTATCATACGAATAACCTTGCATTGGCGCCTAAAGGCTTTTTAACAGGTGCCGAGTGGAACTGGAGCAGCGTTTATGCTATGTACGCTGAAAAAATCATTAAGGGTGAGAAAATACCTAACCTGGTTCGGGGTGGTTTAAAAGAGGGTATTGTTAAATCGTCCTCATATGGACCTTCAGTAACGGCGGCCGCAAAGGCTGATGCAGAAGCTGCAAAAGCGCAACTGGTCGCAGGTGGCTTCTCTATCTTCAAAGGACCAATAAAAGATAATAAGGGAAATGAGGTAATTCCAGCTGGAAAAGCCTATCAACAAACCGACATTACCTTGGAAAGTATGGATTGGATGGTTGCGGGTGTTATTGGCTAACGCAGCCATAATTCCAAAATGACGAGCCCGATACATTCGGCGTTCGTCATTTCCAGTCGCCTATCGAGACACTCTCAATGCAAAAAACTCTAGAACCAATAATCGTTACAGCAGTCGCTTTGTTGTTTTCAGTGTTGCTTATCGCATTATTTATAACCAGCACCGGTAACGATCCTATTGCTGTTTTTAAAACCATTTACAAAGGTTCATTTGGTAGTTGGTTTTCTGTTCAAAATACACTGGTTCGTGCGGCCCCATTATTGTTAACGGCACTCTGTACCGCGATTCCGGCAAGGGCGGGCTTGGTGATCATTGGTGGTGAAGGAGCGATGGTCATTGGTGGGTTATTTTCAGCAATTACCGGAATTTCGTTATCTGGAAATTCACCCATATTCATCTTGACGGCAATGATGCTTAGCGGTGCAATGAGTGGTGGGCTGTGGATCGCCCTTGCCGGTTTCCTGAATTATTACCGCGGTGTTAATGAGACTATTTCATCCCTACTGCTAAATTATATTGCTATTGCGATACTAAATTTTTTAGTTTTTGGAATGCTGAAAGATCCAGAAACTCTAAATAAACCAAGTAGCTTTCACATTGGTGAAGCCAATATGCTGGGTGTGATTGGTGAAAGCTCTATCCACTGGGGTATCGTGTTTGGTATTTTATTGTGTCTACTACTTTGGTTTGTGTCACTTCGTACGACCTTTGGTTTCTCTGTGTCTATTGTCGGCGGTAACCCAAGAGCAGCCAAATTAGCCGGTATATCGGTTGGCAAAATGATCGTGATTAGTTGTTTTATTGGCGGCGCTTGTGCCGGTCTGGCCGGGGTTATTGAAGTGGCTGCCGTGCATGGTCGAGCCAATGGTTCACTTAACTCCGGTTACGGCTATGCCGGTATTTTAGTAGCCTTTCTAGCGAGACATAACCCATTAGCAATTATCCCATTTGCTGTTTTGATGGGCGGCATACAAGCCGCGGGTGGTCTGCTGCAGCGCCGACATGGCTTACCTGATGCGTCAGTTGAGGTTATCCAGGGCATGATGTTCGTGGTGATACTTGGCAGTGAAGCACTCTATGGTCGAATGCCTTTCTTTAAAAATAAATCAATAGGGGTTTCTGTATGACAACCGATATTGGCCTATGGGGAGTTCTGATAGCAGTGCTCGGTGGGGCGGTACGAGTCGGTACACCGTTCTTATTTGTGAGTTTAGGTGAATGTTTAACTGAACGCAGCGGGCGCATTAATTTAGGTCTAGAAGGTAATTTGGTTATGGGAGCGATGGTTGCCTATGCCGTTTCCTATTACAGTGAATCGCCATTTTTAGGTGTAATTGCCGCGGCAGGAAGCGGGGTCGTGCTTGGTTTTTTGCATGCTTTTTTATGTCAAAACAAAAGGGTAAGTCATATTGCAGTTGGTATAGCACTGATGATTTTTGCTACAGGTTTGGCATTTTTTTTTGGCAAAGCATTTATTCAACCGACAGCACCTCGTTTGCCAGCAGTGTCCCTAGGTTTGTGGAGTGATTCTCCAATCATTCAAGCCGCTATGGAAATCAATGTACTTTTTTTTATAGGTATGGCCATAGTACCTGTTTTGTATTTTGTATTGAAAAATACCCGCTGGGGATTAATGGTTCGAGTCGCTGGTGAAAGTGACAGTGCGGCACGAGCGTTAGGCTTCGACAGTCGTAAAATTCGTTGGGCAAGTACGATGATTGGGGGCGCGATGGCCAGCATCGGAGGCGCGTATTTATCGTTATATTACCCTGGCAGTTGGAACGAAGGTCTTTCTAGTGGACAAGGGTTAATGGCTGTCGCTTTGGTTATTTTCGCCCGTTGGAACCCGATCTATTGTTTTTTCGCGAGTTTACTCTTTGGTGCGGCTGCGGCACTCGGCCCGTCACTTCAGGCCGTTGGAATTACCTGGGGCTATTACCTATTTAACGCGGCACCATATTTTTTAACGTTAATAATATTAGTGCTATCTTCATCGGCTGACAAAACCCTTGAGGGCATGCCGGGTGAATTCACTCGCTAAGGATTGATTATGAGCACAACTGTTAATTCACAACCCTATCTTTGGCCTTTCGATGGTCAGCTAAATACGCAAAATACCGCGTTAGTTATAATAGATATGCAAACTGATTTCTGCGGTAAAGGTGGGTATGTTGATGCAATGGGTTACGACTTAAGTTTAACTCAGGCGCCAATTAAGCCTATTAGAAAACTATTGGAAAAAGCGCGCTCAATGCGGATGCCAATTATTCATACTCGAGAAGGTCATCGCGCCGATCTTTCCGATCTGCCCAAAAACAAGCGCTGGCGGAGTCAGCAAATTGGAGCAGGCATTGGCGACGCAGGTCCCATGGGGCGAATATTGGTTCGTGGCCAACCAGGGTGGGATATTATCGAACAACTCTACCCAATGAAGGGTGAGATCATAATTGATAAACCAGGAAAAGGGTCATTTTATGCAACTGACCTGGACATGATCTTACGCCAACAGGGCATCCGAAATCTAATTCTCACCGGAATCACTACAGACGTATGCGTCAGCACAACTATGCGCGAAGCTAACGACCGCGGTTATGAATGTGTTGTGGTGAGCGATTGCTGTGGTGCAACGGATAACGCTAATCATCTAGCCGCATTGCACATGGTGACCATGCAAGGTGGCGTGTTTGGGGCAGTTGCTGATTCGAAATCAGTCTTAACTACACTGGATCAAATCACCTAGGCCAAGACCATGACTATGACCGATAATACCGTTGATTACATAGCAGCTGCCGATAATTCATCAGAAGGTAATGGAATTGCCGATGAGAAGTACTTTGCCACCTCAGACAACACTGAGCAGCAAGAAAAACATAACATTTCAACCAATGACTCGATTCTTGAGGCGTTAAATATCAGCAAGCGCTTCGGAGATACCATTGCGCTAAAAAATGTTACATTGCGCTTGCGCAGAGGAACCGTTCATTCTTTGTTAGGTGAAAATGGCGCCGGTAAAAGTACCCTAGTGAAGTGCATAATGGGTTATTACCAACCTGATGAGGGCCAAATTACAGTTGCCGGCCAAGAGGCTGAGATTAGCCGACCGCAACAAGCTGCATTGGCTGGGATTGGTATGGTTTATCAACATTTTACGGTCATTGACAATATGACGGTTCTAGAGAATATTGTATTGGCTCGACCAATCATACCGCGCTGGGTTAACTGGAGAAATGAAGCAGAGTTAATTACCAATAAACTAAAAGATTTGCCTTTTAGTTTTGATTTAAAGCAAAAAGTATCGAGCTTATCTGCGGGTGAGAAGCAAAAGTTGGAGATTACGAAACAGCTACTACTCGATACAAAAATACTAATTTTAGATGAACCAACATCGGTTTTAACACCCCAGGAAGCAGATTTTGTTTTAACCGAGTTAAAAAGAATGGCCAATAAGCTTGGCTTAACTGTGCTAATGATAACTCACAAGTTCCGCGAAGTTATGCAGTACTCAGACGATGTCACCGTGTTGCGAAAAGGCCAGTTCGTTGGCAGTTGTTCAGTAACAAAAACAACACCATTATTGCTTTCTGAGATGATGATGGGTGAAAAAATGACAGTAAAGCCACTGCAACGCAAGGCATGGCCGAATGTTTCTAACAAAAGCTTTAGTGTTGAAAAGTTAAGTATTAACAACGATCGTGGTTTGCTCGCTGTGAAAAATATTGATTTGACCGTCTTGGCAGGTGAGATCGTTGGAATTGCCGGAATTTCAGGAAATGGACAAAGTGAACTTGTTTCCGGTATAAGCGGACAACGAGCAATCAAGAGTGGTTCATTGGCAGTAGATGGTAAACCTTTTTCACCCACTCGAAAAAACTTACAAGCCGCGAAGGTTTTTTGTTTACCTGAGGAACCTTTGCGTAACGCTTGTGTGCCAAACTTAAGTGTTGCGGAGAATATGGCGCTGAGAAATTTTGATTTGACCTCAATGAGTTCAGGCTTCGGTATTTTAAGTTTTAGTAAAATCATCCAGCAAGCTAAATCATTGATTCTTAAATTTAATGTCAAAACACCCTCGGCATTTGAACCCATTGGGAACCTCTCTGGTGGTAACATTCAACGAGCCGTTTTAGCACGAGAGCTTTCTAACTCAGTAGACGTTTTAATAGTTGCAAATCCTTGTTTTGGTCTAGATTTTAGTTCCATAGCCTACATACGACAGCAGATTATGCTGGCCCGTAACGACGGAGCGGCGGTTCTATTGGTCTCGGAAGATCTCGAGGAGGTCATGCAAATGAGCGATCGTTTTTTTGTAATGTCAAACGGGGAGTTCATAATGGAATCTACACCAGAAAATGCAGATCTGGTATCAATAGGCCAGGCCATGGCTGGACATATGCAAAGGAACGCACCCAGAGGAGAGCACAACTATGAACAAGCCACTTGACGGTGAATTTGTTGCCGCAAAGCCTTACCCGTATCCGTTATCAATAAATAAACCCTGTTTGATAATTATTGATATGCAAAAAGATTTTTTGGAACCCGGTGGATTTGGCGAAAGTCTAGGCAACGATGTCAGCCTATTACGGTCCGTTATTGATCCGCTTAAAGCGCTGCTTAAACATTGCCGGAGCTTAGGAGTTCCTGTGGTTCATACTCGTGAGGGACATAAATCAGATATGTCAGATTGCCCGCCAGCAAAATTAAACCGGGGGAACACTAACTTAAAAATTGGCACCACAGGACCAATGGGTAGAATCTTAATTAATGATTCTGCGGGTAACCAAATAATTGACGAGTTAAGGCCGATAGAAGGAGAATTGGAATTACTTAAACCTGGCAAGGGAGCTTTTTATAATACTCAACTTGCAAGTCACTTAAAAACACTCGGTTGCACTCATTTACTTGTCGCTGGCGTAACTACTGAAGTCTGTGTGCAAACGACAATGCGCGAGGCAAACGATCGAGGTTTTGAATGTTTGTTATTGGAAGACTGTACAGAAAGTTACTTTCCGGAATTTAAACGTAGCACGATAGAAATGATCACCGCACAAGGTGGTATTGTTGGGTGGAGCACCGATAGTGTGACACTTCGTGAGGCCTTGGAGCGTTGTTATGGATGAAATGTTTAAAAGAATAGCTGTCCACGATTTGTTGGATCTTGAAAAAACGCTTAAACAGCGAAGGTGGCAAGAGCTACGACCAAGAGTTCATGTTTCCTATTTTTATCGGGAAAATGATGACGGCATGAGTGCAGCGCTGCTTCATTATGAAGCCGATGCCCGTGTAGCGGCGCATGAACATATAGGTTACGAGAATATTTTTATTTTGCACGGCTCACAACAGGATGCAAATGGAATTTACAAAAAGGGGAGCTTGTTGATTCACAGTAAGGACACTATTCATGATGTATATTCAAAAGACGGTTGTTTAGCCTTGGCAATTTGGCAAAATCCAGTACAGTTTATATAGTTAAAATCTGATGGTAAGTTTAGGGTTGCGTGTTGATAAATCCCGAATTCTCTTTCATCAAGACTTTAGGGGGCTATTTAATTTAAGTTCTGTAAGTGTAAATTAAAGTGTAATATGATAAATAATTAAAATTAGACGCTAGAACATTGATCAGTCTTGTTGCTCAGTTATGTTTAGGTGGGCAGGAATTACCTAAAGATCTATAGCTATTCCACTAATTGAAAATATTATGTCTAGTTTAAATTCGCAGCTGATGGTGACCATGACTGCTACGATAAAAAAGTGACGGGAAACAGCAGGACTTTAGGGCTAAGTTTAAATAACGGGGTTCGCAATTTGGATGCATTGTGCTGAAAACCCCGTTTTATATTTATAATAAATAATATGGCGGCATTTGGGTTTAGGGTTATAAGTGGTTGAGGCTTAATATGCCAATATTTGTACATCAGTTAGCCATTATATTTTCGTTTGGATTTTGGGAAGCCACAGCTAGTGCCATCAACTACCTTTATGTCATTTTCCCATGGCAAACAATACTCACCGGCCATTAGATCTCGCATAAATTGATAAGGGCAATCTTTTGCTCCCCCGTCAATGGCAACGTAACCTCGATGCCCTAACTGATAGATATTGTTTTCGACACCCCAATTAATCCTCGCCTCATGAATCAGGTCAGGTCGTATTTCCGCAGAAATGATCTCATTAGAACGACCATTACTACTGTAAGCTAATATGGTTCCGTCGAAATTAACAATCATACCTTCACCCATGGAATCAAATGAACCATCGCTGCCACTCATACATACATTGGCTGTCGCCATCAAATTACAGAAAGAATTGCTTTGGTTCGTGAAACGCCATGCTTCTCGTATTGGAGCGGTGTATCCTGCCGTGCGTAACATGATGTCAGCACCCTTGTAGGCGCATTCTCTGGCCATTTCTGGAAACATTCCATCGTGGCAAATAATAAGGGCCAATGTGCTCCCGTTGGGGCCGGGACAAACGGGTACGCCAACGTTCCCAGGTTCCCAAGGTTCCACCGGTGTCCATGGGTGCATCTTGCGGTAATTTAGTTTTATCTCCCCAAAGTTGTCGATTATTAAACCGGTATTATAAGGGTTGCCATCTGGGTTAATTTCCATTATTGAAAAACAGCCCCAAATATTATTATCGATACAGGCTTGTTGGAAAGACCGGACTTCTGGCCCATCAACCGCGCACATAATATCAGAGTTGGTCGCCATGCTGAGTCCATGCAAGGAATACTCTGGAAAAACCACAAGGTCACAGCCAGCTAAATTTCGACGTGCCTTGGCCACCATTGACACTATAATAGCCGCCTGCGCGGTAAGCTGTTTTTTTGTTTCGACAACGGGCAATTGTAATTGAACGACACTTACAATAACGCCGTTAGGACTTTTGTTTAATCCACTCAGACCAGACATATCACACTCCCATTTTGAATACTAATCGCATAATTTTGATCCTGGATGGTCTTTCAATATCATGAAGCCAATTGTGGAATTGCCGCGAGCAGTGTCTTAGTGAATAGATGTTTTGGCTTGCTCATCACTTCTGCGGTTTCTCCGGATTCGACAATCTTACCAGATTGCATAACCAGTATTCTTTGACTTAACATACGAACTACGTTCAAGTCATGGCTAACAAATAGATAGCTTAAGTTATGCTCGCGCCTTAAATGTTCTAACAATTGCAACACGATTGCTTGAACAGATACATCTAAAGCAGATGTTGGTTCATCTAGAATAAGTAACTTTGGGTTTAAGGCGATGGCACGCGCTATACCAACACGAGCTTTTTGACCGCCGCTGAGTTGATGTGGTAATCGATAGATGAGCTCCAAGGGGAGTCCAACTTTTTCGGCTAGTTGATAGACTTGGTCTTTTAGATTAGCTTTGTTAAAGTCTTTTTGTAGCCGTAGAATCGGCTCGGAAATCAACTGAAAAGCACTGTGACGTGGGTTAAGTGAACCTGTAGGGTCTTGGAAAACCATTTGAATATCTTTCCTGCGTGGACTCCGTATAAAGTCACGATCCGAAACCTGACCAATATCCTCCCCAAGAAAAAGAATCCGACCTTCACTGGGTTGCTCCAAGCGCGCAATTAACCTTGATGTTGTTGACTTTCCGCAGCCAGATTCCCCTACCAAGCCAACGCATTCGCCCTGGTAAATTGTAAAGTTAACGCCGTCAACTGCATTGAAGGTATTACCTTGGGATTTGAATCCGCCTTGACTCTTTAGTATGCAGGTTTTGACAAGGCCTTCAACCTTCAGTAATTCTTTTTTCTCTACGTCAACAGCAGGCTTCGACAGTTCCACAGGAACTGTTGGCGTTAGGTGTTCAACTTTACTACTGATTCCCGGCGTTGCAGCAAGCAGTTTTTTTGTGTAACTATGTTGAGGTGATGTGAATAGACTGTGATCATCACAGGCTTCAACAACTTGGCCTTTCTCCATGACCACAAATTTATCGCAATATTGATATGCCATACCCAGGTCGTGAGTAATCAATATTACGGCCAAGTTTCGGTGTTTGACCAGACCCATAATTAAATCCATGATCGATTTCTGTGTGGTAACATCCAGGCCAGTTGTTGGTTCATCTGCAATCAACAAACGGGAGTTGCAGGCCAAAGCGAGAGCGATCATAACTCTCTGGCACATGCCACCGCTAAGCTCAAAAGGGTAGGCATTGGTTACGCGTTTAGTGTCTTGTATCTCGACCTTATGCAACAGTTCAATGACCTTTCGGGGGGCAGTTTGACTAGTCGCTTGGGCATGTTGGCGTAACATATCAGACAGTTGATCGCCGACTTTACGGATAGGATTCAGAGTGGACATTGGGTTTTGAAAGATCATGGCGATTTCACGACCCCGAATATCTTTCAGTAAGCTTGCACTAGGATTTTCGAGATTCATACCATCAAAAGTGATACTCCCCTTTGCAATTTTGCCGTTATTGCCGAGAAGATTAAGAATACTGTAGGCTGTAACTGACTTGCCACTGCCGCTTTCGCCGACAATTGCGATCACTTCTCCCTTATTTAAGTTAATATTAATATCATCTATTGCGTGAACCACACCGCGTCGAGTTGCGAAGTCCACGGCAAGATTTTTTATCTGTAAGAAGGGTTTAGCCATAAAACTATGTCCTTTTCTGGGGGTCCACGAGGTCACGGAGGGCATCGCCCAGTAAGTTGAAGCAGAACACTGCAAGCATTAAAATTAAGCCTGGAAATAATACCAGCCACCATTCTCCAGAAATGATGTAATTGGCTCCTTCGGCAACCATAATTCCCCATTCAGCTACTGGTGGTCGCACCCCTAAACCAATAAAGGACAAACCAGCGGCATTTAGAATTGCCCAGCCCATATTTAGGGACATTTGTACCATTAACGCAGGTAGGCAATTTGGGAAAATATGAAATACTAAGGTCCGCAGGTGTGTATTCCCCGACAATAGTGCGGCCTGAACATACTGGTGGTTCCGTTGGATCGTCACCTCGGCACGTGCAACCCGAATAAAAAACGGAATATTGATCAATGCTGTTGCGTATATGACATTAGTTAACGAGTTACCAAGAACAGCAACAATGCCCATTGCTAAGACAAACAACGGAAAGGCCAGTATGGTGTCTGCTATTCTGCCGATAATTCGGTCGTACCACCCTCCAAAATAGCCCGCAAGACACCCTAACGATGTGCCTACCAGCGCGCTTATTGATACAGCAGAAAGTGCTATCCAAAGGTCTAAGCGAGTGGCAACCACAACCCGAGAA
Organism: Reinekea forsetii; assembly: GCF_002795845.1. Lineage (GTDB taxonomy): Bacteria > Pseudomonadota > Gammaproteobacteria > Pseudomonadales > Natronospirillaceae > Reinekea > Reinekea forsetii. The sequence goes on from NZ_CP011797.1 coordinate 292,163, forward strand.
AAAACATCCCTACCGAGGTGGTCCGTGCCGAAAAGGTGTAAAAATGAGGGTGCCTGTAAAGCAATTGATGTGTCACTGGCGATTGGGTCAAATGGCACCCAAAATGGTCCCGTTATCCCAACCAATATGAAAATCAGAAACAATACTATAGAAAACATTGATATCGGATTTTGACTAAGGATATACCATGTCTGCTGTCGCCAATCGTGTTGTTCTGATGTTGCGCTATTTTGGCTATGTTGGCTAAGTTCTGGATCTAGCTTAGTGTCGGTATTTCTCACCATATTTTTGTTCAACAAAAGATCACCCATCAATGCTAACCCTCGGATCAACCAGCGTATACAAAATGTCAATTACCAAGTTCAATACAACAAACATAACAGCCATAACCAAAATAAAACCTTGCACTGCTGCAAAGTCAGAGGCTACGAGTGCATCCACAGCAAAGGAACCTATACCTGGCCAAGAGAACACCTTTTCAACTAAAACGTTTGCGCCTAGCAAGTACGAAAAAACAAGACCCATGATTGTTAGTAACGGTAACATTGCGTTGCGTAAGGCATATACAAAAATTATTTTCCGCCGACCAATTCCATTCGCTGTTGCGGCCTTGACATATTCACTACCCATCGCGGTTAACATGGCCGAACGGGTCATTCGCGCTATAGGTGCGAGGGCAAATATAGCCAGAGTAATGGCCGGCAATATCAGCTGTTTTGCAGCTGCGGCTGCTGTTTCAAAGTCACCATTTATCATTGCGTCAATGGTATAAAAACCAGTAACTTTTGGTGGTGATAAATAAAAGAAGTCTAGACGACCAATAGGTGAGGGCGCCCAGCCAAGTAAATAGTAAAAAACAAAAACTAGTAAAAGACCGCTGAAAAAAATAGGCGTAGATGCGCCGGCGGTTACAAATATACGACACAGATGGTCGATCCAGGTATTTGGATTCACAGCAGCGAGAATGCCTAAGGGAATGGCCGCCATTAAAGCTAACGCGAGTCCCGTCAAAGTCAATTCCAATGACGCTGGAAAACGAGCAGATAATTCACTGGCAACCGATTGGCCAGTGTTTAGAGAAACGCCAAGATTACCCTGTGTAAGGTTCTTGCAGTAGACTATAAATTGATGAAATATACTTTTATCTAAGCCTAACTGCTCACGAATTTGAGCAATGGACTCTTCATCTGCGGTAATGCCTGCAAAATAAACTGCAGGATCACCAGGCAGGGAACGGGTTAGTACAAAGGCGACAACTATGACGCCAATTAAAGATGGCACTGCTAACAATATCCGCTGCCCTATCATTTTTAGCTTCAGAAAAAACACTATTATTACCACAAATTAAGTAGGCCACTCTGTTGTTCGTGGCAAACACTAAATTAACGAAGAAAAGATCTCGGACCAGGTGTGAATTGGTGCGAGATCTTACTTAATAAACTTTAGCCCTTTATAATTACTTTTTGGAGAATGATCGAATATCTAATTGACGGTGAAACCAGTTAACAAAACCTTCAACGCCAGGCGCCATAGCCACTTCCAAAGTGGGTTGCCAAATCGGAATGAGTGGTACATCGTTAAAGCCGATTTCCATCAATCGCTTGATATTTTTTTCGTATCGTGGGTCTTCAACTGCCATCGGTAAAGTGACATCAACTAGCTGCTCGAGCTCCGGGTTCATGTAGTTCATTGAGTTAAACAAGTGACCTTCTTGATAGACCCAATAGAAATAATAGTCTACATAATTCAACCAACCACCGAAGTTTTTAAGGTGCAACTCAAGTCCTTTCTCAACAAGAGCTTTAGTTCTCCAGCTTGCTCCTGGGATCTTATTAATAGTAGTTTTAATGCCAATCTTCCCGAGGCTTTCTTGCATTAAAATTGCGGTCGGCTCTGTCCACTCAGCGAAGCTAAGATCGATAGACAACGGCACCTCAAAGCCATCGGCATAACCGGCTTCGGCCATTAATGACTTTGCTTTCTGAATGTTGGTGTCATACGGGAAGGGTTGCGGCCAAACGGTTGTAGTAGGCGAGGTGCTCGCACCGCCCCACATTTTTGCGCCGAGACCATAAGCAGCGGTATCGAAAATCTTTTGGTAGGGCATAGCAAAAGCGACTGCTTGTCTCACTTTCACATTCTTAAAGGGTTCGAAATTCATATTCAAGCCGACGGCATGCATAGAATTATCAATTGTTGTGCTTACAACTGTCAATTTACCGGCTTCAGACAATTCTTTAGAATCTTTGTTAGGTAGACCTAATGCTACATCAGCGTCACCTTTTTCAACTAGGGCTCTGCGGGTAGACGAGTTAGGTACTTCACGCACGATAACGCGCTTAATAGCTGGTAGTGGGCCGTTTTTCCAATTATCAAATCGAGTATAAACGAGTTGCTCGCCGGGCTCCCAACGTTCTAACATATAGGCACCGCCGCCTGCTGGTGTTTTATGCAAATACTCTGTGGCCCAAGGATCTTCTACGGTTGCATTTGCAAGCGCGACTTTACTATTAATTACTATCGGAACTGGTACGGCTAAATCTGGCAGGGTTAATTTATTTGAAGAGGTCATTTTCACTTTAAATGTTAGCTCATCAACGACTTCAAACTGGTCAACGGAATTCATTCCGCCCGCAGACATTTGCACACCGGGAAACCCGCCTAACGTAACTGCGCGATCGAAGGACCACTTAACATCTGCTGCCGTGACTCGAGAACCATCCCAAAATGTTGCATCTTCTCTTAAATTGAAAAGGTAAGCGGTACCATCATCAACCAACTCCCAGCTAGTCGCTAACTCTGGGTTTATTACCGTTGAGTCATATCGATAACCTCCGTTACCTTCCGAACGAATGCCAAAGCTGACAAGGCGATCATACATGTTGACCGCTACCTGATAGCTTGGTCGATTGGTACCGACGCGCATAATATCCATACTATTAACGCTCGCACCAGAAACAATAACCAGTGTATCTTCACGAGAAGCGGCTATAACATTACTTGATAATGTTGCGGATACTGAAAGAGCAAGTATCCCAGCCCATGCGGTTCTAAATATATGGTGTTTCATCTTATTATCCTCAAAATTATGTTAATTATTCCTAAGTATTTAAACCATGTGCTAGCCTTACACTTCGTCTATATAGTTTCTCCAGCTTCCAAAGTGGCTAATATTTTCAGCGCCATCTTCCGAAATTTTTTCGCAGATAAAGCCACTTACCTGAGAGCCGTCTTTTAAGACTACTTTGCCGATGCCAAGCGGCATTGGAATTCCAGAAATGAATGTCCCTACGTGTTCTAAGGGTATAGCCCAAACCTCAAGTTCAATCGCGACACCGGTGCTTGGTGTTCTTACCAAACCGGGCCGAAACGGATTAGAACCTGCTAGTCTAAATAGTTGGTAACTTTCGCTTGTTGTTGTTGTATATAAATATCGAGCACCCAATTTAGTCAGCTCTCCGTTAAGCGGTAGGCCCGACATGTGCGCGCCACATACTGACAATGCAAGCTCGGTATTTGGGTCTACATCGTTGGTTAGCTGTTTCGTGTCTAATGGCCAGTCGGTGGCCCCCAATGCCGCATGCCCGTTCTCTTGCAATTTATATGCAATCTCGGCGATCACGTTGTCTTTGCCCGCGGTTGCTAGTAACGTCACACTACCTGGAAGGCCATCTTTTCTAGGATCGACAGGCACCGTTATCGCGGACATGTCCAAAAAATTTGCAAAATTTGTGTAGGTACCAAGATTTGAGTTTGGTGTTATTGGGTCGGCGATTAAATCGGCAACGCTATAGAAAGTTGGAATAGAGGGTACGCAGATAAAATCTAAGTCAGCCAATTTAGACCTGATAGTTCTTTTTAACGACTGTAATTTATAGATGTCCTTAAATGCATCTGCTGCTGAATACTTTTTTGCCTGTGATATAATTTGCTTAGTTATAGGATTAAATGAACCAGGAGATTTTTCAAGGAAATCCCCAACAGCGGCATAACGTTCTGCCACCCAAACACCTTCGTATAGCAGACTTGCTGCACTATAGAACGGTTCAAAGTCCAGCTCTATGAGCTCCGCTCCGTGTTTAGCCAACTCTTCAAGAGTATGGTCAAAGGACGCTTGTTGAATTTTATCGCCAAAAAATCTAATTGAATCCCCGCTTGGAATACCTATCTTCTTAGATAAGGTACTTGCATTAAGCTTTGGATTCGAAAAATTTCGAGAATAGGAGTCTTGTTCATCGTAGACGGCGGCGAGCTGGAAGACTGTATAAGCGTCAGCAACCGTTGCCGCAAATATGGAGATGGTATCTAACGTCCGGCACGCAGGTACAACCCCGGTGTTAGATAAGCTGCCAAGGGTTGGTTTTAAACCGACGATGCTGTTAAGTGCCGCGGGGACTCTACCGGAGCCGGCCGTATCCGTCCCCAGTGAAAAAGTTACTATTCCGTGGGCAACGGAGACGGCAGAACCGGAGCTGGACCCACCCGGGACTATTGTTGGGTCGATCGCGTTCTTGGGAATTGGGTATGGTGTTCGTACACCTACCAAGCCAGTTGCGAATTGGTCTAGGTTTGTTTTCCCCACACATATCGCGCCTGCTTCTCGTAAGAGATTTACGACAAATGAATCGCTGGGTGGTTCATAACTGAAATCAGGACATCCCGCGGTAGTGGTTAGACCTAGAACATCAATATTGTCTTTGACGGCAAAAGGGATACCCCAAAGCGGTTTAGATATAGGATCAAATTCACCTAACTCAGAAATGGCTCGTTCGGTATATTGCAAAGATGATTGCGAAATAAAAATGCCAGCGTCGTCGGCCTGATTGATCCGCCTGAAACATTCAGATATGACATCTGCAACCTTCGTTTGGCTTCGATAAGCGAGATGCAAACTATCAATGGTGAACGGCAGATTACGTAACATGTTGAATTTTTACCAGGACAAATATGAAGAATTCATTTAACCAATCAATAGTGACGCGGTATACTGCTCATTTGACACATGCCTGCTGCAAAAAATGCATCACATTAACCTACGGAGCGTCCAATGCGTCACTTACAACCCCTTGAATACTTCAATGCTATTGTCGCTGCTGGCTCTATCCGCAAAGCGGCGGAAACGCTATCGATAACGTCAACCGCATTAAATAGGCGGCTTTTGGCGATTGAAGAAGAATTAGGTGTGGATTTATTTGAGCGCTTGCCTAAAGGTGTTCAGTTATCTGCCGCGGGAGAGATTTTACTGCTCCATATTCGTGAGCAAATTGCGGATATGGCCCGGGTTAAAAGCCAAATATCCGATCTAAAAGGTGAGCGCCGAGGCCATGTAGCGATTGCTTGTAGCCAAGCAATTTTAACGTCATTTTTACCTGTGGAAATTTCAAAATATCGGTCTCAACATCCCTTTGTTACCTTTTCAGTCCAAGTGCGCGATAGGGCGGCGGCTGAGGAGGCTTTGTTAGATAGAAGTGCAGATTTAGCGTTAGTATTTGAGCCGGTGCAACTGGCTGATTTCCAAACCCTTTTGGCTGTTAAGCAATCGGTTTGGGTCTTAATGCCAAAAGATCATCCTTTAGCACATAAACCAATTTTACGACTGAGAGAATGCTTAAGGTTTCCTGTTGGTTTGCCGACAAAACAGTATGGCGTACGTCATATTTTGGAAGCCAGTGCTCGTCGGATCTCATTGAATCTAGCGCCCGTGGTCGAATCAGACAGTTTCGATTATTTACGATATCAAGCTGTAGAGGAAGGGATCATCACATTTCAGATTGAGATCGGCTTACCGCTCAACTTAGAATCTATCGGCTTGGTTGCTTGTAAACTTGACGAGCGCGATGTGCCCGATGGGGTGTTGTACGTCGGGCAACTAAAAGGAAGAACATTGCCCGTTGCGGGAGCAAAGTTCGCCAATCAAATCCTTGCAGCCCTAGGACAAAGATGTGACTCTTAAGGCGGTAAGGCCATTGATCTCAGCGCCGTGCCTAGTCGCGTTCGGAAGTTATGTTTCAAATAACTTTAAGATATACCGAGTTGTGGGTTAAATATTTCATGATTTTTATTGGATTCAATATGTGTTATTAAGTGGCGAGGTATTAATAATAGTTGCGAATTTTAATGGACTATAAAGCTATATGTCAGTCAGTCGATAATCATTTCTAAGTGAAAATCAGAGCGGTAATCGATTTTGATTTATCAGATGAATTTAATAGCACAATAGAATTATGAAGTTATAAAGACCAAACAATTGATGTGATTGTAGCATCTACGATGTTTAACTTATTCGATACAATGAATCATTATGTTGTGTTGGTACGACGCATGAGCCGTGGATTCACCAAAAATTCGCGCGGGTACCCTGGATCGATTCTGCACCTACGGCACCTGATCAGCGCAAAATAGGTAATTGGATATGAAGTGTCAAAGCACAAAAGGCGTTATCACTACGCCTCACCCTTTATCGACTAAAGTTGGCCTGCGGATTCTTGCGGAAGGCGGTACTGCCATCGATGCTATGATTGCCGCTAGTGCCACTTTAGCAGCAGTATTTCCACATATGACTGGTATCGGTGGCGATGCAGTTTGGGTGCTTTATGACAAAAAAGTAAGCTCTATCATGGGTATTGGGCAGGCTGGGCAGCGAGCACCTTTGCGGCCGATAACAGAGCGAGGCCCTGACGCGGTAGCCACGACAGCAGGCGCAATCGCCAGTTGGCAGGCCGCAATTGATATAAGCACTCACCAATGGGGTTCTGATTTGTCCTTACAACGGTTGCTCAAGGATGCAATTAGTTATGCAGAGCAGGGTACCCAGGTATCCGCTTCTCAGGCATTCTGGATAAAACAAAGACAAGCTTTACTGACAAACTTACCTGACCTCAATCCGATAGTCCGTCGAGCGGATGGCCAGCCACTGCAGGTTGGAGATACTTTTAAACAACAACAACTCGCACGAACATTAAAGCTGTTGAGTAAAAACGGCTTGATGGATTTTTATCAAGGAGAGGTAGCTGAGGCCTTGCATGCCGGATTCACAGCATTAAACGGCAACCTCAGTCTGGATGATTTACGCAAGACGAGGGCGCGAAATGCGGAAATGGTTAAGGTGCGCTATCGCGCAGGTGACTACTATAACTTCCCCGCACCGAGTCAAGGTATTTACACGGCAAAAGCTCTAACAACCCTGAACCAATGGGATCTCGGTGAGCACGGAATGGGCAGCGCGCAAAGCTATCACCTAATGGTCGAGGCTATTAAGCAAAGCTTTACCGAACGCAATATAGCATTATGCGATCCAGATTTTTCGCCTCTTAATTCCCTTGAAATTGCCAGTACCGCTAGTCTACTCGACGCAACGAGAGCCAGCCCATGGGGCGAGCAAGGCCAACCAGCGGATACAGTTTGGTTGGCGGCTACCGACAGCGATGGCCGGACAGCCTGTTTAATGCAAAGTCTTTTTCATGATTTTGGCTCTGGCTGCATGATCGGAGACACTGGCGTGCTATGGCATAATCGTGCCGCCGGTTTTAACTCTAATTCGCAACACCCAAACGCTTGGGGGATAAGCAAGCGACCGGCTCATACACTCAACCCCTCCTGTTATATTGCCGACAATGGTCATCGCTTTTTCTTTGGCAGCCAGGGAGGAGATGGCCAACCGCAAACTCAATTGGTACTGGCGACACAGCTGATTGATTTCAATCAGGATGTAGAAACAGCCTTGAATGCCCCCAGGTTTTTATTGGGGCGAAGTTTTTTTGACAGTACCGACAACCTTAAGCTTGAGCAATCCTTACCTGAGGCCATACGTACCGCGCTCACGGAATTGGGTCATATCA